>NZ_JAMYPD010000014.1:0-156603 GCF_040320195.1 Mesorhizobium sp. M0768 | reverse complement strand
GTTGGAAACGGGTTGGACGTTCGTCTCCTTGATGACCTGAGTGATCTCTGTCTTCTGCTCAACGGTCACATTGCTGATGGAAGCGGTCGAACTCTGGTCCTGCTGGGTAGAAGTATTGCTCTGAGCCTGGTTTGTGGTCGTGGTCCCAGCCTTACCCTGAGCCTGCTGTTCGGTCTGCATCTTGGAGCTGCCCTGAGCCTGCTCGGTGGTGGTGGTTCCAGCCTTGCCCTGGGCTTGCTCCTCGGTCTTCATCTTCGTGTTGCCCGTAGCCTGCTGGTCAGTCGTGGCGCCAGCCTTGCCTTGGGCCTGCTCTTCAGTCTTCATCTTCGGTTTGCCCGTGGCCTGCTGCTCAGTCGTAGCGCCAGCCTTGCCCTGAGCCTGCTCGCCGGTCTTCAGCTTCGGTTTGCCCTGCGCCTGTTGATCAGTGGTGGCGCCGGCCTTGCCCTGAGCCTGCTCGCCCATCTTGGCGCCGTTCTGGCAATTGGCAGTGCCGGCTGCACAATTGGCGCCGGACTGATCGTCGGTCGACTGCTGCGTCTGGGCAAGTGCGGCCCCGCAGCTGACGCTGATTGCTAACATGCTGGTGATCAGAACGCCTTTCATGAGAGATCTCCTTGGAAAACGCGTCCCTTCACCCCGCAAAACTGCGTCTAAAAAACTTTGTTCCAAACTAATGGAGGGAAACGGCAAGCGATCCGAGTGGCGGAACAAGCTCCACCTGATGACGTTACCGGCCTATAGCGACCCCGCTGCGAACAGCATGACGCGGCGCAGCGCAGAGGTGGCTCACGAGGAAAGGAGACAATCATGAGAATGCATCTTTCGGCGGCCGCGGCTGGGTTTTTGCTGCTTGCGGGTGTCGGCGCCGCTGCCGCTCAGGACGTGGTCATCGAACCGCAGCAGGAGACGATCGTACGCGAGTATGTGAAAAAGCAGCCTCTGGCGTCCGTCCAGCTTCCCGGCGTGGAGCTCAATGTCGGCTCGACCCTGCCCGATACCGTCGAGCTTCATGAGGTTCCCGACGTCAAATACCGCTATGTCGTCGTCGACAATCGGACCGTCCTGGTCGATCCTGGCACGCGCAGGATTGTAAAGGTCATCGAGTGAGCAAGCGCGTCGCTTTGAAGGGACATGCGGCGCGTCCAGCATTGTCGACATCCCGACGCAGAAAGGCCCGCCGTTTCGAAGCACGGCGGGCCTCATAGCGGAGACGAGGTCCGGACAATTTCTGAACCAGCATTGGCTTAGAACGCATGATCCCAGCACGCCCTGTGCTCGCCAGGCCCGAAACTTTGAGAGAATATTCCTGGCTTCGCATCTCGCGGGAAATACGGTGCTTTGATCCGACGGTCAGCATTCCCGATGATGCCGACAAGGCTTGGCACTCCGCCTGGCCGCAACGACTTCAGAACCGACGGGATAGATCATGTCTGGGAACACCAACACTTTGCACTCATTTTTCTCCGCAAGTATAAACCGGCGCGCCGGTCTCGCTGTACTTCTCGCATCAGCGGTTGCGATTGTCAGCCTTGCTGCGCCGTCGCTCGCCGAGGACAAGACGGCGGTCAAGGTCGGCATCATGAGCGGCGAGGACGAGGACGTCTGGCGCGTCGTCACCGCCCAGGCGGCGGATAGGGGCCTGACAATCGAGACCGTGGTGTTCAACGACTATACCCAGCCGAATGAAGCGCTCGAGCGTGGCGAAATCGACGCCAACGCCTTCCAGCACAAGCCCTATCTCGACAACCAGATCAAGACGCAGGGCTATCACATCGTCCCGGTCGGCTATACCGGGGTCTGGCCGATCGGCCTTTATTCCAAGAAGTACGCGAAGATTGCCGACCTGCCAGAAGGCGCGGTCATTGGCGTGCCGAACGACCCGTCCAATGAGGGCCGCGCACTGCGCGTCCTGCAGAGCGAACATCTGATCAAGCTCAGGGAAGGCACCGGCATTCTGGCGACGACCACCGACATCGCCGAAAACCCGAAGCACTTGGTCATCAAGGAGCTGGACGCAGGCATCGTCGGGCGCTCGGTGGAAGACCTCGACGCGGCCGTAGTCAACACGGATTGGGCGCTTAAAAGCGGCCTCACACCGGAGAATCGCATCGCCCAGGAGGCGGTGGCCGACAATCCCTACCGCAATTTCATCGCGGTCAAGGCCGGCAATGAAAACCAGCCCTGGGTAAAGACATTGGTCGCCTCCTATCAGAACGAAAAGGTGAAGGCCGAATTCGATCGGGTCTACAAGGGAACCGGCATCAGCGCCTATTGATGCCGAGCTCGACTGGGCGCCGAAGCCCGGCATGGTAAAGCGGTCCGCGCTTCAACGCGGACCGCGATCGCGTTTGCGGGACACCAATACAGGAACTTTCATGAACCAGCATTTCGCCTCGGTCACCGAAGTCATGCGTCCCGTCGGCGGCCGCTCCGCCGGACCGAACGATGTCGTGCGCCTCATCGAGCTGAAACGCCGCTTCGGCGCGACAGCGGCGCTGGACGGCGTGTCGCTCAGCGTGCGCCAGGGCGAGATCCTCGGCATCATCGGCCGCAGCGGCGCCGGCAAGTCGACGCTGATACGCTGCCTGAACGGCCTGGAGCGGCCGGATTCAGGACAGGTCTACATCGAAGGCCGCGACATCAGCCGGCTCGGCGAGCGCGAATTGCAGCCGCTGCGCCGGCGCATCGGCATGATCTTCCAGCATTTCAACCTGCTGTCCGCCAAGACGGTCGAAGACAACGTAGCGCTGCCGCTCAAGATCGAAGGCCGGCCCAGGGCCGAACGCCTGGCGCGCGCCGCCGAGCTGCTCGAGCTCGTCGGCCTGTCGGAGAAGGCGAAAGCCTATCCGGCGTCGCTGTCGGGCGGGCAGAAGCAGCGTGTCGGCATTGCCCGGGCGCTTGCGGCGCGCCCGGCGCTACTTTTGTCCGACGAAGCGACCTCGGCGCTCGACCCGGAGACGACGCGCTCCATCCTTGCCTTGCTGAGGGACATCAACCGGCAGCTTGGCCTGACCATCCTGCTGATCACGCATGAGATGGAGGTGATCCGCTCGATCGCCGACCGGGTCGCGGTGATCGACGCTGGGCGGATCGTCGAGCAAGGGCCGGTGTGGTCGGTCTTTGCCGACCCGAAATCGGCGATCACACAAAGCCTGCTCGGCGGCATCCGGCCGCAATTGCCGGCGGAGATCGCAAGCCAGCTAACGCAGAACGCCGGCGTGGAGGCGATCCTCAGGATCGACGTGGCCGGTGAGGCCGCGCGAAGCCCGCTTTTGTCCGATCTTGCCTCGGCAGTTCCCGGCTCGTTCCGCCTCGTGCATGGCGGCATCGATCACGTCCAGCAGCAGCCTGTCGGGACACTGTTCGTGGCGGTCGCCGGCAGCAATGAAGCTCACCTGGCAGAGGTGATCGCGTTCTTGAAAGCCCGCCAAGCGCGGGTGGAGGTGCTTGGCCATGTCGCCGGTTCTGTTTGAGCTTCTCGTCCGTTCAATCTGGGAAACGATCCTGATGACGGCCGCCTCCGGCCTCGTCTCGCTGATTTTCGGGCTGCCGCTCGGCCTGGCGCTGGTCGCCACCGACCGCGGCGGCATCGCCGAAAACCTGTGGGTGAACCGCGCGCTTGGCGCTGTCATCAACGGCTTCCGCTCGGTGCCTTTCATCATCCTGCTGGTCGCGCTGATCCCGGTGACGCGGCTGATCGTCGGCACCTCGATCGGCACCTGGGCAGCGATCGTGCCGCTGTCGATCGCGGCGACGCCCTACTATGCCCGGATCGCCGAAGTGTCGCTGCGCGAGGTCGACCACGGGCTGATCGAGGCAGCACGCGCCATGGGCGGCAACCGCTGGACGATTATTCGAGAGGTGCTGGTGCCGGAAGCGTTGCCGGGCATCGTCGCCGGCTTCACGGTGACGCTGGTGACGCTGATCGGCGCCGCGGCCCCGGCCGGCGCCCGAGGCGCCGGCGGCCTCGGCGACCTCGCCATCCGCTACGGCTACCAGCGCTTCGAGACGTCCGTCATGATCGCCGTTGTCATTGTGCTGATCATCCTGGTCTGCGGCATCCAGTGGGCCGGCGACCGGCTGGTCGCGAGGCTGGACCACCGCAACTGATCGTTGGCCGCAAATGAGGGAAATCCGGGGCCGCGCCGTCAGCCGGCGCGCCTCTTTTCCGTGGCTGCCCGGTCGATCCCCAATCCATCCGCCGAGAGAGCGACGCCGAACTTTTCGGCGGCTTCTGCGGGCGTGTAATAGCCCAGCGCGACATCCCTCGACACCAGATCGGCGTCCCGCTGCAACGGATCGCCGTAGCCGCCGCCGCCCGGTGTGCCGACCCGCACGCGGTCGCCTGCCTTCAGCGCGATGTCCTGCTCCTTGGAGAGGTGCGGCGGCACATGTTCCTCGCCGTTGCGGAACACGGTGACCGTGTTGACCGCGCCGTCCTTGCCGCCGAGCGCGCCTTGCGGGCCGAAGCGGCCGTGATCCATGACGAAAGAGGCGCGGGCGTCGCCGCGCAGGATCTCTACCTCATAGGCGAGCCCAAACCCGCCGCGGTGCTTGCCGGCGCCGCCCGAGCCTTCGCGCAGCGCATAATGCCGGTAGAGCACCGGGAAGGCCTGCTCCATGATCTCGACCGGCGGCGACTTGGAGATGCCGATGGTAGAGCAGCCATTGGTCAGGCCGTCGTGACCGGCATTGCCGCCATAGCCGCCGCCGGAGATCTGGTACATGACATAATCGCGGCCACGGACCGGATCGTTGCCGCCGAGCGCGAAATTGCCGCTGGAGCCAGCCGGAGCCGCCGTCACCCTGTCCGGCAGGGCCTGCACCATCGCCGCGAACACCGCCTCGGCGATGCGCTGCGAAACCTCAGCCGCGCAGCCCGATACCGGCCGCGGATATTTGGCGTCGAGGAAGGTGCCTTCCGGCCGCTTGACGATCAGCGGCTCGAAGGCGCCGGCGCTGATCGGCACATCGGGGAAAATGTGCCGCATGGCGAGATAGACCGAGGACAAGGTCGTCGCCAGCACGCTGTTCATCGGCCCAGCGCAGGGCTGTGATGAGCCCGAGAAGTCGAAGCTGAGCGTGTCGCCCTGTTTTTCGGCCGCCAGCGCGATAGTCAGCGGCTCGTTTACCACGCCGTCTGAATCGACGAAGGCCCGCGAGCGATAGATTCCGTCGGGAATGGCCGATATGTTGACGCGCATCTGTTCAGCGGCGCGGCGCCGCAATTCGTCGATCGCTTCGACAACCGTTCCATCTCCGTAACGATCCAGGATTCCGTTAAGCCTGTCCTGGCCGATCAGCAGTGCAGCCGCCTGCGCGCGGATATCGCCAATACGCTGGTCGGCGACACGGATGTTGGAGCAGATGATGGCGTAGATCTCCGGGTCGAGCACGCCCTTCTTGAACAGTTTCACCGGCGGCAACCGCAAGCCTTCCTGCTCGACCGCCGTTGCCGAGGCGGAGAATCCGCCCGGCACCGAACCGCCAATGTCGGGCCAATGGCCGGTGTTCGATAGCCAGCAGAAGATCTTCCCGTCCCGGTAGACCGGCATGGCGAAGCGCACATCCATCAGATGGGTGCCGCCGAGATAGGGATCGTTGACGATGTAGATATCGCCCGGCTCGGGCGGCAGGCAGCGTCCTTCGGCGATCATCTCGATCACCGTTTTGGTCGAATACTGCATGACGCCGACGAACACCGGCAGGCCCTGGCTGCCTTGCGCGATCAGCGAACCATCGACTGCCGAATAGATGCCATCCGAACGGTCATTGGCCTCGGCGATGACAGGCGAAAAGGCGGCGCGCGAAAACGTCAGGTCCATTTCGTCGCAGACCTGCTGCAGGGCCGCCTGGAGGACCGAAAGCGTAATGGTGTCGAGCTGCGCCATCTCAGGCCTCACCGATGTCGATGATGATGTTGCCGTCGGCATCCGATCGCGCCCGGTCGCCGGGCTCCAGCACAGTCGTCGCGTCCATCTGTTCGAGGATCGCCGGACCTTCGATTGTTGCGTCGAGCGGCAACTTTTCCCTGCTGTAGACCGGCGTGTCGTACCAGCGCCCGCCATACCAGACAGGCCGGATCTCGCGCCGCGCCTCTTCGAGCGTTTTGGCGCGCCCAGCCGGGTCGATCAGCCGGGACAGATCGATTGCCGGCCGCACGCCGGTGACCGAGGTGTTGAGGTTGACCAGATTGGCGCGGATTTCCGGCAACTGGACCTTGAAGCGGGCGAAATAGGCCTTCTCGAACAGGTGCTGCAGTCCCTCGCGTGTCACCGCAGACGACGGCAGCGGCACGTTGATGATATGCGTCTGGCCGACGAACTGCATGTCGGCGGAATGCGTGACGCGGATCATTTCCGGCTTCACCGCCTCCTTGCCGATCAGCTCCTCGCCTTCGTTTCGGTGCCGTTCCAATGTCTCATGAAGCTGGGTTTCATCGAGACTGGGCACCGACTGATTGACCGTGTTGACGAAATCATGGCGCAGATCGGCGACGACGCAGCCGAGAGCATTGGTGATGCCTGGCCGCGCCGGCACCAGCACTTTCGGCAGGCCTAGTTCGCGCGCCAATGCCGTCGCATGCAGCGGCCCGGCGCCGCCGAAGGCGAACAGCGCGAAATCGCGCGGGTCGTGGCCGCGCGACACCGAGACCATGCGGATGGCGCCGGCCATCTTCACGTTGCCGAGCCGCAGCACCGCACCCGCCGCCTCGACGCCGGACAAGCCTGTGGCGCGGCCGATCCTGTCCTCGAATATGCCGGTGACCCGTTCGACGGTGACCGGGTTTTCCACCGCGAGCAGCTTCTTCGGCGCCAGCCTGCCGAGCACCAGATTGGCGTCGGTGATGGTCGGCTCCAAGCCGCCGCGTCCGTAGCATATCGGGCCGGGATTGGCGCCGGCACTTTCCGGGCCGATCTGGATCAGGCCTGCCGCATCGACGTGGGCGATTGAGCCGCCGCCGGCGCCGACCGTATGCACCGCCACCATCGGCACGTGGATCGGCATCGCATACTCGATCTCGATCTCGTTCGACACCGCCGGCTCGGCGTTGCGGATCAGCGCCACGTCGGTCGAGGTGCCGCCCATGTCATAGGTGACCAGGTTTTCGAAGCCGGCGCGTTTTCCGGTATAGGCGGCAGCGATGACGCCGGAAGCGGGGCCGGACATGACGGTCTTGGCCGACTCACGTGTGACAAAGCGGGCCGAGATCATGCCGCCATTGCCGTTCATGATCAGGAAGTCGCGGGCGTAGCCTTTTGACGCCAGCTCCTTGCGCAGCCGCTCGACATAGCGTTCGAGGATCGGTTGCACCGAAGCGTTGACCGAAGCGGTCACCCCGCGCTCGAATTCGCGCGCTTCCGAAAGCAGGGCGTGGCCTGTCGTGATGTAGCCGTTCGGCCAAAGCTCGGCCGCTATCTCGGCGGCGCGCCGCTCATGCGCCGGGTTGGCGTAGGAATGCAGGAAATGGATGACCAGGGATTCGCAGCCGGCTGCGATCAGTTGTGAAATCGCTGTCCGCATATCGGCCTCGTCGAGCGGGATGCGCACCGCGCCCGAGGCCTCGACCCGCTCCGACACTTCGAGCCGCAGATTGCGCGGAATGATCGGGACGAACGTGCCCGTCATGCCATAGGCCTGCGGCCGTGTCCGCCGGCCAAGCTCGATGACGTCGCGAAAGCCGCGCGTGGTGATCATGCCGGTCTTGGCCAGCCGGCGCTCCAGGACCGCGTTGGTGGTGGTCGTCGTGCCGTGCACGATGAGGTCGATGCCGTCGACCGGAAAGCCGGTGGCGCCAAGTGCTGCAACGACGCCGAACGCCTGGTTGTCGACCGTGGTCGGGGTCTTGGCGATATGCACCCGGCCACCGTCACGGCCGTCGATCAGAAGCAGGTCGGTAAAAGTTCCGCCGACATCGATGCCGGCGACGACGCCGCCAGTCGAATCCAGCGCTTGCGCCGAAAAATTCTGTCCCATTGTCGAAACCCGAAATGCCCGAACTGCCTAGATGCCTTAGTTTGGAAAGCTGTTTTACGGTGGCGTCTTGACGCAAATATCGTTTGTATACTAATAAATTCCGGACACAAGAGCTTACCGCTTCGGAGTGTGCAAACGGCACGCTGGAACCTGACCGGTTCGGGCGCGCAGGTGGAGATTTGGCGCCGGCGCTGAGCCGGCCCAGAAGGTTAGGTTTGATGAACACCACATCCGCGTTCAACACAGCCGGCGCCCGGCCGCTGCAGTTCCCGATACCGGCCAATGTCTATGCCGAAACCGTCGTCTCGGTGAAGCATTATACCGACCGGCTGTTTTCGTTCCGCATCACCCGGCCGCAGTCGCTGCGCTTCCGCTCCGGCGAATTCGTCATGATCGGCCTGCCCAATGCCGAGAAGCCAGTGTTCCGCGCCTATTCGATCGCCAGCCCGTCCTGGGACGACGAACTCGAATTCTTCTCGATCAAGGTGCCGGACGGCCCGCTTACCTCGGAGCTGCAGAAAATCGGGATCGGCGATACAGTCATCATGCGGCAGAAGTCGACCGGCACGCTGGTGGTCGACGCGCTGACGCCGGCCAAGCGCCTGTTCATGATCTCGACAGGTACCGGCATCGCACCCTTCGCCAGCCTGCTGCGCGATCCCGACACCTATGAGAAGTTCGAGCAGGTGGTCCTGACCCATACCTGCCGCGACAATGCCGAGCTCACCTACGGCCAGGAGCTGGTGACAGCGCTTGAGAAGGACCCGCTGATCGGCGAACTGACCGGCGGCCGCGTCACGCTGTATAATTCGACGACGCGCGAGACCTCCGTGCGCATGGGCCGCATCACCGCGCTGATCGGCTCGGGCAAATTCTACACCGATCTCGGCATCGACAGGCTCAATCCCGAGACCGACCGCATCATGATCTGCGGCTCGATGCATATGCTCAAGGACGTCAAGGAACTGGCCGAAAGCCTCGGCTTCCAGGAAGGCTCGCTGCACCATCCGGCAAGCTTCGTCGTCGAGCGCGCCTTCGTCGGCTGAGACGCGCAGTTCAGCGTCCACTGGTTCGAGACCCTGATTTTGATCATGCGGTCAAAAATCGGCTGCCTTGACTGTCTTTTTCCGTTATGACCGCTTGAAGGACTCGTGAAGCGCTGCTTCACGGTCTATCTTCGGCATAAGTCGCTGAACAAGGGGCAGGAGATGAGCAGCACAATCCGCGAAACCGATCTCGGCACGTCCAAGATCACGCCGCTGCCGGCGCGCGCCGCCGCCAATGCGCCGATGCCGCAAGCCCATGGCATTGCTCGCAATCCCGGCATGAGGCTCGATCTCGGCTTCATGGAATCGATGCGCGGCGTCAACCGCTCGGCGCTGGAACGCCGCGTCGCCAGCCTGACCAAAAGACGCTCGATCAAGGCCGATAACCAGGCGGCCTGGCTGCTGCGCGCGGTCGCCTGCATGGACCTGACGACGCTGAACTCGAACGACACGGAAGAGCGCGTGCGCAGGCTCTGTGCCAAGGCAGTCAACCCGTTCCGTCGCGACATCGTCGAGGGGCTGGGCATTACTGGTGAAAAGATCCGCCCGGCGGCGATCTGCGTCTATCATCCCTTCGTCGCCACCGCCGTAGAAGCGCTGCGCGGCAGCGGCGTCCATGTCGCCGCCGTTTCGACCGCCTTCCCGCATGGCCTTGCACCGCTTTCGACGCGCCTGCAAGAGATCGAAGCATCGGTCCGCGACGGCGCCGACGAGATCGACGTCGTCATCCCGCGCGGCCTGGTATTCGCGGCGAAATGGCAGGAGCTTTATAACGAGATCGTCTCGATGCGCGCCGCTTGCGGCGAGGCGCATCTGAAGGTGATCCTCGGTACCGGCGACCTCGCCACGCTGCGCAACGTCATGCTCGCCTCGATGGTGGCGATGATGGCGGGTGCAGATTTCATCAAGACCTCGACCGGCAAGGAAAGCGTCAACGCGACGCTGCCGGTCGGCCTTGCCATGGTGCGCGCTATCCGCGCCTATTTCGAGGAAACCGGCTATCTCATCGGCTTCAAGCCGGCCGGTGGCATTTCCACGGCAAAAGCCTCGCTCGATTGGCTGGTGCTGATGAAAGAAGAACTGGGCCGGCCGTGGCTGGAGCCGGAGCTGTTCCGCTTCGGAGCATCGAGCCTTTTGACCGATATCGAGCGCCAGCTCGAGCATCATCTGACCGGCCACTACTCGGCCAATCATCGCCACGCGATGGCGTGATTCGGAGCACTTCATGAACATCCTCGAACGCTATCACGCCATGGAATACGGCCCGGCGCCGGAGGCGCGCAACGAGGCCGATGCGTGGCTTGCCGCGCGGGATTTCGGCAAAGCGCTGTTCATCGGCGGCGACTGGAAGGCAGCCAGCGGAGGCAAAACCTTCGACACCAGCGATCCGTCCTCGGGAAAGCTGCTGGCCAAGGTGTCGTATGCCCGTGCCGCCGATATCGACGCGGCGGTTGCGGCGGCCACAAAAGCGCAGCCGAAATGGAGCGCCAGCACCGGATATCAACGCGCCAAAGTGCTCTACGCCATCGGCCGCGCCATGCAGCGCCACCAACGGCTGTTCGCGGTGCTGGAATCGATCGACAATGGCAAGCCGATCCGCGAAAGCCGCGACATCGACGTGCCGCTGGCGATCCGCCATTTCATCCATCATGCCGGCTGGGCGCAGGCGCTGGACAGGGATTTTCCCGGCCACAAGGCCGTCGGCGTCGTCGGCCAGATCATCCCGTGGAACTTCCCGCTCTTGATGCTCGCTTGGAAGATCGCGCCGGCGCTCGCTGCGGGCTGCACCGTGGTGCTCAAACCCGCGGAATTCACGCCGCTCACCGCGATCCTGTTTGCCGAGATCTGCGGACGCGCCGGCGTGCCGAAGGGCGTCGTCAACATCGTCCAGGGCGGGCCGGAGGCGGGCGCAGCCATCGTCAACCATCCCGGCGTCCAGAAGATTGCCTTCACCGGTTCGTCCGAGGTCGGCAAGATCATCCGCAAGGCCACTGCCGGCTCGGGCAAAAAACTGTCGCTGGAGCTTGGCGGCAAGTCGGCATTCGTCGTTTTCGAGGATGCCGACCTCGACAGCGCCGTCGAGGGTCTGGTCGACGGCATCTGGTTCAACCAGGGCCAGGTGTGCTGTGCCGGCTCGCGCCTTCTGGTGCAAGAAGGCATCGCCGACGCCTTCATCGCCAAGGTCAAGACGCGGATGAGCCGGCTGCGCATCGGCAGTCCGCTCGACAAGAACACCGATATCGGCCCGCTGGTCGATTTGACTCAGCTCGATCGCGTCAAGGGCCTGATCGCCGAAGGCGCCAAGCAGGGCGCGATCTGCTGGCAGCCGGACTCGGCACTGCCCGCCGCGGGCTATTACCATCTGCCAACGCTGGCGACCGGTGTTTCGCCGGCTAACATCTTGGCACAGGAAGAGGTGTTCGGGCCGGTGCTCGCCACTATGACCTTCCGCAACACCGAGGAAGCGATCGAGCTCGCCAACAACACACGCTATGGCCTGGCCGCTTCGGTGTGGAGCGAGAACATCAATCTTGCCCTGCACGTCGCGCCGCAATTGAAGGCCGGCGTCGTCTGGGTCAACGGCACCAATATGTTCGACGCCTCCTGCGGCTTTGGCGGCTACCGCGAGAGCGGCTTTGGCCGCGAAGGCGGGCGCGAGGGCATGTTCGAATATCTCTCGGCAAAACTGCCGCTCGGCCCGATCATCAAACCGGCAACGTCTTCGGCCCGACCTGTCGAGCAGGCGGAAGGTGGCGCCATCGACCGCACGGCAAAGCTGTTCATCGGCGGCAAGCAGGTCCGGCCGGACGGCAATTATTCCTTCGCCATCGCCAGCGCCAAGGGCAAGCTTGCCGGCGAGATGGGTCTCGGCAACCGCAAGGATATCCGTGACGCCGTCGCGGCCGCGCGCGCCTGCAAGGCCTGGCCGGAGGCGACCGCCTACAACCGCAGCCAGGTGCTCTATTACCTGGCCGAAAACCTTTCCGGCCGCGCCGACGAGTTTGCCGCCCGTTTGACCCAGCTCACCGGCGCGACCGCCAAGGCGGCGCGTGACGAGGTCGAGCTGTCGATCGAGCGCCTTTTCCTCTATGCCGGCTTGGCCGACAAATTCGAGGCCCGCGTCCACCAGCCGCCGGCCCGCGCCGTCACATTGGCGCTGCACGAGCCAGTCGGCGTCGTCGGCATCATCGCGCCGGATAATGCGCCTCTGCTTGGCCTGATCTCGCTGGTGGCGCCGGCGCTTGCCATGGGCAACACCGTAGTCGCAGTGCCATCCGAAAAATACCCGCTGCTTGCCACCGACCTCTACCAGGTCATCGAATATTCCGACGTTCCCGCAGGCGCCATCAATATCGTTACCGGCCGTAGCGCCGAGCTTGCCGGCGTATTGGCCAAGCATGACGATGTCGACGGGCTCTGGGTGTTCGCCGATGCCGAGACTTGCGCCAAGGCCGAGGCCGAGTCCATCGGCAATCTCAAACGCGTCTGGACCGGCAACGGCCACAGCCTCGACTGGCCCTCGAACGAAGCAGCCGGCGATGCCTTGCTGCGCCGTGCGATCGAGGTCAAGAACGTCTGGGTGCCCTACGGCGACTGAGTGTCCCGGAGGGACGTCCGGGCTTGACGGGCCAACAAATGTTCTTTACCGAGAAAAAACATTTGGTTGGCAGGGCGAATATCGAAACAGGCGGGATGGTACTGCCCGGCTGGCACATTGCGCCCCGGCCTTGTGCCGGTAAAAAGCCGAACGATCACAGACGGGCGAGGAGAGAAGCATGGCGGATCTGACAGGCAAGATCGTTGTCGTCACGGCGGCGGCGCAAGGCATCGGCCGGGCAAGTGCGCTGGCTTTCGCCAAGGCCGGCGCCGTCGTCCATGCCACCGACATCAACGAGGTGGTGCTCGCCGACCTCGGCAAGACGCCCGGTATCAAGACCCGCAAGCTCGACGTGCTGAACGACGAGGCGGTGAACGCCGCGTTTGCCGAGATCGGCGCCGTCGACGTGCTGTTCAATTGCGCCGGCTTCGTCCATTCCGGCTCGATCCTCGAGATGAAGGACGGCGATCTCGACTTTGCCTATGATCTCAATGTCCGCTCGATGATCCGCACCATCCGCGCCGTGCTGCCCGGCATGCTGGAGCGCGGCGACGGCTCGATCATCAACATGGCGTCGCTGGCCAGTTCGACCAAGGGCGTGCCGAACCGCTTCGTCTATGGCCTAACCAAGGCAGCCGTCATCGGCCTGACCAAGTCGGTCGCCGCCGACTATGTCGGCAAGGGCATACGCTGCAATGCGATCTGTCCGGGCACGGTCGAAAGCCCGTCGCTGCAGGACCGCATGCATGCGCAGGGCGACTACGAAGCAGCTCGCGCCGCCTTCATCGCCCGCCAGCCGATGGGCCGCCTCGGCACGCCCGAGGAAATCGCAGATCTCGCCGTCTATCTGGCCGGCGCCACCTATACGTCGGGGCAGGCTTATAATATCGACGGTGGCTGGTCTATCTAAGAGGCCATTTAAAAACCCTACTCCGCCGGGCGCCTGATGCGGCTTTCTGCGCTTCCGGTGCTCACGTACTTAAGTACGCTCCGCTCCGGTTCTCGAAACCCACGCCATTCGCCGCAGCGGAGCGAGTTTGCAAACGGCCTCTGGTCGCAACTGGGAGAAAACTGCATGAAACTGCTGCGCTATGGCGAGGCGGGGAGCGAACGCCCCGGCCTGCTCGATGCCGATGGAACGATCCGCGACCTCTCCGCCCATGTCACCGACATTGCCGGCAAGGCGCTTGACCCGGCATCGCTCGAGATATTGTCGAAGCTCGACCCGAAGACGCTGCCGGCGGTTTCCGGCAAGCCGCGGATCGGCGCCTGCGTCGCCGGCACCGGCAAATTCATCTGCATCGGCCTCAACTATTCCGACCACGCCGCCGAAACCGGTGCTACCGTGCCGCCGGAGCCGATCATCTTCATGAAGGCAAGCTCGGCTATTGTCGGGCCGAACGACGACGTGCTGATCCCGCGCGGCTCGGTGAAGACCGACTGGGAGGTCGAGCTCGGCGTGGTGATCGGCAAGACTGCAAAGTATGTCACCGAGGCCGAGGCGCTGGATTATGTCGCCGGCTATTGCGTCGCGCACGACGTCTCCGAGCGCGCCTTCCAGGCCGAGCGCCAGGGCCAGTGGACCAAGGGCAAGTCCTGCGACACGTTCGGGCCGATCGGCCCGTGGCTGGTGACCAAGGACGAGGTCAAGGACCCGCAGAACATCCCGATGTGGCTGACGGTCAACGGCAAGACGATGCAGAACGGCTCGACCAAGACCATGGTCTTCGGCGTCGCTTATCTCGTCTCCTATCTCAGCCAGTTCATGTCGCTGCACCCGGGCGACATCATCTCGACCGGCACGCCGCCCGGCGTCGGCCTCGGCATGAAGCCGCCGGTCTTCCTGAAGCCCGGCGACGTGGTCGAGCTCGGCATCGAAGGGCTGGGCATCCAGAAGCAGACGTTCAAGGCGGATTTGTAGGCGCTCTTCCTTCTCCCCTTGGGGGAGAAGGTGGATCGGCGCGCAGCGCCGAGACGGATGAGGGGTGCTGCAAGAAAACGAGGCGTGAAAACATCAGGGGATTTTAGGCACTTACGCCTTCAGCGTAGCGATCCGTCCAACACCCCTCATCCAACCGAGCTTCGCTCGGCCACCTTCTCCCACAAGGGGAGAAGGGGAGTCGGCGCCTGCGCTACTTCAGCACCTTCCCATCGGCTCCAAACCGGTATGTCTTTGCCGGATCCGGCGTCGCATAGAGCGTGGCACCCGGTTCAGCGTTATAGACGCCGAAGATGCGCACTGTGATCAAGCCGGCCTTCTCGCAGTCGAGATAGAGGTTGGTGTCGGCGCCAAGGTGCTCGGCATGGACGACCGTGCCTTTCCAGGCGCCGGATTTGGGATCGACGGTCAGATGTTCGGGACGGACGCCGATGGTCTTGGCCGTCTCGCCAAGCCTGGCGCCGTCGACGAAATTCATCTTCGGTGAGCCGATGAAGCCGGCGACGAATTCATTTGCCGGCGAATTGTAAAGCTCCATCGGTCCGCCGATCTGCTCGATCTTTCCCGCGTTCAGCACGACGATCTTGTCGGCCAGCGTCATCGCCTCGACCTGGTCGTGGGTGACATAGATCATCGTGGCCTTCAGCCGGCGATGCAATTGCGCGATCTCCAGCCTGGTGTTGACGCGCAGCGCGGCATCGAGGTTGGACAGCGGCTCGTCGAACAGAAAAAGCTTGGGCTCGCGCACCACGGCGCGGCCGATGGCGACGCGCTGGCGCTGACCGCCGGAAAGCTCGGCCGGCCGCCTCTCTAGGTAGGGCTCCAGCGACAGCATCGACGAGGCGATGCCGATGCGGCGGTCGATCTCGGCCGCCGGTGTGCCCGCCTGCTTGAGGCCGAGGCCCATGTTGTTCTTCACCGTCAGATGCGGATAGAGCGCATACGTCTGGAACACCATGGCGATGCCGCGTTTAGCCGGCGGGGTGGCGGAGACGTCCGCCCCGTCGATCACCACGCGGCCCGAGGTCGAGTCCTCCAGCCCGGCAATGACCCTGAGCAGCGTCGACTTTCCGCAGCCGGATGGACCGACGAAGACGACGAACTCGCCATCCGTCACCTCGAGGTTGATGCCCTTCAGCACCTCGACCGGCCCAAAGGCCTTCTTCACATTTTCGATGTTCAGCGAGCCCACGGCTTCGTCCCTGTTCTAGAGTTTCACGGCGAGGCCGCTGCGCACGCTCTCGTCTGCGGCAAGGCAGACGGCGAGCGACTTCACCGCGTCGTCCATGTGACGGGTCAAGTCCAGATCCTCGCGGACCGCCTTCAGCACAAACGCCTGTTCCAGGTCGCAGAGGTCCTGATGGCCGGGCTCGCCTTGCATCGACAGCATCTCGTCCGGTTTGGCGAATTTGCCGTCGGCTCCGGTCGCCGCACTGTGCAGGCGGATGGTCGAGGTCTTGGTGTGGGTGTCGATGTCGTCGGACCTGACACCCTCCTTCATGACGATCGACACGCAGCCATTGGGCGAGATCACGTCTTTCACGAAGAAAGCCGTCTCCGAAATCATCGGCCCCCAGCCGGCCTCGTACCAGCCGACCGAACCGTCGTCGAACAGCACCTGCAGATGACCGTAATTGTACATCGACGGCGCGATCTCGTCGCTCAGCCTCAGCCCCATGCCGCGCACCTCGACCGGCCTGGCGTCGGTGATCTGCAGCATCACGTCGAGATAATGCACGCCGCAATCGACGATCGGCGATGTCGTCTGCATCAGCTGCTTGTGCGTCTCCCAGCTATGGCCGGAGGATTGCTGGTTGAGGTTCATGCGGAACACGTAAGGGCCGCCGAGCTTCCGCGCCTCGGCGATCAGCCGGATCCAGGACGGGTGATGGCGCAGGATGTAGCCGATCACCAGTTTTTTGCCGTTGGCCTTGGCTGCCGCGACCACGCGCTTTGCATCGGCGACGGTGGTTGCCAGCGGCTTTTCGACGAAGACATGGCAGCCGGCCTCGAATGCTTTGACCGCATAGTCGGCATGGCTGTCGGAATAGGTGGCGATGCAGGCGACATCGGGCTTTTCGTCGCGTAGCGCCTCGTCGAAGGAACGCCGGGTGGCGTAGGTCGAAAGCCCTTCCGGCAGCGGCACGTCGGAGCGGTTGACCAGTGCGGCGATCTGGAATCCCGGATTGGTGTGATAGGCCAGCGCATGGCTGCGCCCCATATTGCCGAGGCCGGCGACGACGACGCGAAGGGGTGTTTGCGAATTCACTTGACCGCTCCCGAAGTGATGCCGCGGATCAGCTGCCGCGAGAAGATGACGTAGAGGATCAGCACCGGCATGATCGCCAGCGAAAGTGCCGCCAGGATGGCGTTCCAGTTGGTGACGAACTGGCCGAGGAACAATTGCGCGCCGAGCGTCACTGTCTTGGTCTCCTCCGACGGCGCCAGGATCAGCGGGAACCACAGATCGTTCCAGATCGGGATCATGGTGAAGACCGCGACCGTCGCCATCGATGGGCGCACCAGCGGCAGCACCAGGCGGAAGAAGATGGTGTATTCGGACAGGCCGTCGATCCTGCCCGCATTCTTCAGATCGTCCGAGACCTGCTTCATGAATTCCGACAGGATGAAGACGGCAAGCGGCAGGCCCTGCGCCGTGTAGACCAGGATCAGCGCCGTCAGCGTGTTGACCAGCCCGCTCGCCACCATCAATTGCAGGATGGCGACGGTGCCAAGGCGGATCGGGATCATGATGCCGAGCGCCAGATAGAGCCCCATCAGCGAATTGCCGCGGAAGCGGTATTCCGACAGCGAGAAAGCCGCCATGGCGCCGAACAAAAGCACGAAGAACAGCGAGGCGACGGTGACGACAAGGCTGTTCTGGAAATAGTGGATGAAATCGCCCTGGCCGATCACCGTGGTGTAGCCGATCAGGTCGAAGGTCCCTGGCGTCGGCGGCGCCAGCGGCGCACCGAAGATGGCGGCGCGCGACTTGAATGAGTTGACGATAACGATGATTACCGGAAACAGCGCGATCGCCGTGTAGGTCAGAAGGATCGCATGCGCGCCGATGGTGCGGGGCAGCGAGCGGGTTGCGGTGCTCATGGTCGCGCTCCCCTAAAACTGGTAGCGACGCAAGCGCGTCTGTACGAGGAATAGATAGACGCAGACGCCGCCGAGGATGATCAGGAACATCATCGTGGCGATCGCCGCGCCCATGTTGGGATCGCCGACCTGCAGCTGGAAACCGAAGAAGGCGCGGTAGAGGAAGGTGCCGAGAATATCCGTTGAATAATTCGGCCCGGCCAGCGCGCCTTGCGCGGTGTAGATCAGGTCGAAAGCGTTGAAGTTGCCGACGAAGGTCAGGATCGAGATGATGCCGATCGACGGCAGGATGAGCGGCAGCTTGATCTTCCAGAACTGCGCCATCCCAGTGATGCCGTCGCATTCGGCCGCTTCGATCACCTCTTCGGGAATGGACAGCAGTGCCGCATAGATCAGCATCATCGGGATGCCGACGAACTGCCACACCGAGATCAGGCTGAGCGCGGTCAGCGCATATTGCGCCTTGCCGAGCCAGGGCGTGAACAGGCTTTTCAGGCCGACAAGGTCCATCATATGCGGCGCCACGCCCCATAGCGGCGACAGGATCAGCTTCCAGGCGAAGCCGACGATGACGAAAGACAGGATCGTCGGCACGAAGATCGCCGTGCGGTAGAAGGCGGAAAACCGTAGCCTGGGGCTGGACAGAAGTGCGGCCAAAAGGACGCCGATCGGGTTCTGCACCAGCATGTGGATGATGAAGAACCAGACATTGTTCCTGAGCGCGTTCCAGAAATTGACCGACCAGTTTGGATCACCGAACAGCATGCGGAAATTTTCCAGTCCGACGAAGACCTGCGACTGGTTGATGTTGCGGAACAGCGACAGCTGCAGCGTGCCGGCCAGCGGCAGGATCATGATCGCCGTATAGACCAGCAGCGCCGGCGCCAGGAAAACGCCGATATGCCAACGGAACGGTCTTTTCGGTGCTGCGGCCATGCGTTCGGTCCCCGCCGATCAGGTCTTGCTATTGCCGCCAAAGGGCGCGGCGCCTCCCTCCCCCTCGAGGGGAGGGTGCCTCGCAAAGCGAGGCGGGTGGGGTCGGCAGAGGCAGCGCCATCGTCGTTCGACCGTGCTTTCCAGCAGCGATCAAGCCGCAGCCTGCCTCGACCGACCCCCTCTGTCGCCTTCGGCGACATCTCCCCCTCGAGGGGGGAGACAACGCTTCGCCGCGCTCTTACTTCGCCGGCTTGTACCAGCTGTCGAGGCCGTCCTGCAGCTTCTTGGCGGCAGCTTCCGGCGTGTCGGTGCCGTTGATGACGTTGGCCGATTCAACCCACGTCTCGTTTTCGAGGTTCGGCGTGCCGCGCGACAGGATCTGGTAAGTCGAGCGGATCGTCGACTTGCACTTGCCGCGCCAGGAGACGAATTCCTGGGCCAGCGGGTCTTCCATCTTCACCGGGGTGTTGTTCAGGCTGAAGAAGCCCGGCAGCGCGTTGGCATAGATGGTGGCGAAATCCGGCGAGGCCACCCAGGACAGGAAGGTCTTGGCCGCATCCGCGTTCTTCGAGGCCGCATTGAGGCCCATGCCGATGTCGGTGTGGTCGGAGATGTAGCAGGTGTCGCCGGCCTTCTGCACCGGCGGCGGGAAGGCGCCCATCTTGAACTGCGCCTGCGTGTTGAACAGGCCGATCTCCCACGAGCCGGCCGGGTAGATGGCGGCGCGACCGAGCGTGAACAGGTTCTGGCTGTCCGGATAGGTCTGCGCCTCGAAGCCGTCGCCGAGATAGTCCTTCCACTTGGCCAGTTCCTTGAAGGGCTCGACCCACTGCGGATCGGTCAGCTTCTGCTCGCCCTTGATCAGCGCCAGGCGGCCTTCCTCGCCCTTCCAGTAGTTCGGGCCGATGTTCTGGTAGCCCATGGTCGCCGCTTCCCAGAGATCCTTGGTGCCCATCGCCATCGGGATGTAGGTGCCGTCGGCCTTGATCTTGTCGAGCGCGGCGAAGAATTCGTCGCGCGTCTCCGGCACCTTGATGCCGAGCTTGTCGAAGGCGTCCTTGTTGTAGATGAAGCCATGGATGACGGAGGCCATCGGCACGCAGAAACTCGACTTGCCGTCGTCGGTCTGCCAGGCAGCCTTGGCGACGTCGGAGAAGTTCTCCATGCCGGGCAGGGTCGAGATGTCGGCGAGGTTGCCCTTCTTGAAGAGTTCCAGCGACTTGTCGAACGGGCGGCAGGTGATCAGGTCGCCGGCCGAGCCGGCGGCAAGCTTGGCGCCGAGGGCGGCGTCATATTCGGTTGGCGCCGACGGCGCGAACACCACCTTGATGCCCGGGTTCTTGGCTTCGAAGGCCGGGATCAGCTTGTCCTTCCAGATGGCAAGGTCGTCGCCGCGCCAGCTTTCGATGTTGAGCGTTACGTCGTCGGCATAAGCCACCCCGGCGGAGCCGAGAATGCTGGTGCCGAGAAGAAGTGCCGTCAGTAGCTTCGTTGTCATGCTCAGTCTCCCTGTTGACCTTTTTCAGGTTCGGTTTTGATGAGAACAGAGGCATTGCGCCCCTTGCTCCCCTCGATCGCGGAAAGGGCCGGCCGCAGCTTGTGGCCAGTCCCTTCCAATATCTTCTCGGCTGCATCGGCGCTGGCGGCGCCGGCGGCGAGCAGAATAGCGGTCTTGACGACGCCGCCGCTCCTTTCGAGCAGGCGCGCCGCCTCGTCCTTGTCGCGCCCGCTGACGGCGGCGACGATGCGTGCGGCGCGGTCGCGCAGCTTGATGTTGTCGGCCATGAGGTTGACCATGTAGCCGTCATGGACATGGCCGAGATGGATGGCGGCGAGCGTCGACAGCATGTTGAGCGCGATCTTCTGGGCGGTGCCTGCGCCCATGCGCGTTGAGCCGGCAATCAGCTCCGGCGGCGTTTCGAGCATGATGGCGATGTCGGCCAGCCGCAACAGCGGCGCATCCCTGTTGTTGGCGATGGCAATGGTCGCCGCACCGCGGCGCCTGGCGTCCTCGATCGCCCTGACTGCATAAGGTGTCGAGCCGCTGGCCGAGACGGCGATCAGGCAGTCGCCCTTGCCGATGCGGGCGGCGGCAACTGCTGCCGAAGCTTCCTCGGTGTCGTCCTCCGGCCCGCCGGCCAGTGTCTTGAAGGCCTCGTCGCCGCCGGCGATCAGGATGGCGATGCGGTCGCGTTGGATGCCGAAAGTGCCCGGCAGCTCAAGCGCGTCGGCCAGTGCCATCAGGCCCGAACTGCCGGCAGCCGCATAGGCGAGCTTGCCGCCGCTTTTCAGTCTGCTTGCGATGATTTCGGCTGCCGCGGCAATGGCAGGAATGGCGCCGTGCACGGCCTTGGCGGCCTCGATCTGTGCGTTGGCCAAAGAGGAAAGGACGGCTTCCGGGGCCTGGATATCCAGTCCCTCGGCATTCTGGTGAAGCGCTTCGGTGCGCGTTTCGGCCATCCGCTTTCCTCCAATCGAGAAAACCATACCAAAAAAATACCACTTGTCCACACGCATTAATGAAATCCTTGCGGCAGTGCAGGCTTGCGAACGAAATTGGCTGATTTTCCAACAAACTACGCCTTAACTTTTTTGAAACGGAAATTAATCCTTGGCTATTGGTATTTTATTGGTATTATCCGCCCGGAGGAGAAATCGCGTGAAATTCGTGCTCGGCATCGATGGCGGCGGCACCAGCTGCAGGGCGGCTCTTGCAACGGCCGACGGCATCGTCCTCGGCCGCGCCAAAAGCGGTGCCGCCAACATCCGAACCGATCTCACCGGCGCCAGGACGAACATCGTCGACGCAGCGCAGCAGGCCTTTGTCGCCGCGGGCAGGGATCCCGCACTGATCCCGCAAACTCCGGCCGTTCTCGGTCTTGCCGGCGCCAATGTCGGCACCTACCGGCAGCAGCTCGAAGCGATCCTGCCGTTTCGCATCAGCCGTGTCGAGACCGACGCCGAGATCGCGCTGGAAGGCGCGGTTGGCTCCGGCGACGGCGCCATGGCCATCCTCGGCACGGGCACCGCCTATATGGCACGCAAACAAGGCAAGTCGCGCGCCATCGGCGGCTGGGGGTTCCAGGTCGGCGACCAGGGCAGCGGCGCCCGTATCGGCCGCGACCTGCTCGAGCAGACGCTGCTCGCCTATGACGGCATCCGCCAGGGATCACCGCTGACGGAGACCATGCTCGCCATCTTCCGCAACAATCCCGAGGATCTGGTCGAATTCACCACCAACGCCAAGCCCGGCGATTTCGGCGGCTTCGCGCCCAAGGTGTTCGAACATGCCGAAAAAGGCGACGTCGTCGCTATCTGGATCCTCGACAAGGCGGTCGCCGATGTCGAAGCAGCGCTTGGCGTGCTCGACCTGGGCGGCGGCGATCCGCTCTGCCTGCTCGGCGGGTTGGCGCCGCTTTACGCGCCGCGCCTGTCGGCCCGCTACCGGGCGCTGCTGAAACCGCCGCTGGACGACGCGCTGGGCGGCGCGGTTCAGATGGCGGCTCGGATTTTCGCAAACACGGCGGAGGCAGCTCGATGAGTGAGGCCGCCGACCAGATATTCGCGGCGCTGAAACAATCGTCGCAGAGTGGCGCGCCGCTCTATCTGCAGCTCAGGAAGAGTATCGAGGATGCCGTCAAACGCGGGCTGATCGGACCTGGCGATGCGCTGCCTTCCGAGCGCGACATCGCTAGCAAGGCCGACATTTCGCGCGTCACCGTGCGCAAGGCGGTGCAGGACCTGGTCAAGGGCGGCATCCTCGTCCAGCGCCATGGTTCCGGTACCTTCGTTGCGCCACGTATGGAGCGCGTCGAGCAGTCGCTGTCGATGCTGACCTCGTTTACCGAGGACATGGCACGGCGCGGCATGGCGGTGCGTTCGGCTTGGCTCGACCGCGGCCTCTATCCGCCGTCGCCCGACGAGATGATGGTGCTCGGCCTGGCGTCGAACGAATTGGTGGCGCGCGTGGCGCGCCTTCGTATCGCCAACGACACGCCGCTGGCGATCGAGCGCGCCTCGCTATCGACAAGCGTGCTGCCCGATCCGGCGGCGATTGGTTCGTCGCTCTACGCCGCGTTGGAAAAGACCGGCAACAGGCCGGTGCGGGCGGTGCAGCGCATTTCCGCCACCAATCTCGGCGATAGCGACGCACAGCTGCTGGAAGTACCGCCGGGCATTGCCGGCCTGCACATCGAGCGTATCTCCTATCTGGCGAGCGGCAAGGTGATCGAGTTTACCCGCTCCATCTACAGGGGCGACGCCTATGATTTTGTCGCCGAACTCCGGCTGAGCGGGCCGGGCGAAGAGGGCCGGCCATGACCGCGACAACGACCCATATGCGGCGCGAGATCGAGGAGATCCCGGAGGCCACCGCCCGTCTGCTCGATGGCTCGGCCGCGGTGCTGACGGAAGCTGGACGCGGCATTCGCGAGCGCGACCCGAATTTCGTCGTCACCGTGGCGCGCGGCTCGTCCGACCATGCCGCGACCTTCATGAAATATGCCGTGGAGTTGACCGCCGGGCTGGCGGTTGCATCGGTCGGCCCGTCGATCGCCTCGATCTATGGCGCCAAGCTGAAGCTGGGCGGCTCGGCCTGCCTGGCGATCTCGCAGTCCGGCAAGAGCCCGGACATCGTTGCAATGGCGCAAGCGGCGAGGACCGGCGGTTCGCTGATCGTCGCCATCACCAACACCGCCGATTCGCCGCTGGCGCGGGCTTCGGACTACGCGATCGACATCCTGGCCGGACCGGAGCGCAGCGTCGCGGCGACGAAGACCTTCGTCAATTCAGCCGTCGCAGGACTCGCCTTGATGGCGCATTGCACCGGCGACGAGAAACTCCTGGTGGCGCTCGCGCGCTTGCCGGAGCATTTTCGCAAGGCGATCGCCTGCGACTGGATGGCGCTGGCCGGGGCGCTGAAGACGCAAAAGTCGCTGTTCATTCTCGGCCGCGGCCCGTCGGCGGCGATCGCCAACGAGGCGGCGCTGAAATTCAAGGAAACCTGCGCCATGCATGCGGAAGCCTATAGTGCCGCCGAGGTCATGCACGGCCCGCTGGCGCTGGTCGGTCCCGGTTTCCCGGTGCTGGCGCTGGCTGCTCGCGATGCGTCCGAGCCATCGGTGGCCGATGCCGCCGACAGCCTGGCCGGCAAGGGCGCTGCCGTCTTTGTGACGTCGAACAAGGCAAAGAGCGCTCAGCGCCTGCCGCATGTCGCAACCGGTCATCCGCTGACCGACCCGCTGACGCTGATCGTGTCGTTCTATGGTTTCGTCGAGGCTTTTGCCCGCCATCGCGGCCTCGACCCCGACACGCCGCCCAATCTGCGCAAGGTAACGGAAACCCTATGAGCGACCGTTTTGCCCTGACTGGCGCCCGGATTTTCGATGGCGAGGACTGGCACGACAATGCGGCGCTTGTCGTGCGCGACGGCCTCGTCGAGGCCATTGTTGCCGCCGGTGCCATTCCATCCGATGTTGCGCGTATCGAGACCGGCGGCGGCATGCTGGCGCCTGGCTTCGTCGATCTGCAGGTCAATGGCGGCGGCGGCGTCATGCTCAACGACCATCCGGACGTCGCCTCGATCGAGACCATCTGCCGGGCGCACGCACCCTTCGGCACGGCGGCGCTGTTGCCGACGCTGATCACCGACACGTCCGAGATCACCGCCGCGGCGGCTGCGGCCGGAGCCGAGGCGGCACGGAGGAAGGTGCCGGGGTTCCTGGGCCTGCACCTCGAAGGGCCGCATCTGTCGATCGCCCGCAAGGGCGCACATGACCCGGCTTTGATCCGGCCGATGCTAGACTCCGACCAGACGATGCTGATCGCCGCACGGAAAGACCTGCCCGTGCTGCTGACGACGGTGGCGCCCGAATCCGTCGAGGCCAGCCAGGTGTCGGCGCTTAGCAAGGCCGGCATTGTCGTCAGCATCGGCCATTCCGATACCGGCTATGCCACGGCTCGCGCCTTTGCCGAGGCCGGCGCAACGGTGGTCACCCATCTGTTCAATGCGATGAGCCAGATCGGCAATCGCGAGCCGGGGCTGGCGGGCGCCGCAATCGATACAGGCACATTCTATGCCGGCATCATCGCCGACGGTATCCATGTCGATCCGGCCACCATGGCCATCGCCTTGCGCGCCAAGCAGGGGCCGGGCAAGATCCTGCTCGTTACCGATGCCATGGCGACGATCGGCACCGACATGACCTCGTTCACGCTGAACGGCCGCACCATCCACCGCAAGGATGGCAGGCTGACACTTGCCGACGGCACGTTGGCGGGCGCGGACCTCGACATGATTTCCGCAGTGCGCTTCATGCACCGCGTCGTCGGCCTCGACCTCGACGAAACCTTGCGCATGGCCTCGCTCTATCCGGCGCAGGCGATCGGCCAGTCGCACCGGCTCGGGCGCTTCGCCAACGGTACCGCGGCCAACATCGTTTCGCTGTCGGACGATCTGGACATTAAAAGCGTCTGGATCGATGGTGCCAGGGTTTTTGCAGGCAGCCCTGCTCGTTAGGGTTAGCCGGCTTTGGACGTATAGAGGTCCTTGTAGGCTTCGCGCAGCAGGTTCTTCTGCACCTTGCCCATCGTGTTGCGCGGCAGTTCGTCGACGAAGATCACCCGTTTCGGATGCTTGTACCTGGCGAGGTGCCCGGCGATGGCCTCGACGATCCCTGCGGCGCTGATGGTCGAGCCCGGCGCCCTCACCACGACAGCGGTGACGCCTTCGCCGAAATCCGGATGGGCAACGCCGATGACAGCGCTTTCGGCGACGCCAGGCAGCGCGTCGATCTCGCTCTCGACTTCCTTTGGATAGATATTGTAGCCCCCGGAAATGATCAGGTCCTTGCCGCGGCCGACGATGTGGACATAGCCGTCAGCATCGATCAGTCCGAGATCGCCGGTGATGAAGAAACCGTCGTCACGGAACTCCGCTTTGGTCTTTTCCGGCATGCGCCAGTAGCCGCAAAAGACATTGGGACCCCTCACCTCGATCATGCCGACATCGCCCTTGGCAAGTGTTTCGCCGCTCTCGGGGTCGGTGATGCGCAGGGAGACGCCGGGCAGGGGAAACCCGACCGTGCCGGCACGCCGCTCGCCATCATAAGGATTCGACGTGTTCATGTTGGTCTCGGTCATGCCGTAGCGCTCGAGGATGGCGTGGCCGGTGCGCTCTCGCCAGGCTCTGTGCGTCTCGGCCAAAAGCGGCGCCGAGCCGGAAATGAACAGGCGGATGTTTTTCGCCGCTTGCCGGTTCAAACCGTCCTGCTGCAGCAGGCGGACGTAGAATGTCGGCACGCCCATCAGCACGGTGGCGCGCGGCAGCAGCGAGACGATGCGGGCCGGGTCGAATTTGGTTTCGAACAGCATCGAGGCGCCGGCCATCAGGACGACATTGGTGGCGACGAAAAGGCCATGCGTATGGAAAACCGGCAGCGCGTGAATCAGCACGTCTGCGGCAGTGAAGCGCCAGAGGTCGACCAGCACCCGCGCATTGGAGGCGAGGTTTTCGTGGCTGAGCATGGCGCCTTTCGAACGGCCGGTGGTGCCGGATGTGTAGAGGATCGCAGCAAGGTCGTCCGGTCCGCGCGCCACGTCGTGGAAGTCCATGGCCGCCTCAGAGGCCCGATCGGTCAACGAACCCTCGCCCTTGCTGCCGAGTGTCGCGACCGCAGCGCCCGAGGTCTGCGCCAAAGCGCCGATCTCGGTCACTCGCGCCGGGTCGCAGACGATCAGTCGCGGCTCGGCATCCCTGAAGAAATAGTCGAGCTCGGTCAGCGTATAGGCGGTGTTGAGCGGCAGGAAGATCGCGCCGGCACGCAGACAGGCGAGATAGAGGAAAATGGCCTCCGGGCTCTTCTCGACCTGAACGGCGACGCGGTCGCCGGCTTCGACGCCCAGCTGCGACAGCACATGTGCCAGTTGAGCGGAGCGCGCCAGCATTTCGCCATAGCTGATCGAGCGCCCGTCCTCTGCCTCCATCAACAGGCGTCCGGGCGTGGGCATCCGGGCACGGAAAGTATCGAACAGATGGTTGCTCAAAAGTCCCCCCGAGCGGCTGTCTCCGGCCGAACGGCGGCGGTCAGCCGGCCGCCTTGTCCGCCGCTGCCCTGATTGCCTCGATGTTTGCCCGATAGGCTGCGACGCTGCCGCCCTTGAAAATGGCCGCACCGGCGACCAGCACGCTGGCGCCGGCGGCGGTGACCAGGGGCGCAGTTTCCGGCGAAATGCCGCCGTCGATCTCGATCCGGATCGGCCTGTCACCGATCAGCGCCTTCACCCGCTTCACCTTGTCTACGATCGCCGGAATGAAGGCCTGGCCGCCGAAGCCCGGATTGACCGTCATGATCAGGATAAGATCGAGCCGGTCGAGCACGTATTCGATCATCGTCTCCGGTGTCGCGGGGTTGAGTGACACGCCGGCCTTCTTGCCAAGGTTTTTGACCGTTTGCAGCGACCGGTCGAGATGTGGCCCGGCTTCGGCGTGCACCGTGATGCCGTCGCACCCGGCCTCAGCGAAGGCGGCCAGATAGGGGTCGGCGGGGGCGATCATCAGATGGCAGTCGAAGAAAGCCTTGGTGCGGTTGCGGATCGCCTTGATCACCGGCGGCCCGAAGGTGATGTTGGGGACGAAATGCCCGTCCATGACGTCGAGATGGATCCAGTCGGCGCCGGCGGCCGCCACCGCCTCGACCTCGTCGCCGAGCTTCGAGAAATCGGAAGCCAGCACCGATGGCGCGATCAGGGTTTTTTTGCTCATGACGCGGTCTCCCCGAACGCCTCGGTTTACGGCCCCTCTGTATCGCCTGCCTAGACCATGAGTCGAGTCCGGAAAGTGGAAGCCGGTTTGTCCTTCCGCTGATGCCACGGCTTCAGGTTTTCGCTGCTCTTTCATCTGCCAGCCAAAGAAAAACCCGCCGGATCGCTCCGGCGGGGTTTTCTTGATCGAATGATCACCGTTTTGAAGTTCGCGTGCGATCCTATTGCTCGAGCTGCGGCTTGCGCCTTGGCAGCTGCTGAAGAACATCTGGATTCAGCAGCAGGCTCGGTTTGCGGATCGGCTGGCACTGGCCATTAATCGGCCGCGCGCCCGGTGCGCACTCCAGCCGCGGTTTGCGGCAGGCGCCGTCGCGCAGCTCTGTCCCACGCGGGCAGACGCAGACGCCACGCTTGTTGTGGATCTGACCAGGTATCGAGCACTCCACCACAACAGGCTTCTTGCGCCTGCAGGCATTGCCTTGCACTTCCGTGCCTTTCGGGCAGACGCAATCGCCTCCGGCGTCGTGGATCTGCCCGCGGATGGTGCACTGCTCCGGCTTCGGCTGGATTGGCCGGCAGGCATTGCCCCTGACTTCCATACCCCGCGGGCAGACGCAATCGCCAGCGGCGTTATGGATCTGGCCCCGAATGGTGCACTGCTCGGGTTTCGGCTGGATTGGCCGGCAGGCATTGCCTTTGACTTCGGTGCCCCGCGGGCAGACGCAATCGCCGGCAGCGTCGTGGATCTGGCCACGGATGGTGCACTGCTCGGGCTGCGGCTTGCTGCCCACGCAAGCGCCGTTCTCCAGCTCGGTTCCGCGCGGACAGACGCAGCGTCCGTCTTCGGTACGGATCTGGCCTTTGAGCAGAACGCAAGGTTTTGGCTTCGGCACGATGACTGTGCCGCCCCCGGACGAGCATTGGCCATTGCGGAAGGTCGTGCCGGGCGGGCAGACGCAGTTGCCGGCGTCGTTCATGACGAAGCCTTGCGAGCATTCCTTCTTCACCTCATTCCTGATGGTGAAGGGATGGCAGGCATAGGCCTTGCCGCGATCGCCCTGCACGTCGGCCGCACCGCGGGACAGCACGTCGCCACCGCCTTGCACCGGCGTGTTCGGAGACAGCACGCCGACGCAGTTCTGGCCGTTGACAATGCCCTGCAGATTGGCCAGACGGCCGTCGTCGGGAATAGTCACGGTCACTGTGTGCACGTGGCTTTCCCCGGCGCCGAGCGTGAGTTGGGCGATGCAGGACAGAGGCAAGATTGCCGGCTCCGGCAAGCAGCCGAAGGGCGGATCGATCGAGGTGATCGCAACGCCTTCCAGCCGGCCGAGGCCTTCGACGCCGATCGCATCGCCGAGGCGAACCGGACCGGAGAAGGCGCTCGCGCCATCGTTCGTGATGGCGATCTCGAACGAGCAGGGCTGGCCGGGCTTGCACTCGGCATCACCGGTCTTCTCGACGCGGATGGTCGAGGCGCCGCTGCCCTTGGCGCAGGCCTGGCCGATCGGATAGACGATGTCGTCTCCCGGAGCCGGGCCGTAGGAGCCGCGTGCGCAGTTCTCGAATTCGCCGTTCGCGGCAACCGTCACGTCGAAATGGCGGCTGGTTCCAGGCGTCATGACGGCGCCGGGAATCTGGCACGACAGCGCATTGGCCGGAACCGGTCCGCAAGCCCATTCCGCGCCGTCTGGGGTGACGGTCTGGATCTGGACCGGCGCTCCGCCGGCTATCAGCGTCGCGGCATCGTTGACCCGTACCGGACCGGTCGGGGCAGTGGTGCCGAGACTGATGACGGTAATGCGGCAGGAAACGACCGCAGCACCGGCCAGCGAACCATTGCAAACCTTGGTGATGCGCAGGGCCGGCTGGCCGGCATTCGGATGACGGATGCGTTCCTTGGCGCAGGCCCTGTTGTTGGTGATGTCGTTCTCACCGGGAATAGCTTTCACCTCGGCGCAGTTCTCGACACTGTCGGGCCGGTAGTTGGCCGGCATCACCGCCCTGACGAAGATCGGCGTCGAGGCGCCAGGCAACAGCACGATGCCGGCATTGTCGCAGCGGAACTGGCCGGGGCCGTTCGGTCCGCATGTCCATGGCGGCGTCGGGCCGAAGGTCGAGGATGCCGGCACGCCGCCCGGATAGGTATCGACGACCGTCAGCGGCCCATTATAGGGGACGCTGCCATTGTTGATTATGTCGACCACGAAGGTGCAGACGCCATCGGCCGAACAGAATTCGGTGCGGGCGCGCTTCTTCAGGATCAGGTCGACCTTCTTCTCCACCGGCGGCCGGCAGTTGCGGTCACGATCGCCACGCCGGCAGACCGGGATCGAAGCACAGCCGCGATCGTTTTGCTGGCTGCCGAAAAGCGGCTTGCCGCTGGCGCCGTAATTGTAAGTGGCGCAGTTGCGCAAGGCGCTGCCTCGCCAGCCTGCGGCCGGCTTGAAGCCGAGCTTGAGGTCGACAGAGGCACCCGGATTGAGCGTGGTCACCGGATGAGTGCAAATCATCGGGGTGGTTCCAGGCGCGCAGACCCAAGGCGGGTTCGGCCCTGAATCGAGGGTGGAGCCAGCCGGCAGGGTGACTTCGTTGAGCACGATCTTGCCGTGGTAGGGTGCATCGCCGACATTGGTGACCCTGATGGTGAAGTCGCAGCCGCCACCCACCGTGCAACGTTGCACGTCGGCGCGCTTTTCGACTTTCAGATCCGGTTCCTTGTCCTTCGGTGGGCAGCGCTGATCACGCGGGATGACGATATCGACAGTCTGCGTACAGCACAGGCCCCACCCCTCCCTCGGGCCGGCATAGGTTTCGACACCGGTGACGATGATGTGGATGACGTCGCCGGGTGAAGCGCCGACGATCTTCCAATTGAGCACACCGCCGCCCGCCGGCACCAATTGCGTGTCGGGAATGATGGTGATGCCGGGTGTCGTCGTCGAAAGCTGCACCCATTTGCCAGCCATCTCCGGGCCGACCGGCATGTGGTAGATGAAGGCGCCGCCGCCGGGCACGCAATCGACCGTGCCGCGCTCCACCTTGAAGCATTCCTTGCCGGGAGGTGGAGGCGGCGGGTTGCACCTGGTGACGTCGATCTTGATCGACGCCTTTGCACCCGTGAGATAATTGCCGTCGTCCGGCTTGCCCGGATCCTGCGACAGGATTTCGATGCCGGCGCCGCGTTCGCGGCTGACCTTGACCACGCCCTGGTTGTGAACGGTCGTCGGCGACGGAAACGCCGCATGGTCAATCTTGGCGGTGATCTGGAACGTGACGACGCGCTCGTTCGCAGCGCCGATGCCGTCGAGATCGCTGGCGGAAATCCGGAAATCGGGTACCGTCGCGGTATCGTCCGGTGTAGCCGAACTGCTGATCGCAGCAGCGGGCAGCGGTCCGCCGGACGCATCGGTGCCGTCGCCGGTCACATGCACGCCGACGATGCGCAGGCCGTGCGGGAGCTGGTCCCTGAAATCGAGCCTGACCTTTTTCAGCATGGCGGCGAGGTCCGGGCTGGCAAAACCCTGCGGATTGCCGCGCAAGCCAAAGCTCAGCGAGTATACGACATAGTCGCAGCCTCTCTGGGTGCCTTTCTTGGTGAAGAAGGGCACGATCCGGCCCGGCTCCGGATTGACGATGCGAGGATTGTCAAAATCGAGCTTGGTATCGGGAATGACAGTGCCCGCATCGGCAGGCTTGGTCTTGGCCGGAGCAAGGTCTTCAGCGAAGCCTTGCAGCGGGCTCAGCATGGCGACCGCGATACCGGCCGCCATCAGCCAGCGCGCGCCGCGCCTGGCGAGTGACAGGGGTTTCACGATGGTCTCCATGACGAATGATTGTTTGCCGGTTGACTGGCTGCTTGTCGCAGGCGGGAAAAATGCGAGATTGCTCATCTTCCCCTCCTCACGGCTCGCAGCTGACGGCTGGGGTTCTGAGCGGCAAGGTCATCTTGCAGCAAGGATAGTAGCCACCCTTGTCGCTATCGGACTGCCTGTAGAAGCAGAGCCCGACATCGACCGTATCGCCAGGGTAATGGCCGGTGATGCCGATCGTGTATGGCGCGCCGGGCGCATGCGACAGAGGTGAAGTCACCCCAACGCCAGGCGTCCTGGACAGAGCCTTGATCGAATCGCCGCCAAAGCCGGCATGGTCATGGAGATAGAGATCGGCCTCGAGGCCGGAGGGCGTGCAGAAATACCTGACATCCTCGACATCGAGGCAAGGAGGCAGATTGCCGGGGGGCGGAAAGTCCGGCGGATAGAACGGTGGCAGATAGCCGCCCGGCACCTGCTCGTAATAGCCGGCACGGCCTTCGCAGGGGCGCCAGACCTCGACGTCGCCGACATGGCCTTCGACTTCCGGGTCTTCGAAATAATTGTCGAAGTCGACGAACCACGAGCCGAAAGGCGGCATGTTGGCCGGCTTGACCAGTGCCGTCGGCGTGATTTGCACGCCGTGCACGGCGAGCGGCCCGCCGGCTGCGAGTTGTTCGGCAAGCTCCGGGTTGTCGCGCAACTTGTCGCCGGTATCGACCAGCGTGTCGGTGCAGACGCCGGTATCGAGATTGCCTTCGGCATCGTAGCCATATTGCAGGTCGAGGCCGCCGGCCGACTGTCGGTTGTTTTGCGGGAAGCCGACCGCATATTCCTGCGGCACTTCCACCCAGGCCGATTCCGTCGCCGGATCGTCCGGATTTTCGCGCCAGTAGCGGATGACCTCACCCTTGCCGGAATCGGCGAACTGGCTGTAGTCGTAGCGGTTCTCCACCGGGCCGCGCTGGGCCAGGTACATGAAGCCTTCGTTGTCGAAGGCGATGTCGGTGACCGCGTAATCCTTGTCGGCCTTGACCGTCAGTTCCCAGCGCGGGTCGCCGGCGAAACTGCCGTCGCCGGCAACGCCCACCGACCAGATCTCCGCCTTATCACCGACCGAATAATAGAGCCGGCCGCCACGATAGGCGACCGACCAGACGCGGCGCTCGTCCTGCGTGTAGCCCCAGCTGTCGGGGTCCTCGCTGTCGAAGGCACCACCCTGGATGTCCATCACCGAGCCGTCGTCGGCAAGGGCGGCAAGCCCGTGCGCCGGGCGGCCGGCTATGCCGTGGTCGAACGTGTCGAGCAGCGCGCCATTGGCGTCGATGCGGTGGATGAGGCCGGTGTCGAGATCGCTGGCGAAGAACTGGCGGTGGATATTGTCGAACGTGACGTCGCCGATGCCGGGACCGCTATTGGCGTCGATATCGGCGAATTTCGAGACGGCGCCGGTGATGCCATCGATCTTCCAGATCGTTCCGGGGCCGCCGCCGTTTTCGGTGCCGAACTGGCCGTCCATGAAGACAGCGTCAGCCGTGCCGCGGCGCTGCCGCTCCGGCCGGCCGTCGGCATCGCCGTCTGGCGTGACTATGCGGATGCCGTGCAGCGACGTGGCGCCGGCATAGAGGTTTGGAATGGCCGATGGAACGCCGTCGCGCACGCCGTCGTCGTAGGTGATGCCGAACACCTGGCCGATTTGCCCGGCTGTGACCTCGAACGGTGGCGGGGTGAAGACCAATTGGCCAGACGCCGGCCCGCCCAGCCTTGAGACGTCGAAGATGCGCAAGGTCGCGCGCGCCGTGTCGATGAAGGTTTCGTCGACGGGATCGACGCCCGGCGGCAGGCCTTCCTCGAAATTTGGAATGATGGTGCCGGAGAATCCGGTCACTGCCATCGAGCCGGGATAGATGATCCGGGTTTCCTGAGCCTGGGCCGAGCCACCGAGCCAGAGCCCAGCGGCGAGCGCCAGGATCGACAATCCGCTGGCAGCCTGGATGGCGCGGCGCAAACGGCCGGCACGAGAGCGCACGAACGCGCCGTGGTCGCAAGACATGGATCTCCCCCCACAGGTCATGGGAGAAACATCCGGTCCCGGCGCGCAAATCAGGGCAAGGCGCGGCGTTCCGGCACGTTCGTCCCTGATCGAATTGTCTGCTTTCCTCAACGTCACGATACGCCTGCGTCCGCGCAGGGTCAACGGAACCGGCGAAAAGCCCAGCGCATCGACCCGGTCCCGAAGGCGATGGTCGCGCTGAGCTCCTGCTGTTCCCGGAGACCGTGGAGCCTCTGGATCTGTGGTCATGGGGCTTTCCTTTCCGGGGCCGCACCACGCGGCACCTGAGCGTCAGTCGCGGGGCGAGGCGGAAAGGTTCATGGGCCGGGGGCCGGGCCGGCTGGATCACCGCCGAAAATACGGGCCTGCCGGTCCCGAATCCGATCAACCGCGATGAATGGTGAACGCCTTGCGCAGAATGCTTGCGCGCCACGCAGCCTGTTCTTATATACGCGCCAAGCCGTCCAGCGCCGAATGCCGGTTGCCGGAGCGGAATTTCTTGTGAACAGGGGCTTTCGTCGGAACGCCTGTACGGGTCCTGAGAGCCTGCTTAGCGGAGAGATTAGAGAAATGGCAAAAGTAATCGGTATCGATCTGGGAACAACCAACTCCTGTGTCGCCATCATGGACGGCAAGGAATCCAAGGTGATCGAGAATGCGGAAGGCGCCCGCACGACCCCTTCCATCGTCGCCATCAACAGCGACGGCGAGCGCCTCGTCGGCCAGCCGGCCAAGCGCCAGGCGGTTACCAATCCTGAGAACACCATTTTCGCGGTCAAGCGCCTGATCGGCCGCCGCTACGACGATCCGGTGACGGAGAAGGACAAGAAGCTTGTCCCCTACAAGATCGTCAAGGGCGACAATGGCGACGCCTGGGTCGAGGCCGGCGGCAAGAAGCAGTCGCCTAGCCAGATCTCGGCGATGATCCTGCAGAAGATGAAGGAAACGGCGGAGGCCTATCTCGGCGAGAAGGTCGAGAAGGCAGTCATCACCGTTCCGGCCTATTTCAACGACGCCCAGCGCCAGGCGACCAAGGATGCCGGCAAGATCGCCGGCCTCGAAGTGCTGCGCATCATCAACGAGCCGACGGCGGCAGCACTTGCCTATGGACTGGACAAGAAGGAAGGCAAGACGATTGCCGTCTATGACCTTGGCGGCGGCACGTTCGATATTTCGGTGCTCGAAATCGGCGACGGCGTGTTCGAGGTGAAGTCGACCAATGGCGACACCTTCCTCGGGGGCGAGGATTTCGACATGCGTCTGGTCGAATATCTGGCGGCCGAGTTCAAGAAGGAACAGGGCATCGACCTGCGGAACGACAAGCTCGCCCTTCAGCGCCTCAAGGAAGCGGCTGAAAAGGCCAAGATCGAGCTGTCGTCCACCACGCAGACCGAGATCAACCTGCCCTTCATCACCGCCGATGCCACCGGCCCCAAGCACCTGACGCTGAAGCTGACGCGGGCGAAGTTCGAGAGCCTGGTCGAGGATCTCGTCCAGCGCACGATCGATCCTTGCAAGGCGGCACTCAAGGATGCCGGCCTGAAGGCCGGCGAAATCGACGAAGTCGTCCTGGTCGGCGGCATGACCCGTATGCCCAAGATCCAGGAGATCGTGAAGCAGTTCTTCGGCAAGGAGCCGCACAAGGGCGTCAACCCGGATGAGGTCGTCGCGTTGGGCGCCGCTATCCAGGCCGGCGTGCTGCAGGGCGACGTCAAGGACGTGCTGCTGCTCGACGTGACGCCGTTGTCGCTCGGCATCGAGACGCTGGGCGGCGTGTTCACGCGGCTGATCGAACGCAACACGACGATTCCGACAAAGAAGAGCCAGGTGTTCTCCACGGCCGAGGATTCGCAGTCGGCGGTGACCATCCGCGTCTTCCAGGGCGAGCGTGAAATGGCCGCCGACAACAAGGCGCTCGGCCAGTTCGATCTGGTCGGCATCCCGCCTGCGCCGCGCGGCGTGCCGCAGATCGAGGTCACCTTCGACATCGACGCCAACGGCATCGTCAACGTCTCGGCCAAGGACAAGGGCACCGGCAAGGAGCACCAGATCCGCATCCAGGCGTCCGGCGGCCTTTCGGACGCCGACATTGAGAAGATGGTCAAGGACGCCGAGGCCAATGCCGAAGCCGACAAGAAGCGGCGCGCGCTGGTCGAGGCCCGCAACCAGGCCGAGGCGCTGGTGCATTCCTCGGAGAAGTCTCTGAAGGAATACGGCGAGAAGGTTTCCGAGGCCGACCGCACGGCGATTGCCGATGCGATCGCGGCGCTGAAGACCGCTGCCGAAGGCGACGATGTGACCGAGATCGAGGCCAAGACGCAGACGCTCGCCGAAGTCTCGATGAAGCTCGGCCAGGCCATGTACGAGGCTTCACAGAAGGAAGCCGCCGAGGCCGACGCCAAGGCTGATGCCGCCAAGGACAGTGACGTCGTCGATGCCGACTTCGAGGAAATCGACGAAGACGACGAGAAGAAGAAGTCGGCCTGAACCGCCTGACGGTACAGGTAAGGGAGAAAGCCCGGCGCACAGCCGGGCTTTTTTGCAACCCTTTGCCGGAAAAACGCTGCGCTGCCCGAAAAAATGCGGACAAAGCCTCGTAGACACTGGCATCGCGCCTCCATCACACCTAAATCGGAACAGCGTGCCGGCAAACGACGCAACGATGCTTCAAGACGTTGACTATCCGGACTGCGGGAAAACATGAAAGCTGATTTTTACGAAACGCTAGGCGTGCAAAAGGGCGCCGACGAGAAGGAGCTCAAGAGCGCTTTTCGCAAGCTCGCCATGCAGTTCCATCCCGACCGCAACCCAGGCGACCATGCCTGCGAGCACAAGTTCAAGGAAATCAACGAAGCCTACGAGACACTGAAGGACCCGCAGAAGCGCGCCGCCTATGATCGCTTCGGCCACGCCGCCTTCGAGCACGGCGGTATGAATGGCGGGGCGCAAGGCTTTGGCGCCGGCGGCTTCGCCGACATTTTCGAAGACATTTTCGGCGACATGATGGGCGGGCGCCAGCGCCGCTCGTCCGGCGGCCGCGAGCGCGGCGCCGACCTGCGCTACAATATGGAAATTACGCTGGAAGAGGCATTTTCCGGCAAGACCGCGCAGATTCGGGTGCCAGCCTCGATTTCCTGCTCGGAATGCTCGGGCAGCGGCGCCAAGCCTGGCACCCAGCCCGTCACCTGCTCGATGTGCAACGGCCACGGCAAGGTGCGCGCCACGCAAGGCTTCTTCTCGATCGAGCGCACCTGCCCGCAATGCCAGGGGCGCGGCCAGACCATCAAGGATCCGTGCCCGAAATGCGCCGGCCAGGGCCGTGTCACCGAGGAGCGCTCGCTGTCGGTAAACATCCCTGCCGGCATCGAGGATGGCACCCGCATCCGGCTGGCCAATGAGGGCGAGGCCGGCCTGCGCGGCGGCCCGTCGGGCGATCTCTACATCTTCCTCGCGGTCAAGCCGCACGAATTCTTCCAGCGCGACGGGGCCGATCTTTATTGCAAGGTGCCGATCTCGATGACGACGGCAGCGCTTGGCGGCTCGTTCGAGGTGACGACACTGGACGGTACCCAGACGAAGGTGAAGGTGCCGGAAGGCACCCAGAACGGTCGCCAGTTCCGCCTCAAGGGCAAGGGCATGCCTGTGCTGCGCCAGCCCAATATCGGCGACCTCTACATCCAGACCGTGGTTGAGACGCCGCAGAACCTTTCGCGCCGTCAGCGCGAATTGCTGGAGGAATTCGAGCAGCTTTCCTCAAAGGACAATTCGCCTCAGTCGAGCGGATTTTTCGCCCGCATGAAAGACTTTTTCGAAACGTTCGGCGAGCACTGAAGCTGATCCCTGGAAAACGCTTCCCGAGCGTCATCAACACCTTATCCGGGGATTCGCCTTGTCTTGCACCTCGTAACTGCTAAGTAGCATGCGAGGGAGCGTTGAGGAGGACTTTCAATGACGCGTAGTCCCGGACTGCGAAAGACGCTGGCGGAAAAGTTCGACGACGAGCTGAAGTTCTTCAAGGGCTGGATCGACAAGCCGAAGGCGGTCGGTTCGATCGTCCCGACCAGTTCCATCACCGCTGGCAAGATGGCCTCGATCGTCGATCCGACATCCGGCCTGCCGGTGCTCGAGGTCGGACCCGGTACAGGCGTCATCACACGCGCCATCCTCGCCCAGGGCATAAAGCCTGAGAATCTCTACGCGGTCGAATATTCCACTGATTTCGTGCGCCATCTGCGCCAGCTTTATCCAGGCGTCAACGTCATCGAGGGCGACGCCTTCAATCTCGACGCGACGCTTGGCGACAAGCGCGACCTGATCTTCGATTCCGTGATATCGGGGGTGCCGCTGCTCAATTTCCCTGTCGCCCAGCGCATCGCCTATGTCGAGAGCCTGCTCGACCGCATCCCGGCGGGCCGGCCGATCGTGCAGCTGACTTACGGGCCGCTGTCGCCGATCCCGCCGGGCCGCGGCGACTATACGGTCGAGCATTTCCATTTCGTCATCCGCAACATTCCGCCGACGCAGCTTTGGATCTACCGACGCGGGGCCGCATGAATTGAAGCGTTGGGTTTGAATGGCACTTGTCTTATACCCATCGGGTGACAAGGCAGACCCATGGCCGTGATCCCGAAAATTCTCGTTGTCGCCGGTTCGGTGCGCAGCGGCGCCTATAGCGGCAGGACCGCCGACGTGGCCCAGAAGGAACTTGCCATGCAGGGCGCGGAGGTGACCCGCATCTCGCTCGCCGACTATCCGTTGCCGATCCTCGACCAGGATTTGGAAAAGGAAGAAGGCATTCCCGACAATGCTTTCAAGCTTGGCCGGATGATCGCCGCCCATGACGGGCTGCTGATCGCGACGCCCGAATATAACGGCTCCATTCCACCGTTGCTCAAGAACAGCATCGACTGGGTTAGCCAGCTGCGCAAGGATGGCCGCCGGACGTTCAGGCCGCTTGCCGGCAAGGTCGCCGGCCTCTGCTCGTCTTCCAACGGACCCTTCGGCGGGATACGCTGCATCAACCATCTGCGCGCCGTTCTGGTACGCTGCCGGATGGAGGTGGTGACACCGGAATGCTCGGTGCCGGAGGGCGGCAACGCCTTCGACGACGAGGGCAAGTTCAGGGACGAGAGACTACGCCAATCGATGGAGCACCTATGCCGAACGCTGATCGAAACCTCGCGCATGCTGTCGACGCGGATCGAGGCATGATCCCGGACGCCGCGCATGCCGACACGATGCAGGAAAGGCTGATCGTCGGCCTCGACCTGCCGACGCTGAAGGAAGCCGAGAACGCGGTGCGCGAGCTCGACGGGATCGTCTCCTTCTACAAGATCGGTTACCAGCTCGCCTTTGCCGGCGGGCTCGACTTCGCCCGCGAGCTGGCCAGCGGCGGCACCAGGATCTTTCTCGACATGAAGCTGCTCGACATCGACAACACGGTGGCCAAGGGCGTCGAAAACATCGCCAGGATGGGCATGAGCATGCTGACCATCCATGCCTATCCGAAGACGATGAAGGCGGCGGTCGAGGCTGCCAGGGGCAGCGACCTTTGCCTGCTCGGGGTCACCGTGCTGACCTCGATGGACGAGCAGGACGTGATCGACGCCGGCTATGAGTATGATCCGCATACACTGGTGCTGAGGCGCTCCGAGCAGGCGCTGCATGCCGGCATGGGCGGCATCGTCTGCTCGGCCGAAGAAGCCGAGGCGGTGCGCCGCATCGTCGGCCCCGACCTGGCCGTGGTGACGCCGGGAATCCGGCCGAAGGGCAGCGACCATGGCGACCAGAAACGGGTGGTGACGCCGGCGCAGGCGATCCGCAACGGCTCCAGCCATCTCGTCATCGGCCGGCCGATCGTCGGAGCGGCCGACAGGCGGGCGGCGGCGGAAGCGATCCTCGATGAAATGCGCTCGGCCTGAGGACCAATTCCGAAACTTGCTCCGGCGGCCGTCTGACGGCGTTTTCTCCGCTTCCGGTGCTCACGTACTTTAAGTACGCTCCGCTCCGGTTCCCGAAACCACCCCCCGCCATTTCACCGGAGCGACTTTCAAAATCGGTCCGCGCACGGCCAAAAACCAGGAGAAATAGCATGCCCAAGGGATACTGGATCGCTCGCGTCGACGTGCGCGATGCGGAAGGCTACAAGGACTATGTCGCAGCTGCCAAACCGGCCTTCGACCGCTTCGGCGCCAAGTTCCTGGCGCGTGGCGGCGCGCATGAGAAGGCCGAGGGGCCGGGCCGCGACCGCAACGTGATCATCGAGTTTCCGTCGCTTGCGGCGGCGCATGACTGCTACCACTCGCCCGAATACCAGCGCGCCGTCGCGATCCGCCAGAAGGTGGCCGAGGGCGAAATCGTGCTGGTCGAGGGGATTTAGGCGAGAAGCCGGTTCGCCGCTGCCTCCGCCATCGCGTCGGCGAGGCTCAAGCCCCATTGCTGGCGACAGTAATCGCGGAAATCGAAGCAGGGCAGGCCGGGGCAGACCTCGAACTCGATGAGGTGGACGCTGTCGTCGGCTTCGACCCGGAGGTCGATGGAAAAGACGTCGCGCAGGCCAGGCCCGACCATCAGGCGTTCGGCGATGCGACGGATTCTTGCATCGGCTTCAGGCTGGCTGCCGGCGACCGGCAGCAGCACCGGCTCGGTATATTTTCCCGCAGCTTTCGCCGCTGCGCCGGTATCGCCGTAAAGCGCCAGGCTGTCCTGCATGGTCTGGAAATCGCCGCCCGAATCGACAAAGGCGATGCCCAGCGCCTCGACGCCGGTATCCGTCCTCAATCCGAGAAAACTGGCGCGCGCGTTGCGGCCGGCGACATAGGGCTGGACGATGACATCGTCGCGATAGGCGGCGAAGACGCGTCGGCTAAGCTCCAGCGCGTGGCCGAGATCGTGGCAGTGCGAATCCGGCCAGATGCCGATCTTGGCGCCGAGCCGGTTCGGCTTGACGAACCAGCCGGCGGGCGAGGCCGGTGGCGCGACCAGCCAGGCGCCGTCACGGGCAAGGCCCGCCTGCGGCACCGGCAGGCCAAGCGCGCCGAGCACGGCGCCGGACCGGAACTTGTCCTGACAGAGCGCGAACAGCGCATCGTCGGCGCCGATCGCCTTCAGGCAATTCAGCCGTACCAGAGCCGGTGCGGCGCCGCCGCGGAAATAGGCGACGCCGTCGGTCAGCGTCCAGACAAGCGTGGTCTTCGGGTCCTCGCCGCCGAGAACGCTTGCGGCGTCGTCGAGCGTCACCGGCGCAAATGACAGGCCGCGCTTCTGGCAAGCGGCGGCAAGTGCGTCGAATTCAGCAGCGATATCGGTCGATTGCGCCAGATAGGAGGCGATTTCGGCGGCATGCTCCGGCACGTGATTATCGGCGACCAGCCGATCGAAGCAAGCCTTTTCCGGCTCGTAGACAAGGATCAGCTTCGGCTCGCGGCTTGACATGATCGAAACGATTTCCCGGCAGCACGATTGCCTAAAGCAATTCTAGGAAAAGCGTGAAACGGTTTTCCGTCCGGAATTGCGTCAAAACAAAGAGATAGAGCGGTTCAGCGTTCCTGCGAAACGATGAAGCGTTCAAGCATCGCACGGCGAGCGCATTCGGCTTTCGCGGAACCGACGTCAGCTGGACGCCTGCACGACAGTGCTAGATATGGGTCTAGCCAATCAGCACACGCGGCTCGAAGCGACCATTGACTGGAATGTCGAGCATGAACGTCATGCCGGCTTGCGGGTCGAGCAGGCGCTGCTTCTCGCTCTTGCCCGACCAGGCGGAGGTGACCGCCAGCCGGTCGGCATTCCTGCCGACGAAAGCCGGACAGGAAGGCTGCGTCGCCGGCATCGCCACCGAACGGACGAGCTTGCCGTCGGGTCCATAGGCTTCGACGACGCTGCCGCCCCAGCAGGCGTTCCACAATATGCCGTCACGGTCGAGCACCGAACCATCGATATAGCCCTTGGCCGAACGGTGGTCGACGAAGACCTTCGGTTCGCCAACCGGCAGTCCGGTCACCGGATCGCAGCCGACGCGCATCAACAGCCCGGTGCTGGTGTCGGTGTAATAGGCGATCGTCCCATCCTCGGAAAAGCAGATCGAATTGGGCACCGTGACGTCGGCATAGAGCCGGCGCAGCTCGCCCTTGAAGAACCAGTAGATCGAACCGGCACCCTTCTCCTCGCCCTTGCCCATGGTGCCGACCCACAGCGCGCCGCAAGGGTGAACGCGTGAATCGTTCGAGCGGGTGACCGTATTGTCGGCCTCGATCGGCGTGTGCAGCGTCAGCTTGCCGGTCGCGACGTCGCGGACATGCAGACCGGTCTCGGTGGCGATCAGCTGGCGTTGGTCGTCGATGATGCAGATGGCGCTGGCCCTCTGACCGAGCTCGTGGATTTTGACGGCACCGCCCGACAGGCGCTGTTCGAGGAGCTGGCCGTTGACGATGTCGAACCAGTAGAGCGTGTCGGTGGCAGGGTCATAGCTTGGTCCCTCGCCGAGTTGGCAGACATGGTCGGAAAAAACCGAAACAATGGTCTCGCTCATCATGCCACTCCAAACGCCGCGTCCCAGGCCTGAACTGCGGCTTTCGCTCGCGCTGCCACTTCGTCGACGCTCATGCCCGGCTTGAAGAGGCTGGAGCCAAGACCGAAGACGCTGACGCCGGCTGCCTTGTAGCCGGCAAAATCCTTATCTGAAACGCCGCCGACCGCGCCGACCAGCACACTGGCCGGCAGCACCGCGCGCATCGCCGAAATGCCTGCCGCGCCAAGCACGCTAGCCGGGAAGAATTTCAATGCCGAGGCGCCGAGCCGGATTGCCTGGAATGCCTCGGTCGGCGTGAACACGCCGGGCATCATCACCATGCCGTACTGCTTGGCACGGCCCATGACCTCGGCATCGATATTGGGGCTGACCAGCAGCCGCCCGCCGGCCTTGTGCAGGCCGTCGACATCGGCGGCGCTGAGCACCGTGCCGGCACCGACCAGCGCCGTCGGAGGAAGCGCTTCGACAATGCTGGCGATTGAAACAAAGGGCTCGGGCGAATTGAGCGGCACCTCGATCGCTTCGATACCGGCGCCGAAGATCGCCTGGCAGATCGCCACCGCCTCGTTTGGTTTCAGGCCACGCAGGATGGCGACCAGACCCCGCTCGAGCTTTGGAAAAGGTGCGGTTTCGGTCATGCGGCAACTCCATTTCCGGCGATCATGCCATTTTCGCGCGCGGCTTCGGCAAGACCGGCACGCACCGCCTCGTCGGCGTCGACCACCCTGACCGCGAGCCCGGCAAGGCCGAGGGCGTCGGCATAGAGCTTGCCGAGTGCGCCCGACGCGATCAGCACGACGGGCACGGCACTCGCCCCATAACGGCGATTTGCCGAAGCGATCTCGCCGCCGATCAGCAGGCCGGACAGGCAGGCGGCGGCATCCTCGGGCTTCAGATCCTGCAGCAGGCTGGCGGCGCGGATCGAGAACAGTCTTGAACCGATGTCACCGCCTTCGGCCAACGCCTTCAGGCACCACTCCCGGAAAAATGGATTTTCGGCGGCAACCGGCCTCGGCGGCTCGCCCAGCGAATGGCGCAGGATCGAGTGCGCGGCCAGTACCGAAAACAGCTCGCCGGTCGGCCAGGTGCCGAAACCGGCAACAGAGCCGTCCTGGACCAGCACCCATTTCGAATGGGTGCCAGGCATGCAGACGAGATGGCGTCCCTTTGCCGGCAAGCCGGCGCCGGCAAGCTGCGTCTCCTCGCCGCGCATGACATCCGGGGCGTCGGCCAGACGCTGGGCAAGGCCGGGCACGATGCGGATGTCGCGGCGCTGGCCGGGAATGCGGGCAGCGCCGGCGAGAATAGCGCCGATCGGCGCCGGCACGCTGACATAGGGTGCCTCCAGCCAGCCCTGGCGCGAACCGGCCATGCCGCAAATGATGACCGGCAGCGCCTCGGCTGCGCCCAAGGCAGCCAGATGCCCTTCGAGAATGGACGAAAATCCTTTAGCCTGGGCGGTGATCAGTCCGTCATCGCCGCGCCGCTCGGCGAGAACCTTGCCGGCGCCGTCGAGCAGCCAGACCCTCATGCGGGTGGTGCCCCAGTCGACGGCCGCGACGGAAGCTGCCTTGCTCGATGAGATCACAGGAATCCCCCATCGACGATCAGCATCTGCGCGGTCAGCATGCGTGAGGCATCCGACGCCAGGAACAGCACAGTGCCGACAATGTCTTCCGGCTGCATCACCTCTTTGATGCACTGTTTGGCGACATGAGCGGCGAGCGCTTCTTCGGTGACCCAGAGCTTTCTCTGCCGCTCGGTGATCACCCAGCCGGGCGCGATCGCGTTGACACGGATGCCGTCGACGCCGAGCTTGCCGGCAAGACCCTTGGTGAGACCGACGATGCCGGCCTTGGCGGCGGTGTAGGCCGGCATATCGGGATGGTTGATGAGAAACGAGGTCGAGGTGAAGTTGATGATCGAGCCGCCGCCGGCCCGCTTCATGCCCGGCGCCACCGCCTGTGCGCTGAAGAAATGCGGGCGCAGGTTGATGGCATGGTTGTTGTCCCAGAACTCCACCGTGACGTCTTCGACGGCATGGCGGTCATCCTGCGCGGCATTGTTGATCAGCACGGTCACGTCGCCATGCGCCTTGGCGGCTTTAGCCGCCGATAGCCGCAACGCCTCGATGTCGCGTATGTCGGTCTTGAGATAAAGCGGCCGCCGGCCCAGTTCCTTGTCTAACCGATCGGCCAGCGCCACACTCGGACGGTCGGCGATATCGATGAAGGCGACCTTTGCCCCCTGGCGGACAAAACCTTCGGTCAAGGCAGCACCAATGCCGGAGCCGCCACCGGTGATCAGCACCGAAGCGCCTTCGAGGTCGGCAAAGCGTGCCGATGGCATCATGAAATTCTCTCCCGGTCCAATGATCTCGGTCGGCCGGCGCGCATCCTATCCAGCCGTGTCGGGCGGGCAAGGGCGAAAGAGTGGATTGTCAGGACTTATGTCCGACAAAAGGCCGCACGGGCCGCCGATCGATCAGCTGCCCAGCCGGACGCGGTACAATTCGACGGCGGCTCCGCTGGTCCCGGCAACCGGCTCAAGCCATTCCGGCACGCTGCCGCGCATCAGCCCGGCAAGAAAGCCTGCCGGCGCCTTGGCTGCGAGGAGCTTGCTTTCGGCGCTGCCGGGGCACAGCGCGACGATGCCGACGTGATGATCCGCCAGGATGGTCCTGGCATCGGCATCGGACCCAAGGAAGGCATCGAGCGCCAACAGGTTGCCGGCGACGTTGCGATGATAGGGCCCGGCGAAGACGCGATGTCCGGAATAGGCCAGGATCGGCGATCCGAGATTGGAAATTGCCAGTATGGTGGTGCCTGGCAGGCGGCCAAGCGCCGCAAAGGAGGCCATGCGCTGGCAAGCGACATCGGCGCCGTCGCCATTATCCGCCATGGTGTTGCTGTCGTCGAAGGCTACCGAGGTCGCCGCGGCAGCCCCAGTCCAGACGGCATTCACTGAAACCAGCCAGACGGCGGCCATGCGCAGCGCCACGCCGCGCGACGGGCTGACCTCTGCCCGTTGACGCCATTTGGCAATCCAGGCGGCAAGCGGGATGACGGCGAAGGCGATCGAGAATGTCGAACCGCGCACCTGCCAGGCACTGACGATGAAGGCCACGACAAGCAGCGCGCCGACAAGGCTGTCCTGCCGCCGCCAGCCGCCACGGCCAAGGCGAAGCGCCATCAGTACGAGCGCGATGAGCGGCGTGGCATAGCGCGCCACCACCCCGGCCGGATCTTCAGCGAGCAGCTTGAACAGCGACTGCGCCTCGTCGATGTGATCAAGCCATAGCTCCTTGAGGCGCGGATCGAGGTTGGCGTAGGGCGCTGCCAGGCATTGTGGGAACAAAAAGACGATGACAGCGGCCAATACCAGGGCAAGCAGGCCAAGCGAGGCGATGCGCCGTTGGCGCGTGCGGCCGGCCGGCTCGATCGACGCTATCGCCGCAAGGCCGGTTCCGGCAATCGACCCGACGACGAACTGCACGGTCGAGAAGGCGTCGCATTGCGCCTGACCCCAGGCCGACGGCGCAATGGTGGCGACAAAGACGAGAGCGGAGACGCCGGCAAAGCCGAGGCCGAAATCCCTGGCGATCAGCCTCTCGCCATTGGCGCCGAGGGCGAACAGCATGGCAACAGAGGCGCCGATGGTGGCCACATAAGGCGCGACCTCCATGCCGACGGCCAGCATCAATCCGGTGCACAGGCCGGAGAGCAATGCCGCCGGCCTGCGCGTTGGCGCTTCAAGCAACAGGCTCAGGCTGGCCATGCTCAGCATCAGCTGGACATTGTGGTGATCGAGCGCGCCAGGCGAAAAAATGCCGAGGAAATACAGTGCGGCAGCGCCGATCACGACAGCGGGCAGCACGGCGCTGTCACCGGCAAAGCTGCGCGCGGCGCGAGCCGTGAAAAATACGGTCAGGCAGAAGAGCAGCGCCGGCCACAGCACTTGCGCAACATTCTCGGCAAAGGCCGCGCTGCCGGTCAGGGCCGATACGGCGATGATGATGGCGGCGATCGGCGCATCGACCAGCCGCGACCAATGCATGACGAAACCGCCTTCCAGGCCCATCCTGTACTGGTGGAGATCGAACCACCTTTGGCCGGCCAGCATGTCGCGAACTTCGACGAGGCGCAGCAGATTGTCGTTGTCGCCGCCGGCATTGGTCAGTGCCGGGAAGCCGGCAAAGGCATTGACGGCAAGCGCCAGCGCCGTGGCGAGCAGCGCCAGCGCGATATCGGACCTCCAAATGGAGGCGCCATCGTCGGCTGTGCTCATATCGGGACCTTTGGAAGGAATACGGTGCGGTTTAAACCTAGCCTTAACAGCTTCAATAAATAGTAAAGCCGCCCGAGCGAGGCCGGCGTTTGAGCGGTCAGGGGCCTCACAAGGCATCCGGAGACGAAAATGCCACAAGAAGTGCGCCATGAGCCGAGCATCGCCGTGCTCCTGCCTTGCTACAATGAGGAGCTGACGATCGGCGAAGTGGTGCGGCGCTTTCGCGAAACGCTGCCTGCCGCAGCGATCTATGTCTACGACAACAATTCGCGCGACCTGACGGCGCTCCGAGCCCGCGCCGCCGGCGCCATCGTGGTGCGCGAGCCGCGCCAGGGCAAAGGCAATGTCGTGCGCCGCATGTTCGCCGACATCGAGGCCGACATCTACCTGATGGCCGACGGCGACGGCACCTATGCGCCGGAGGACGCGCCGCAACTGATCAACACGCTGCTGACCGAGCGCTCCGACATGGTGGTGGGCACCAGGCGCGGTGTCGCCAACGACGCCGGCAGGACAGGCCACGCCTTCGGCAACCGCATCTTCAACAGCCTCTACAAACGTTTATTTGGCTCGGACTTTACCGATATCTTCTCGGGTTACCGCGCCTTCACCAGGCGCTTCGTCAAGAGTTTTCCCGCCGTTTCCGGCGGTTTCGAGATCGAGACCGAAATGTCGGTGCACGCCTCGCAGCTCAAATTGCCGGTCAGCGAGATCGGACTCGACTATGGCCGCCGGCCGGAAGGCTCCTCGTCGAAGCTGTCGACCTTTCGCGACGGCGCGAAGATCCTGTGGATGTTCGCCATGCTGATGAAGGAGACGCAGCCGCTGCGTTTCTTCGGCGCTTTTTCGGTGTTCTTCCTGGCATCAAGCCTGTTTCTGATGGCGCCGGTGCTGATCGAGTTCGCCGAAACCGGGCTTGTGCCGCGCATGCCGACGTGGGTGCTGTCGGTCGGGCTGCTGCTGCTGTCGATGCTGGCGGCGGTGACCGGGGTAATCCTCGATTCGGTGTCGCGCGGCCGGGCCGAGCAGAAGCGCATCTTCTATCTGTCGATGCCTTCCGGCCGCGTCGAACGCGAACGCGCAAGTGCGCTCGCGACTTTGAAGACCGGACCGCGCAAGACCCCACGGGCGGCTTAGAGCCCTAAATGGGACGCCTCGCCCGCTTCATGGTCGCCGGCGGCATCGGCTTCGTCGCCGACGCGGCGGCGCTTTGGCTGGTGCTGGCGACAACGCCGCTTGGCCCCTTCGCAGCCCGCATCATCTCGATCGGTTTTGCCCTGTCCGTCACCTGGCTGATCAATCGCCATCTGACCTTCTCGCCTTCCAGCCGCGGCGTCGCGCAAGAGGGCGCACGCTATGGCGGCGTCGGCATCGCCACCAGCCTCGTCAATTATCTCGTCTATTGCGCCATGCTGTTCGCGCTGCCGATGGTGCCGCCGCTCGTCGCCCTTGCGGTCGCCTCGCTGGTTGCCATGGCGCTGTCCTTCCTCGGCTATTCCAAGCTGGTCTTCGACCGCTGAACGCACATCGCATTGGGGTCTGCGCCAGAAGCGCAGCCTCATCATGACCTTGGCCGATTGGCAGAGGCCGCCGATTTCCTTATATCGCTCTCGTCGATGCATCGGCCCGAAAAATCGGAAACGATTTTCGGAAAGCACGATGCATGGATTCAAAGTGTTGGAGCGTATGTGCGTCCGGGTGGACGCACGTTTGTTGCAACTGCGCCGGAGAGCACCCATGCCCCTGAAAGTCGCCGTCCAGATGGACCACATCTCTACCGTGTCGATTGCCGGCGACACGTCGTTTGCGCTGTCGCTGGAAGCGCAGCGGCGCGGGCACCAGCTGTTCCACTACACGCCCGACCGGCTGTCGCTGCGCGAAGGCAAGGTGTTTGCCCGTATCGAGGCGATGCAGGTCCGCGACGAGAAGGGCAACCATTATTCGCTGGGCGAGAAGGTGCGCACCGACCTTGCGGAGATGGACGTCATCCTTTTGCGGCAGGATCCGCCCTTCGACATGAACTACATCACCACCACGCATATCCTCGAGCGCATCCATCCGAAGACGCTGGTGGTCAACGACCCGGCCTGGGTGCGCAACAGCCCGGAAAAGATCTTCGTCACCGAATTTCCCGACCTGATGCCGGACACGCTGATCACCAAGGACCCGCTCGAGGTCGCCGCCTTTCGCAAGGAGTTCGGCGATATCATCGTCAAGCCGCTCTACGGCAATGGCGGCGCCGGCATCTTTCACCTGCACGAGGCCGACCGCAACCTCGCCTCGCTGCTCGAAATGTTCGGCCAGTTGTTCCGCGAACCCTACATCGTGCAGCGCTACCTCAAGGAGGTGCGGGGTGGCGACAAGCGCATCATCCTGATTGACGGCGAGCCTGTCGGCGCCATCAACCGCGTGCCGGCCGAGCATGATTCGCGCTCCAACATGCATGTCGGCGGCCGCGCCGAAAAGACCGAATTGACGGAACGCGAACGCGAGATCTGTGCCCGCATCGGCCCCGCGCTGAAGGAGCGCGGCTTCATCCTCGTCGGCATCGACGTCATCGGCGACTACATGACCGAGATCAACGTGACCTCACCGACCGGCATACGCGAAGTGCAGCGCTTCGGCGGCGCCGACATCGCCAGCCTGTTCTGGGATGCCGTGGAGGAGAAGCGCAACTAGCGTACATTGCTTCTGGAAGCGGCCGCGTTCCGGACCATTGCAGCCGTGGCGCTCAGCTGTTCCCCAAATGTTCTTGCCTTCGCCGGAAATCTGTGGTTGTCTCCGGTGACGCCGTTCGCGGCATGATCGCAAAGGCTTGGGGCAAAGCCTGCATCCGGGGTGAAGACATGGTGGCGCGGGTTCGCACGGTTGCTTTCCAGGGCATCGAGGCCGTGCCGGTCGACGTGCAGGTGATGATCGCGCCGGGCAAGGTCAACATGCACATCGTCGGGCTGGCCGACAAGGCTGTCGCCGAAAGCCGCGAGCGGGTGCAGGCAGCGCTGCATGCATCCGGCCTGTCGATGCCGTCGAAGAAGGTCACCGTCAATCTGGCGCCCGCCGACCTGCCCAAGGAAGGCAGCCACTACGATCTGCCGATCGCGCTCGGGCTGATGGCGGCGCTCGGCGCCATTCCGGGCGACATGCTGGCCGGCTATGTCGTGCTTGGCGAATTGTCGCTCGACGGAACCATTGCCGCGGTGGCCGGCGCGCTGCCGGCGGCAATCGGTGCCAACGCCGAAGGCAAGGGCTTGATCTGCCCGTTCGCCTGCGGGCCGGAAGCGGCCTGGGCCGGCAAGGATTTCGACATATTGGCGCCGCGCAGCCTGATCGCCATCGCCAATCATTTTCGCGGCACGCAGGTTCTGTCGCGGCCGGAAGCCGGCATCCATGCCGCGGCGCGCGACCTGCCCGACCTCGCCGACATCAAGGGCCAGGAGACCGCCAAGCGGGCGCTGGAGGTGGCGGCCGCCGGCGGCCACAATCTTTTGATGGTCGGACCGCCGGGGTCGGGAAAGTCGATGCTGGCGCAGCGGCTGCCGTCGATCCTGCCGCCGCTGGCGCCCAAGGAATTGCTCGAAGTCTCGATGATCGCCTCGGTGGCCGGCGAACTCGGCGAAGGAAAACTCACCGACCGGCGGCCGTTCCGCGCGCCGCATCATTCGGCCTCGATGGCGGCGATGGTCGGCGGCGGTCTGCGCGTGCGGCCGGGCGAGGCCTCGCTTGCCCATCACGGCGTGCTGTTCCTCGACGAGTTCCCCGAATTCTCGCCGCAGGCGCTCGATGCACTGCGCCAGCCGCTCGAGACCGGCGACTGCATGATTGCGCGCGCCAATCATCGCGTCACCTATCCGGCGCGTATCCAGCTGGTCGCGGCGATGAACCCGTGCCGTTGCGGCATGGCCGGCGAGCCGGGCTATCGCTGCCTGCGCGGCGATCGCTGCCGCACCGACTACCAGGCGCGCATTTCCGGCCCGCTGCTCGACCGTATCGATCTCAGGATCGAGGTGCCGGCGGTCTCGGCCAGCGATCTGATCCGGCCGGACCGGGCCGAGAAAAGTGCCGCCGTCGCACTACGTGTTGCCCGCGCCCGTACGATCCAGCGCGAGCGCTTCGAGCGGCTCGGCGCGACCGCCACCACCAACGCCCATTGCTCGCCGTCAGTCATCGAGGAGATCGCCATGCCCGATGCCGCCGGCCTGTCGCTGCTCAGGGACGCCAGCGAAAAGCTCGGCTTTTCCGCACGAGCCTATCACCGCGTCTTGAAGGTGGCGCGGACCCTGGCCGATCTCGAGGCCAGCGAGACGGTCGGCCGCATCCATCTGGCCGAAGCGATTTCCTACCGCATGAGCTCGGAACGGATGGCGCAGGCGGCGTGACGTTCCCCTCCCCGTTGAGGGGAGGGTGGCCGCGAAGCGGCCGGGTGGGGTCGCCGGTGAGACGCTCGGCCTGTCGCATTTCGAAACCGGCCGAGGTGCGGAGCGTTGCGATGTTCCTCCTAAGGCGCACCGTCAGAATTGGGTTGGCGCACTGCATTGGCGACCCCACCCGGCCCTTCGGCCCACCCTCCCCTCAAGGGGGAGGGGGACGCCGGCGCTTACCCTTGGCCGGCGTGCATCGTTGCTTTCGGTTCAGCCGTTATCCCGCGCCTTCAGCTCCAGCCGCCGTGCGTGCAGCACTGGCTCGGTGTAGCCGTTGGGCTGGATGCGGCCTTTGAAGACCAGGTCGCAGGCGGCGAGGAAGGCGATGGACTTGTCGAAATCCGGCGCCATCGGCCGGTAGAGCAGATCGCCTTGGTTCTGGCGGTCGACGATCGCCGCCATGCGTTTCATCGTCTCCATGACCTGCTCGGGGGTGCAGACGCCGTGATGCAGCCAGTTGGCGATGTGCTGCGAGGAGATGCGCAGCGTGGCGCGGTCCTCCATCAGGCCGACGTCGTTTATGTCAGGCACTTTCGAACAGCCGACGCCCTGGTCGATCCAGCGCACGACATAGCCCAGAATGCCTTGCGCATTGTTGTCGAGTTCCTTCTGGACGTCTTCAGGCGACCAGTTCGGCCGCCTTGCTACCGGCACCGACAGGATGTCGTCCAGTTTCGCCTTGGGCCGGCTCTTCAGCGCCGCCTGGACGGCGTGGACATCGACCTTGTGGTAGTGCGTGGCGTGCAGTGTCGCCGCCGTCGGCGACGGCACCCAGGCGGTGTTGGCGCCGGCCTTGGGATGCGCGATTTTCTCGGCCAGCATCGCCGCCATAAGGTCGGGCATCGCCCACATGCCCTTGCCTATCTGGGCGTGGCCGGCCAACCCACATTCCAGCCCGATGTCGACGTTCCAGGCTTCGTAGGCGGCAATCCAGGCGGCCTGCTTCATGTCGCCCTTGCGGATCATCGGGCCGGCCTCCATTGAGGTGTGGATCTCGTCGCCGGTGCGGTCGAGGAAGCCGGTGTTGATGAAGACGACGCGTTCTTTCGCGGCGCGGATCGCCTCCTTGAGGTTGACGGTGGTGCGCCGCTCCTCGTCCATGATGCCCATCTTGATGGTGTTTTTGGGCACGCCGAGCAGCGCCTCGACGCGGTCGAAAATCTCGACGGCGAAGGCAACTTCGTCGGGCCCGTGCATCTTGGGCTTTACGATGTACATCGAGCCGGCGCGAGAATTGGCGCGGCGCCCGTTCACGCCGATGTCATGCAGCGCGATCAGCGCCGTCAGCGCCGCATCCATGATGCCTTCCGGCACCTCGTTGCCGTCGCGGTCCGATATCGCCGGATTGGTCATAAGGTGGCCGACATTCCTGACCAGCATCAGCGAGCGGCCGGGCAAGGTCAGCGTGCCGCCATCGGGCGCGGTATAGGTGCGGTCGGGGTTGAGCCTGCGGACAAAGCTCTTGCCGGCCTTGGTGATCTCCTCCGCCAAGTCGCCCTTCATCAGGCCGAGCCAGTTGCGGTAGACCAGCACCTTGTCCTGCGCATCCACTGCGGCGATCGAATCCTCGCAGTCCTGGATGGTGGTCAGTGCCGATTCCAGCACGACATCGGCAATGCCGGCCGGATCGGTGCGGCCGATCTGGTTGTTGCGGTCGATGACGATTTCGATGTGCAGGCCGTTCTTGGTGAGCAGCACGGCTTCAGGGTCGGCGGCATCGCCGCGATAGCCGGCAAACTGTCTGAGGTCGGCAAGCGTGGTGGCGCCGGCACCCTCGCCGAGCCGCAACATGCCGTTGGCGACCGAAAGCCCGTTGACGCCGGCCCATTTGCCTGTCGTGAGCGGCACCGCCTCGTCGAAGAAGCTTTTCACCCAGGCGACGACCTTGGCGCCGCGCGCCGGATTGAATTTGTTGCCTCGCTCGGCGCCGTCCGTCTCCGGGATGACGTCGGTTCCGTAGAGCGCATCGTACAGCGAGCCCCAGCGCGCATTGGCAGCATTCAGCGCATAACGCGCGTTCATCACCGGCACCACCAACTGCGGCCCGGCAACCAAAGCGATTTCCGGGTCGACATTTTCGGTGGTCACGCTGAACGCCGGCCCCTCGGGCAGGAGATAGCCGATCTCGCGCAGGAAGCTCGTGTAGGCCTCCATGTCGACGGGCGCGCCATTGTCGCGATACCAGCGGTCGAGTTTGTCCTGCATGGCATCGCGCTTTTCGAGCAGCGCCCGATTTTTTGGCGAGAGATCATGGACGATCGCCGAAAAACCGCTCCAGAATGCCTCCGCTTCAATGCCGGTGCCCGGCAGCGCCTCGTTCACGACGAAATCATGAAGCTCGCGGGCAATCCGCAATCCGGCGATCTCGACGCGATCGGTCATCAGGGCTTCTCCAGACGAAAGGCTAGGCCGGGCCTTTGGCATGTCACGGTGGCAGGGTCAATTCAGCTCAGGGTGAAGGTAGGGCGTTTTCGCTGCCGATCTCCCCCTTGAGGAGGGCGATTACGCGCTCACACCGCAATCCTTGGCCGTCCCGACGCCACCGCCACGACGTGCGCCTCGATGAACATGCGCTGGCCCTCTACGGTGGAGACGCGGTATTCGCTGGCGATTTCGATCTCGGCGCTGTCGGTGCCGGCGTCCTTCGCCCGCCCGGCGGCAATCGCCCGCACATCCTTCTCCGCCGCGGCGATTGCCGCCGCCTCGTCGTTGAAATCGCGCACGCTTTCGCCTGAGGCGACGCGGAATAGCCCTTCCTTGGGCTGGCTGACCCGCGCCTCGGCCGATACCCGGACCTGGCCGACGACGGCGCCGAGCGCGTTGGCGACATCGGTATCCTGCGGCACCACGCATCGATTGCCGACCAGCTCGGCCAGACCGGCATAATGCAGCGGCGCCGAGGCGCCGAGGCCGATCACCGGACGGTCGAGCGCGACGCTCAAGCGGGCGATGCCGGGATGCGCGTCGACGGCGCGCTGGACCAGGGCATGGGCGACGGTCGCAGCGCCATCCAGCCCGTCCTCGGCAAAGGCGGTTTCGAGGATGACTTCGGCCGACAGGCGGGTCAGCGCGGTCAGCACCCGTTCCGAGATCGCCTCCGGCGAGGCGGCGATGAACTGGCCGCGGCCGTCGCGCCTGCGCGCGAACAGCTCGGCACCCAGACGCGCCGCGGCCGCATCCCAATTGGCCTGCCTGCCCAGCACATGCGCCGCATCCGACGGCGTGAAGCCGGCGACATGCACCAGCCCGCGCGACACCAGCCGGTTCAAGGTGGCGTTCTGGGCGTTCGAGGTCAGCAATCTGTCTAGAGCCTGCGGCACAGCACCGATCAGCTCGTAAAGCTTGGCTTCGGCACCGGTCAGTCCGGCCGCCAGCCGCTCCGGCACGCCGGTGCGCACCGCCAGCCGACCATCCATGCGGCCGGGGTTGGGCGCGCGCAGCTGGCGTTCGAGCTCTGATGTGACGGCCTCGCCATGCATCAAGCCGGCCAGCGCCAGCGGCACCAGGCGGCGCGGGCCGAGCAGGATCTTCGGGCTGAGCGCGCCGTCCTCCAGCGCCACTTCGGAATCGCCGCCGAGCCCAAAAGTGCGCATGGCGACGGCCTCGACCATGGTGCGGAAACCGCCGACGGTGGCGCCTTCCGGATCAAGCCGCGGCCGGCCCTTGTCGAGCACGGCGACATCGGTGGTGGTGCCGCCGATATCGGAGACCACGGCATCGTCGAGGCCGGTCATGTGGCGGGCACCGACGAGGCTGGCGGCCGGGCCGGACAGGATGGTCTCGATCGGCCGCTGGCGGGCAAAGGCAGCCGAGACCAGAGCGCCGTCGCCGCGCACCACCATCAGCGGGGCGGCAATGTTGCGCGCGGCCAAAAAGCCTTCCGTTGCCGCGACCAGCCGGTCGATCATCGAGATCAGCCTGGCGTTGAGCAATGTCGTCAGCGCCCGGCGCGGGCCGCCGAGCTTGGCCGACAGTTCGTGGCTGGCGGTGACCGGCAGGCCGGTCCTGTCGCGGATCAGGTTCCGCGCGCTTAGCTCATGCGCCGGGTTGCGGGTGGCGAAATAGGCGCAGACGGCAAAGCCGGACACCGACTTTTCCAGTTCCGGCAAAGCTGCCTCCAGCCCGGACAGATCGAGCTTTGCCGCATTGCCGTGGACATCGTGGCCGCCGGGGCAGAACACCACCGGGTCGGTGCCAAGCGCCGCCTTCAGCCCGTCGCGGGCAAGGTCGCCCTCGGCAAAGCCGATCATCACCAGCGCCACGCGGCCGCCCTGGCCCTCGACCAGCGCGTTGGTGGCTAGCGTCGTCGACATAGATACCAGTTTGATCGCTGCCGGGTCGGTGCCGGCCATTTCGAGCACCGCATCGACCGCGCCGGAGATGCCGACCGCCAGATCATGCCGCGTGGTCAGCGCCTTGGCCTTGGCCAGCACCTTGCCGCTTGGCCCGCCGGCCTCCGACCACAGCACGGCGTCGGTATAGGTGCCGCCGGTGTCGATGCCGAGGAACAGGGGTGAGGGTTTGGGCTTGGCGGTCATATTTGGGTCCGGAGAATTCGTCTCCGCCCCTTAGCGGATATGAACGGGCCGATAAAGGCACGAGCGCTGGGCCAAGGCAGCGTAATCTCCCCCCTCGAGGGGGAGATGGCCGGCAGGCCAGAGGGGGTCGTCTCGCGTGGAGCGCCGGCATTCTCTGGCCGCGATGGCGTTGGCGTCAGGACGCACCGACCCCCTCTGTCGCCTTCGGCGACATCTCCCCCTCAAGGAGGGAGATAGCGGCGGCCCCTACCCCACAAACCCCACGCGCTTGTGCGAGCCATCGCAGAACGGCTTGTTGGCGGAGTGGCCGCAGCGGCAGAGGAAGGTGCGTTGCGTGCGGTCGACCGTGTGGCCGGTGCCGGTGACGATTTCGACATTGCCTTCGAGCTTGAGCGGGCCGTTGGTCGTCGGTGTGACGGTCAGCGGGCCATTCCGCACCTCCAGCGCCGGCGTGTCCTTCAGCGCCGGCTCGCCGGTGGCGATGAAGCCAGCCTTGGCGTGGCTGCCATCGCAGAACGGCTTGTTTTCCGAGGCGCCGCAGCGGCACAGCGTGGCGCGGTAAAACGTTTCGCCGCCCAACACGATCTCGGCATGGACGGCAAGCGGACCGTTTTCCCTTATGCGCACAATGTTGACCACCGGCGGCTGTTCCTGCGGCCCGCCATCCTTGCGGACATAGGTGATGGCGCCGGACGGGCAGGCTTCGGCGAGCGCCACAATCTTCTCGACGCTGGCCGCATCCGGATGGATCCACTGGCCGGGCGCGTTGGGCACGAAAACATGCGGATCGCCAAGCACGCAGTTGCGCGAATGGATGCAACGTTTTCCCGAAAAGCCGATGTCGATCTTCTCGCCTTCGACCACTGCCATGGGTGGGTCTCCTGTCGGACTACGCTATGGCGACAGTCAGGACGACGTCAAGGCAGCATTCTCCCCCTCGTGAGGGCCGACCTCGGGCGCGGCGCTAAGGGAATTCCCATTTTTTTGCTCGCAGCACCACATTTTGTTCTTGCTTTGTGCCGGCAGCTATGCTACTAACTTGCGTATGGTGCCAATTGGCTCCAACGACCCGCCTGCCGAGGCGGGTTTTTTGTTTCAGCTTTGAAATTCCGTTGCCGGCCTGCACTCGCGGGACGGCCCGACCGGACTCGGCCTACTGCTGCAGAACAGGTTGGCGCTCTATGCGCGGCGACCCCCTCTGTCGCCTTTGGCGACATCTCCCCCTCAAGGGGGGAGATCTGCTACGTCACGGCACCAGATCGATTTCCTCGGTCTCGCCGCCACTGCAGGTGTAGCAGCAATCGTCGCACTTTTCCGTATTGCCGGGGCCGACGCCCCAATAGGTATTCTCGTCGCCATCGACCCAGGCGCCGTAGCAGATCGATTCGCCGTCACTGCAGGACAGCGGGATTGCCTTGGTCTCGCCGTCGTTGAGATAGTAATCCTGATTGTTGCCCGGCCAGACATGATCGCGGTCCTGGCTGTAGAGCTCGACGCGCATGGCGTTCGGATGGCTGTTCTTGATCTCGAAGGTGACATCGCCGGCATGCGCGACGGGCGCAAACAGCGTGACAATGAACAGCGACGCGGCAGCGCGGCGCACGAAAGCGTAGGACGACATGATGATTTCCCCCCGGAACGACACGGCCTGTCTGGCGCGCGGGAGAGCATGGCATGGCGGCGGGATGGGTGGAAGGGGGTGCGCCATTTGCACATCGCGAAAGGCGCAGCGTTGCCAAGGAAGACCCCTCTCCGGTTTGCTTCGCAAACCACCTCTCCCCACTTCGTGGGGCGAGGAAATGCCAATCGCCGAAAGCCTCACAAGACCTGGGTTCCTCGCCCCCACAAAGTGGGGGAGCCGCGAAGCGGCCGGAGAGGGGGCGGTCCGACTCGCCTCACCGGCCAGGCTTCAGCAGTGACCAGATCCAGCCGATGAATGTAAGCACCAGGAAGGGATATCCGGCAGCGGGCAGCGGCGCCGAGGTCGGCAGCAAAGGCGCACCCCACAGGATCAGGCCGGCCGACACGACGAACAGCACAGCCGCCACGACAGCGGTAAGCCGCATCCACACCGCGAAGGTTTTCGGCGCGCTGACCATGACCAGCGCCGCCGCCCAAAGCGAGATACCGCCGACATAGGAGGGCACGCTGGCCTCAAGCCCGGCCGCATTGCCGGCGAGCAGCAGGCTCTCGCCGGCGAGAAAGGTCAGAAATCCGGCGGCCACGCAGTCATTGTCCAGCCGCTGATACTTCATCGTCAGCAGCGCCGTCGCCACCACGAGCGCCACGCCGTCGATCGTCCAGAGCGTTTCGCGGAGTGGCGCGCTCTCGACGAAGGTGCCGGCGAGGCCCAGAGCGCCGCCGATGGCGAGGCCGATCGCGGCAATGGTGTCCAAGGTGGAACGCATTGATGTCTCCCCAAGCCGACGCGAGGATACTTCGGGATGGGGCATTCTCCAATGATGGTCCGCTGTCCTGAAGGGTCGCAATGGCCGGCGCGTATCCAGCTTGCTGACCTGTCGCACTCTTCTGCCCAATCTCCACCATGCTCCACCATGCAGCTTCAGCGCCGCGCTGGCGGGGGCCCACTGCTTCCGGCAGCTCCCCCGCTTTCGAAGCCTGCCATCGATTCACTGGATCGATGGCTTGGCGCGCTGTGCGCGCCAACCGGCTTCTCAATCCCCCATCTTCAGCGCCTGGATAAACGCCTCCTGCGGGATGTCCACCTTGCCGAACTGCCGCATCCGCTTCTTGCCCTCTTTCTGCTTGTCGAGCAGCTTGCGTTTGCGTGAGACGTCGCCGCCGTAGCATTTGGCGGTGACGTCCTTGCGCAGCGCCGAGATAGTCTCGCGGGCGATGACCTTGCCGCCGATCGCCGCCTGGATCGGGATCTTGAACAGATGATGCGGGATCAGCTCCTTCAGCTTCTCGCACATCTGGCGGCCGCGCTTTTCCGCCGCCGTGCGGTGGACAAGCATCGACAGCGCGTCGACCGGCTCCTCATTGACCAGGATCGACATTTTCACCAGGTCGCCTTCCTTGTAGTCGGTCAAATGATAGTCGAAGGAGGCGTAGCCCTTGGAGATCGACTTCAGCCGGTCGTAGAAGTCGAAGACGACCTCGTTGAGCGGCAGATCGTAGATCAGCATGGCGCGTTTGCCGACATAGGAGAGGTCGGCCTGAATGCCGCGCCGGTCCTGGCAGAGTTTTAGGATGCCGCCGAGATAGTCGTCGGGGGTGAGGATGGTGGCGCGGATCCACGGCTCCTCGATGGCCGCAATCTTGACCACGTCGGGCATGTCGGCCGGGTTGTGCAGTTCCTTGACCGAGCCGTCGTTCAACAGCAGGCGGTAGACGACGCTAGGTGCGGTGGCGATGAGGTCGAGATTGAACTCGCGCTCCAGCCGCTCCTGGATGATTTCGAGATGCAGCAGCCCGAGGAAGCCGCAGCGATAGCCGAAGCCGAGCGCGGCGCTGGTTTCCATTTCAAAGGAGAAGGACGCGTCATTGAGGCGCAGCTTGCCGACAGCGGCGCGCAGATCCTCGAAATCGGCGGCGTCGACCGGGAACAGGCCGCAGAACACCACCGGCTGTGCCGGCTTGAAGCCGGGCAGGGCTTGCGCCGTCGGCCGCTTGTCCTCGGTGATGGTGTCGCCGACGCGGGTGTCGGCAACCTCCTTGATCGAGCCGGTGAAGAAACCGAACTCGCCGGGGCCGAGCTCGTCGACATTGATGCGGGCGGGCGTAAAGACGCCGGTGCGCTCGACCAGGTACCTGGCGCCGGTGCCCATCATGCGGATGGTCTGGCCCCTTTTCAAGACGCCGTCGATGATGCGGACCAGCACGATGACGCCGAGATAGGCGTCGTACCAGCTGTCGACCAGCATCGCCTTCAGCGGGGCCGTGATGTCGCCCTCGCGCGGTGGCGGCAGATCGTTGACGATCGCTTCGAGCACGTCGGGAATGCCGAGGCCGGTCTTGGCCGAAATCAGCACGGCGTTGGAGGCGTCGATGCCGATCACCTCCTCGACCTGTTCGCGGATGCGCTCGGGCTCGGCGGCGGGCAGGTCGACCTTGTTCAGCACCACGACGATCTCGTGGTTGTTGTCGATCGCCTGGTAGACATTGGCCAGCGTCTGCGCCTCGACGCCTTGCGAGGCGTCGACGACCAGCAGCGAACCTTCGCAGGCGGCGAGCGAGCGCGACACTTCATAGGCGAAGTCGACATGGCCGGGCGTGTCGATCAGGTTGAGGATATAGTCCTCGCCATTGTTGGCGCGGTATTTTAGCCGCACCGTCTGCGCCTTGATGGTGATGCCGCGCTCGCGCTCGATGTCCATCGAGTCCAGCACCTGCTCCTTCATGTCGCGCAGCTCCAGCCCGCCGGTCGACTGGATCAGCCGGTCGGCAAGCGTGGATTTGCCATGGTCGATATGGGCAACGATGGAGAAGTTGCGGATGTTCTTGATCGGCGTGGTCATGCGGCGCGCTTTAGCAGGGGCACGGTACATCGGCAAGCGGCGGGACGCGGGTGCGGCGGCGGGGCGGCAAAGTCGTTAAACTTTGATCCATGAGATTAGAGCATAGTTTGCGCCCGGCGTGGTAGCCCACCGGTCTATCGCCGTTTCGGGGGGATCGGAATGCCGCCGTCAGCACGCAAATTTCTCAGATCGGTGAGCGGCTCGTTCGCGCCATTGCTCGCCATCTTGCTTATCCCCATGGTTGCCGCATTGGGTTTTTCCATCGACTATACCTCCGCGGTTTCAACCAGGGCATCGATGCAGAACGCCCTCGATGCAGCGTCGCTGTCGATCACGACGCTTGCGACGACCACGACGTTGGCGGACCGCCAGGTAAGCCTGCAGGACTCATACCTGGCCAATGGCGGGCAAGGCACGGCCAAGCTCGACAGCTTCGTCGTCGCCACCGACGGCGCCGCCAGCATCAAGGCTTCGGCCGGCTTTGCCATGCCGACGAATTTCATGCAGATCGCCAGGATCAACACGGTGCAGGTCGGCGTTGCGTCGGCAGTGACAAAGCGGCCGGCATTGGTGGAGGCCACGTTCAAGGTCGACAAGATCTCTGGCTGGTGGGACAAGACGGTGACGCTCTACGGCACGAAACCCGGTGACGCGGCGGCCAACAAGCTGATGAGGATCTCCTACGCGTACAACAGGTTTGGCGATCCCAAAGGTTACGGGACGTCCTCTGTTTACACGATCAACGGAACGACGGAGACGCTGGTCCAGAAACAAGTATGCACGACCGTCACAGTGACCAGCTTCTATGGCTTGCCCACCGGCACAATCACTCAGATCAGCGGTACCAGGAAATACGCAACCACCTGTGTCAACACGATGTATCCCGCGACCGGCGCCGGTGCGGTGATCGACGTGAAGGACATGGATAACCTGTCTCTGGAGATGAAGATTCCGAATCCCAATCCTGGTCTTGGCGGCGGCTATCTGGCCTCGGGCACGAAAGAAACCCTGCGATCGGACGATCCGGCCACGTCCGACCGATTGTTCATCGACAAGGTCAAGACGCTGGCCAATACGACTGTCGACATCTTTGAGGCCGTGCCGTGCGGCATCACCAGCAGTCAAGCGTGGGAAGATGGCGGATCACTTACCAACAACACCATAGACGATGCCGATTTTTCCTATTTTGTGACCGGCAAGTGCGCGTTCAACAAGCGGCCTTCGGAAACCGTGCTTACACAATAGGGGCGACTTGAGTCGCCTACCTCCCCCTTGTGGGTCCTCAAGGGGGGAGATCGGACATTGCCTCGGCCCTCGCTAATGCTCTAGGAACTCGGACTTCTCCTCAATCACGAAGCGGTGATGCTGTAACGAAGCGTGCGTCGGCGGCGAAGTGTGGACATGACACGATGTCTGCGCAGGAGAAATGCGATGCCCGGATCGACAGCGAAACGCAGCACAGCCCTGATGGGGCTCGCCGCGGCACTGTTTTCCGCGACTGTGCTGTCGGCAACCAGCGCGGCCGCCGGCGAGACGCTGACCGTCGTAGAGCTGTTCACCAGCCAGGGCTGTTCGTCCTGTCCGCCGGCCAACGCCAATCTGATCAAGGTCAAGGACCGGCCCGGCGTGCTGGCGCTGTCCTTCAACGTCACCTACTGGGACTATCTCGGCTGGAAGGACACATTCGGCAAAGAAGAATTCACGCAGCGCCAGGTCCGCTATGAACCGTCGCTCGGCCGTTCCGGCCCGTTCACGCCGCAAGTGGTGGTCAATGGCAGGGCCGATGCCGTCGGCGCCAGGCCGGGCGAGATCGAGCAGCTGATTTCGAGCGGCGGCCACGGTGACGGACCTTCGCTGTCGCTCGCCGGCGGAAAGGTCAGCATCGGCGCCGGTCCGGTGCCCGGCGGCAAGGCCGACGTCTGGCTGGTGCGTTACGGCAAGGGCATCGTCGACGTGCCGGTGGCGCGCGGCGAAAACACCGGCCGCACGCTGCCGCACGCCAACGTCGTGCATTCGCTGACCAGGCTGGGCAGTTGGACCGGCGACGCCACCGCACTGCCGCTGCCGGCGGCGACGGGCGGCCTCAGCACAGCGGTGCTGGTGCAGGTGCCGGGCGGCGGGCCGATCCTTGCTGCCGCTACGAACTAAAAACCCTGCCGAAATTTTCACAACGCGCAGCGGCGCCGCCGCATGCCGTCAACCCCTGCCAAACCCTAGGAGATCATCATGACCAATCGTTTGACCAATCGCCCGACCCTGCCGGCACTCGCCTTCGCACTTTGCTCGACGGCGCTGTTTGCGGGAGGCGCTGCACGGGCCGAAGATGCGATGAAGCCGGCGATGGCGACAAACGCCATGAAGCCGGCAACGGATGCCATGAAGCCGGCCGGCGCCATGGCCGCTGACGCGATGGCCACGACCGCGATGAGGGCGGGCGATCCGATGAAGGCCGACTGCATGAACAAGGCCGCCGCCGAGACGGACGCCATGAAGAAAGCCGAAGCGACCAAGGCCTGCGATGCCATGGCTCCGGCCAAATAGGCGATGCGCACAGCAATGTGAGAGCCCGGCGGACCTATCCGTCGTATAATCCAAACCAGCATCATGGGAGATCAGACATGACCGGAGTCGTGAAACGATCGTCGATTTTCGCAAAAGCAGCACTTGCCACGCTCATCGTCACGGCCGCCGCGGCCGTATTCTGGCAGACGCCGGCAGTTTCGGCCGAAGACGCGGTGGTGATCCCGCCGCCGGCAATGGACGAGAAGGCCACCGCCGGCACCGAAAAGGCGGTCTTCGCCGGCGGCTGCTTCTGGGGTGTGCAAGGCGTGTACCAGCACGTCAAGGGCGTTACCAGCGCCGTTTCCGGCTATGCCGGCGGCGACAAGGACACGGCCGTCTATGAAATGGTCGGCACCAGCCGGACGGGCCATGCCGAATCCGTCGAGATCACCTACGAGCCGTCCAAGGTGACCTACGGCCAGCTGCTGCAGGTGTATTTCTCGGTGGCGCACAACCCGACGCAATTGAACTACCAGGGTCCGGACAGCGGCACCCAGTACCGTTCGACGATCTTTGCCGAAAACGACACGCAGAAAAAGATCGCCGAAAGCTACATCGCCCAGCTCGACAAGGCCAAGGTGTTTCCCAAGCCGATCGTGACGACGCTGGAGACCGGCAAGACCTTCTATCCGGCCGAGGACTATCACCAGGACTTTCTGACGCTCAACCCGACCTACCCCTATATCGTCTACAACGATTTGCCCAAGGTCGAGAACCTGAAGCGGCTGTTCCCCAACCTCTACCGCGAAAAGCCGGTGCTGGTGCTGGCCGCCAACAAGAGCTGAGCTTTTGGGGCCTGCTGATCTCCCCCCTTGAGGGGGAGATGGCCGGCAGGCCAGAGGGGGTCGGTTCGGTTGGCGCGACGCGGTCCGGCATATCGAGGAAGACGAAGTTGGCACTCCACGCGCGGCGACCCCCTCTGTCGCTTTCAGCGACATCTCCCCCTCAAGGGGGGAGATCAGCAGTTTCCGCGCTTCGCACTAGTTCCCCTTTTTCCAAGGCAGGCTCCAGCGCACCTTCTCCAGCGTCGCCTTTGCCTCGGTCGAGTCCGGATCGGGCTCTGTCTCGCGATAATGCGCCGAGCCCTCAGGCGGGTAGGCAAGTGTGTTGTTGAGGGCGAATTTGTCGATCTGGCTGAAGTCGGGGAAAGGCAGGTTTTCCGTCTCGCGCCAATCGCTGACCCTTTTCTCCGCGGCGATGCGTTTTTCGTCGTCGACCGGAAGGTCGGTGGCTCTGTATTCCAGTGACGAAGGGAAGGCGAACTGCGCGCCGGCATCATCCATGATGTTGATCATGGACAGCAGGATGTCCTCGCGGATGGCTTGGAACTCGGCCACGTCGGCGGTTTTGACGTAGGTGAACACGTCGATGTCGAGCGAATAGGCGCCGAAGCCGGCAAAGCGCACGCGGCACGGCTCATCGATGACGCGCGGATGGGCAATCAGCAGCTTGCGCAGCTCGGCCAGGACGTAACGTAGCTGATCGGGCGTCGTTTCGTAGCGCAGCTGCAGCGTCGTCGCGAACCGGGTGCGATCGCGATGCGCGTAGTTCTCGATCTGCATGCCGGCGAAATCCGAGTTCGGCACCGAGATGATCGTGCGGTCGAGCGACCGGATGCGGGTGGAGCGCATGCCGATATGCTCGATCGTCCCGGACTGGTCGCCAAACTTGCAGAAGTCGCCGACGCTGACCGGCCGATCGGCATAGAGCGTCAGGCCGGAGAGGAAGTTCTGCAGCGTCGGCTGCGCGGCCAGCGCCACCGCCAAACCGCCGATGCCGAGACCGGCAATGACGCCTTCGTAGGGGATGGCGAGCACTTCGGCCAGCAGCAGGAAGGCGACGACCAGCACGGCGACGCGCGCCACGCCGGTGGACAGCGAAATCAGCGTGTCGTGATAGCCGGGCACCTGCCACAATCCACGGTAATGGTCGGCGACCTTGCCGATCAGGTGCCAGACCACCGGCACGGCGCCAATCACGACCAGGCTCCAGGCGATTGCCTTGACCGGGGCGGCGACCACTTGCGGCAGACCGAGCGGGCGCAGCGTCAACAGCAGGAAGAAGCCAAGCACGATCGAGCGCACCGCCCATTCGACGATGCGGAAGAAGGCAGGGCTGTCCGTCCTTCGCACAAACAAGGAAATCAGCGCATTGGCGATGAAACCGAAGACGATGCCGGCCAGTGCGGCAAGGCCGAGCATCGACCATTGCCAGCGCTCCATCGGGCCGGCGCGGGTGAGCAGGCCGGGGCTGATCTCGCGGGCGAGGCCACGGGCGATGAAGAACGGGTCGGTGCTGGCGAAGGCGGCGAATTCCGGCGCCACCGGCACGTCTTCGACATCGGCGTAGAGCGCGCGGATGTGGGCGAGCGTCTCGGGCGTGAACTGCCAGATCTTGCCCTTCTCAGTCTCGACCGGGCCGATGACGATGTTGCCGGCGGGATGCTCGAAATAGACGAAGGGGGTGTTGCTCTTCGGATCGTCGGGGATCTCCTGCCAATAGACGTAGCCGATGCGGTCGATGACCTTTTTGAGATAGCGCTCAAGCAGGAACGCCTCGTCGCCACGCACCGCCTGACTGTAGTTGCGCAGGTCGAGCGCCGCCTGGGCCGGGTCGCCGGCTTCGGTGAGGCCGCTCAACAGTACCTTGAACGTGTCGCGCGGCGAGGCGAGCCTGCTCGGATCGTCGACCATGTCGACGGCTTCGCCACGCGCTTCCTGGAATTCGGCGAGCTTGGCCTGGAGCTGGCCAAGTGGCGGCCCGACGATGAACCAGTCGCCATTCTTGCGGCGAAAAGTGACGTCGAAGGAGATCCTGGTGCCGTATTGCGGCAGCGTCGACGTCACCTCGTCGCCGGAAATCGCATCATGCGGCAGGCTCCACAGACGGAACGTCGCGTTGTCGATGACGGTGAACAGAAGCTTGGTGTAATCGGGCATGTTGAGGCCGCCGCGGTCGGCCTCGGTGACGTCGACGAGACCCGCTGCCAGACCGGCAAGACCCATGCCGCCGCCGGTGGCGCGCGGCACATTGTCGGCGCCGCTCTCGTTCATCGTCTGCAGGAACGAGCGCATGGTGCTCATCGGGCTCGACTGGTCGACACGGACGTCCTCGACGGCGCTGACGCGCACACCTGTCCACCATTCGGCGGTGGCGGCATCGAAGCGGCCCATGAAGCTGCCGCCGTCAGGCGATTGGACGAAGGTGAAGGCGCCCTGGCGGTCGCCTTCGAACCAGTGGCCGACAAGCTTGTCGCCTTCGGCCTTGGCCTCGATACGGCCGTTATAAAGCGGGTACACGCCGTTTACGTCAGTGCCGGTCTGCTCGAACTTGATCTGGGCGCCGCCGCCGCGCCACTTCGTGTCCCACACGCCCGTCCAGTTGGCCGCGTCCTGGGCATGCGCCTGCGGCATGGCCGGCAGCAGGCCGGCAAGCGCGAGTGCGCCGATCAGCGCGACCGTCCGGATCAGCAAAAGCAGCAGCCGATCCAGTCCTGCCGCAAAAAAGGGGTTCATTCTGTTGCCCTTCTTCTTGCCGGCGATTCTGCTGGTCCGGCCACAGAAGGTTATTCCGCTTGAAGATGAATATTCTGTTTCAGGCTGCGACGGCGATGCCGGTCAGTCATAGGTCAGATCCGTCGCCTTGCCGGCGAACACCCGGTAGGCAAAGAACGAATAGAAGATGATGATCGGCAGCACGACGACCGTCCCGACCAGGATGACGGCCAGGCTTTCGGGTGCCGAAGCAGCCTGCCAGATGGTCAGCCGGTCGGGCACCACGAAGGGGTAGAACGACCAGGCGAGGCCGGCAAAGCCGAGCGTGAAGATCGCGGCCAATGTCAGGAACGGGAGCAGCGCGTGGCGGTCGCCGGGTTTCGGCAGATGGAAGGTCTGGCGCCACAGCCACAGGAACAGCACTGCCGACAGGATCGGCAGCGGCGACAAATAGAGCATGGCCGGCCAGACGAACCATTTGTCGAAGATGCGCGCGCTGGCAAAGGGCGTGGCCAGCGATACCGCGACCATGCCGAGCGCGGTCAGCACCAGCGCCGTCCGCAGCCACAGCACCGCCTTCTTCTGCAGATCGCCTTCGGTCTTATAGATGACCCAGGCCGCTCCCATCGCCGCGTAGGCCGCGGCAAGGCAGAGCGCCACCAGCGCGCCGAAAGCGACGCCGCCGGGGCCGACGTCGAGGCCGAGCACATAGACGCCGAGCATATAACCTTGCGCCAGCGACGCGATGACCGAGCCGAGGAAAAAGATGCGGTTCCAGCGGTGCTTCCTGCCGGCCGGCACCTTGGCGCGGAAATCAAATGCGACGCCGCGCAGGATCAAACCCACCAGCAGCACGAAGACCGGAATGTAGAGCGCCGTCAGAATGGTGCCGTGCGCCAATGGGAAGGCGACCAGCAGCAGGCCGACCGCCAGCACCAGCCAGGTCTCGTTGGCGTCCCAGAACGGGCCGATGGCGGCGATCATCGTATCCTGCTCGGTGTCTTCGGCTGCGGCGAACAGGATGCCGATGCCGAGATCGAAGCCGTCGAGGATGACGTAGATCAGGATAGCGAGGCCCATCAGGCCGGCGAAGATCAGAGGCAGCAGGGTCGGCCAGTCGAAGCTCATGATGTTTCTCCCGGTTGCGCAACCGGCTGCGACAGCGGCCTGTTCATGACGCCCGGCAGCGGCGAGGTGTCACCATCCTTCGCCGCCTTCAATGCCAGATGCACCAACACGCCGAGATAGGCGATCAAGAGCAGCACATAGAGGATGAGATAGACCGCGAGCGACAGCGCGACATGGCTGCCGGCGACCGGCCCGACAGCATCGGCGGTACGCAGCACGCCGGTGACCAGCCAGGGCTGGCGGCCGATCTCGGTGGTGTACCAGCCGGCCAGCGTCGCCAGCCAGCCGGACAGCGCCATCGGCACCATGACAAGCGCCAGCGGCTTGGGCAGGCCGTGGCGGCGCTTGAGGAAGAAGGCCGCCGACCAGGAGACGGCGAGCATCAGGAGGCCGGTGCCGACCATGATGCGAAAGCCCCAGAACACCGGAAATACCGGCGGATGGTTGCCGGCATAATCGTTCAGCCCCGGTACGATGCCGCCGGCGCTGTGCCTGAGGATGAGGCTGGCGCCGTCGGGAATGGTGAGCTCGAACCTGTTCTCGCTCGCCGCTTCATCGGGAAACGCAAACAGCACCAGCGGCACGTTGGGACCGGTGTTCCAGTTGGCTTCCATGGCGGCGATCTTCTGCGGCTGGTGTTCCAGCGTGTTGAGGCCGTGCTGGTCGCCGGCAAAGATCTGGATGGGAATCAGGATAGCGGCGGTGAAGACGCCGGTGCGCAAGGCCTTCCACATCGATTCCGAGCGATCGCCGTAGAGATAGCGCAGCGCCGACAGGCCGGCGATCAGGAACGAGACGGTCAGCCCCGAAGCAAGCAGCATATGGACGAGCCGGTAGGGCATGGACGGATTGAAGACAACGGCCCACCAGTCGGTGGCATGCGCAACACCATCGCGCATCTCGAAACCGGCCGGTGTCTGCATCCACGAATTGAGCGCGATGATCCAGAAGGCGGACAAGGTGGTGCCGCCGGCCACCAGCACCGTCGCCAGTGTATGGACACGGTTCGAGACGCGGCGGAAGCCGAACAGCATGATGCCGAGGAACGCCGCCTCGAGGAAGAAGGCGGTCAGGATTTCGTAGGCCAGCAGCGGGCCGGCAATGTTGCCGACCGTCTCCATATAGCCCGGCCAGTTGGTGCCGAACTGAAAACTCATGGTGACGCCGGAAACTACGCCCATGGCGAAGGACAGCGCGAATACCTTAACCCAGGTGAAATAAGCGCGCATCCAGGCGGAATCGTTTGTCGCGTTGTAGCGGAGCTTGAAGAACAGCAGCACCCAGCCGAGCGCGATGGTGATCGCCGGGAACAGGATGTGGAACGAGATGTTCGCGCCGAACTGTATGCGCGACAGGATGAGCGGGTCCATGGCGGCTCCGGCTGCTGCTTGTTTGTTGAAGGATAGGCTTGATGCACCGGACGGTCAAAGCGGCGTCCCGCCGCGAGGCGGAACGCCGCAGTGCGGTTAATCTGCTGTTGCGTGGAATTTGGCTGGACGACCGGGCAGGTGTTGCCTATTCCGGCGAACCTCGATGTCCAGAACTGTCAGAAGCGCCATTGACATCCGGATTTGCGAACCGACATTCAGCGGATTAAACCAACAACTCTGTTTCAAGCAGTCGTTTTCAGCCATGCAGCCGATCATCTCGATTTCCGGGGTCTCCAAGACCTACGCCACCGGCTTCAAGGCGCTGAAGGAGATCAATCTCGACATCGTGCGCGGCGAGATCTTTGCGCTGCTCGGGCCGAATGGCGCCGGCAAGACAACGCTGATCTCGATCGTCTGCGGCATCGTCAACCGCTCGTCGGGTTCCGTCACCGTCGACGGCCATGACATCAACCGCGACTACCGCGCCGCGCGCAGTCTGATCGGGCTGGTGCCGCAGGAACTGACCATCGACGCCTTCGAGAGCGTCTGGGCGACGGTTAACTACAGCCGCGGCCTGTTCGGCAAGCCGGCGGACAAGGCGTTCGTCGAAAAAGTGCTGCGCGACCTGTCGCTCTGGGACAAGAAGGACGCCAAGGCGATCACGCTGTCCGGCGGCATGAAGCGCCGGCTGATGATTGCCAAGGCGCTGTCGCACGAGCCGCGCATCCTGTTCCTCGACGAACCGACGGCAGGCGTCGATGTCGAGCTGCGCCAGGACATGTGGGCGATGGTGCGCCGGCTGCGCGAAGACGGCGTCACCATCATCCTGACCACGCATTACATCGAAGAAGCCGAGGCGATGGCCGACCGCGTCGGCGTCATCAACCGCGGCGAGATCGTGCTGGTGGAGGACAAGGCCGAGCTGATGCGCAAGCTTGGCCGCAAACGGCTTGTGCTGGAACTGCGCAGTCCCCTGGCCACCGTTCCCGATGCTTTTTCGCACTACGCGCTGGAGCTTTCGCCGGATGGCGGACAGCTGACCTATACTTATGACAACCAGAGCGAACGGCCGGGCGTCGCCTCGCTGATCCGCGAGCTCGAGGCGGCCGGCATCCAGTTCCGCGACATCGATACCGAAAACAGCTCGCTCGAGGAGATCTTCGTCAATCTGGTGAGGAAACCGGCATGAACCTGCGCGCGGCCATGAATCTTCATGCGGTATGGGCGATCTATCGGGTGGAGATGGCGCGCGCCCTTCGCACTGTGCTGCAGAGCATCGTTTCGCCGGTGATTTCGACGTCGCTCTATTTCGTCGTCTTCGGTTCGGCCATCGGCTCGCGCATCACCGAGATCGACGGCATCAGCTACGGCGCCTTCATCGTACCGGGGCTGATCATGCTGTCGCTGCTGACGCAATCGATCTCCAACGCCTCTTTCGCCATCTATTTTCCGAAATTCGTCGGCTCGATCTACGAATTGCTGTCCGCGCCGGTGTCCTATCTGGAGATCGTCATCGCCTATGTCGGGGGCGCGGCGACAAAGTCGATCGTGCTTGGCCTGATCATCCTGGCGACGGCCTCGCTGTTCGTGCCGCTGACGATCGAGCATCCGTTCTGGATGCTCGCCTTCCTGGTGCTGACGGCGGTGACCTTCAGCCTGTTCGGCTTTATCATCGGCATCTGGGCGAAGAGCTTCGAGCAGCTGCAGCTGGTGCCGCTGCTGATCATCACGCCGCTGACCTTCCTCGGCGGCAGCTTCTATTCGATCAACATGCTGCCCGGCATCTGGCGCACGGTGACGCTGTTCAACCCGGTGGTCTACCTGGTCAGTGGGTTCCGCTGGAGCTTCTACGGCAAGTCCGACGTTTCGGTCGGCGTCAGCCTCGGCATGACGGTGGTCTTCCTGCTCATCTGCATAGCGATCGTCGCCTGGATCTTCAGGACCGGCTACCGGCTGCGCAACTGATCGAACGGGCCTCGTCCAGGCGAAGCAGCCTTATCGATCGACCTTTCCTTGCCGAAGGCGACATAGGCCTGCGCCCGATGCCTGGAACCCGCGCTTGAATGCCTCGATCTTGCTTTTCATGCATTGTTATATATCATGTTATCGATGTTCATGGGATGCATTGACCTATGGAAGACGTCATACGATCGCTTGGCTTCCTGTGCCTGGGCAGCAGGCTGAAGCGTATAGGCGAGCAACTGCAAGCGGAGGCGCAGCGCCTGCTCGACAGGCTGGATGTCCCGGTTCAGGCGAGCCAATACCCGCTGCTGGCCGCGCTCGACAGGCTGGGTCCGCTGTCGGTCGGGGAACTGGCGCAATCCCTTGGCATCGCGCAGCCAGGCGTAACGCGAAGCGTCTCGCTTCTGGCCGAATTGGGACTGCTCGAAGTCAGTCCGTCGACCGATGACCAGCGGCGCAGGATCGTCTCGCTTACTCGGGACGGGCGGCGGCTGGTCGATGTCGCAAAGCGCGACGTCTGGCCTTGCATCGAGAACGTGGTCGCGGATTTGTGCGCAGGTTTTTCGGGGCCGCTTCTTGAGCAGCTGGCTGCCATCGAGGACGGCCTCGCCGCTGCCCCTCTCGACCGTCGTGTAAATAAGCCTGAGGGTGCCGCGCAATGAGACATTTGCTCGACCGCCCGATCTGGAGCGCGCTTCAGACGCGACATCGGGCCTTCGCGGAGGGTGACAACCTCGCCATGCGATATCGGCCGTCGATCGTCCCTTTCGCCGCCACTGGCGCGGACGACCCGGAAAGCCTGCTGGCGCTCGAAAAGCTTGTCTCCCCGGGCGAGAGTGTGATCCTGCTTCAAGCGGACGCGATTGCTCTGCCCACGGGGCTTTCCGCGACTTCGACCGCAGCCGGGGTTCAGATGATCGCCGAGCAGTCATTGCAGATCGTCTCCGACCCGCGCGTGCATCGTCTGACCCGAGACGATGCTGCTGAGATGCTCGCCCTGGCATTGCTCACCAAGCCTGGCCCATTCACGCTCGAAGCCTTGAGCCTGGGCGATTTTTGGGGTGTGAAGATCGAGGGCAGGCTTGCGGCAATGGCCGGCGAGCGCATGAAGCAACCTGGCTATACTGAACTCAGCGGGGTGTGCTCACATCCGGAATTTCGCGGCGGTGGTCTAGGAAAGCTGCTGTCCCTATTCGTGGCAAACCGGATAGTGGCGCGCGGCGAAGTTCCCTATCTCCACGCCTATGCCAGCAACGCCGCGGCCATAGCGTTATACGAGTCCATCGGCTTCAGGTTGCGAAGCACAATGAATGTGGCCGTGGTTCAGCGCAGCGAATGATTAGTCGGCGCATGATGCGCAGCATGGATGCATCCCGTATCGGAAGGAAGGATTTCGTACCGCCGAAATCCTTCCTTGAGACTGCAAGACCTGCTGCGTGTCAGACCGCGATCTTGCCGCCGCCTTGCCTGGTGATGGCAACGACCGCCGGGCGCACCGGCATGTCCGGCTTGAAGTCGGGCCAGCGCGTCGACAAATCCTCATAGTAGGACGGACGGCCGAAAGCCTCCCAGTCCTCGCCGCCGTCGCCCGGATGCTGGACCGCAACGAAGGCGGTCTGGTCGTCCGGCGCAAACAGGGGACCGCACATTTCGGCGCCGATCGGCACGCGGAAGAACAGCTTTGATGTCGCCCGTGCCGTCCCCTCCGTATCGACAGCCCACAGACCGTCGGTGCGGCCGGTGGCTTTCGGGCCTTGGCCGTCGGTGGCGACCCAGAGGCGGCCAGCCGAATCTACCGTGCAATTGTCCGGCATGCCGAACCAGCCATTGGCGGTGGTTGCGGTCGAGAAGGTGGCGCCGACGTCGGCCACAGCGGGATCGCCGCATTTCAGCAGGATTTCCCACCTGCCCTTTGTCGCGGTGAAATCACCGCCGTCCTCGACGATCTCGATGATGTGGCCAAAGGCATTTTCGGCACGCGGGTTGGCAGCGTCGACCTGGTCGGCCTTGCGCTTCGAATTGTTGGTCAGCATGACATAGACCTTGCCGTTGACGGCATTGGGCTGGATGTCTTCCGGGCGGTCCATCTTGGTGGCGCCGAGCAGGTCGGCGGCGCGGCGCGTCTCGATCAGCACGTCGGCCTGGCTGGCAAAGCCGTTCTCCGCCGTCAGCGGCCCTTGGCCGAAGACGATCGGCAGCCATTCGACCGAACCGTCGTCGGCAAACTTGGCGACATGCAAGGTGCCGTCGTCGAGCAAATCCATGTTGGCGGCGCGGTTGTCCGGATCGAACTTGCCTGTGGTGACGAACTTATAGACATAGTCGAAGCGCTCGTCGTCGCCGAGATAGAAGACGACATGGCCATCCTGGGCGACGATCGATTCGGCGCCCTCATGCTTGAAGCGGCCCATGGCGGTGCGCTTCCTCGGCACCGAAGTCGGATCCTGGACGTCGACCTCGACGATCCAGCCGAAGCGGTTCGGCTCGTTAGGCTCCTTGCCGATGTCGAAACGGTCGTAATGCGCTGCCCACTCATAGGCATCTTCGGGAATGCCGAGGCGCTTGTAATTGGCCGCCTCCTTATGCCCCTGCGGCAGCTCGCCCGAGAAATAGCCGTGGATGTTCTCCTCGGCCATGACATAGGTGCCCCACGGCGTGACGCCGCCGGCGCAATTGTTGATGGTGCCGATGACCTTCGTGCCGGTCGGATCGGCGCTGGTCTTGACGCGGTCGTGGCCGGCGACCGGGCCGGAGAGCGCGATCTCGGTGTTGGAGGAGGTGATGCGGCGGTTGAGCTTGCCGTCGCGAACGACCTGCCATTTGCCTGATACCTTGCGTATCTCGACGATAGTGCCGCCATGCGCGGCCATCTCGACATCGACTTGCTCCTTGCTGAGGGGCGCCTGCTTGGCTTTGCCATCGACGATGGTGACGAGGCCCGGAAACATCAGGTGCGGATTGGTGTATTCGTGATTGACGACCAGCAGGCCGTGCTCGGCCGAGCCGTCGATCGGGATATAACCGACATAGTCGTTGTTGTAGCCGAATTGTCTGGCCTGGGCTTCCGCCGACTGTTTTGTCGGATCGAATCCCGGCGAATCGGCGAACAGCGGATCGCCCCAGCGCAGCAGCACGTCGGCGTCATAGCCAGGTGCGACGTGATGCTTGTCGTCGATGCCGGCCTCGAGCTCGTCGAAAGCGAAGGCGGAGCCTTCGGCGGCGCGGGCATTGTCGGCGGTGATCAGCGCCAGCGGGCTGACGGTAGCGGCTATGGCCGAGACGGCAAGCGAACCCTTGAGGAAGCCGCGGCGTGAGAACCGCGCGGCGATGATCTCACCCATGGTGCGGTTGTCGGTGGGATTGGCTCCTGGCCCATCGTTTTCCTCGAGCAGGCTGGTGCGGAAATGGGCGTCAGGGGTGCGATGTTCGGTCATAGGGCCTGCCTCTGGCTGGATGGATTGCTGGAGCGTGTTGCCTGGCCAATCCGGTATTACCGGCAGGTCACAGTTTGATGACATGCCGGCTAATTGCCACCTGCGATTTCGTATCCAACATCGGCCCCGCTTGACCGCGACCGGCGCTTCGGAAACAAGAGCTGCGGCAGGCGGTAGGGACCGCATCGGGAGGAACAAAAGTGAGTTTCTGGGGACTTGGGCAGCTCTGCGTTTCGACGGTGATCTTCCTGCTGGCGGCGATGGCCGCAAAACAGTGGGGGCTGGCGCCGAGCCTCGGCAAGATTGTGCTGACGTTGGCGCTCTATTCGCTGGGCAATCTGATCATGCTGAGGCTGATCCGTGAATTCGGCATGTCGGTGTCGTTCAGCCTGTCGGCGGTGATCCAGCTGGTGTCGGTGAATGTGGTGGCGCTGGTCTTCTTCGGCGAGCGCGTCAATGCCTTGCAGGCAACCGGCATCGTGCTTGCCATCGCAGCTGTGGCGCTGATCACGCTCGGGCCCTATCTGCAAAGGCTGTAACTGCGATCGGGCCGATGAAGAAGATTGCAAGCAGACTGCCCAACTGGCTGGAGTTCCCGGTTCTGCTGGCCGGGCTGGTCATTGCCGGCGGGCTGTGGGGGTTCGAGGAGCTGATGGAGCTGGCGCGGGCGACCACGCCGCATGCCTTCGACACCGAAATCCTGCTTGCCTTCCGCAAGGCCGGCCAGCCCGACAATCCGATCGGACCGGCGTGGCTGGAAGGGGCGATGCGCGACATCACCAGCCTCGGCAGCGCCAGCGTACTGCTGCTGATCACGGCAGCAATGATCGTCTATCTGCTTCTTATCCGCAGGCCAGGCGCGGCGCTTCTCATGTTCGTCGCGGTAGCGGGCGGCCAGCTCCTGTCAAGCGTGCTGAAATTCGATATCGACCGGCCGCGCCCCGATCTGGTCTCGCATCTCGCCGATGTGGCATCGCTTTCGTTTCCGAGCGGCCACGCCATGCTGTCGGCGGTGACGTATTTGACGCTGGGCAGCATGGCGGCGCGGGTTTTGCCCGGGCGCACAACGAAGATCTATGTACTCGGGCTGGCGGTGCTGACGACAGTGGTGGTCGGCATCAGCCGCATCTATCTCGGCGTCCACTGGCCGTCCGACGTATTGGCCGGCTGGTGCGCCGGCTTTGCCTGGGCGATGCTGTGCTGGCTTGCGGCACGGTTCCTGCAGCGATGGCTTGGGCGGGCCGACGGCACCTGACTCAAATCAGCCTGTTGATCAGGCCATGACCGCAGCCTGCCAGCAGGAAAACCATCGACAGCAAGGCTGTCGAGGTTGCCAACGCTTTGAATATCTTCACCCGCTCATCCTTTTGAAGTCGTGCCTGTGAAATCGGGATCGCAGTGGATGTCCCGCCAAACGATGCCGAGGTTTGTAGCATCACAGTGCATCGGCTGGCAAAGAGTGCTGCATGTTTGGAGGCAGACCATCAATCCTTGGTGCAGGAAGACGTCGCCGACCGCGCCAGCGCAGGAACTTCATCCTCGACTGTTCGGCGATGCCGTTCTTCGATTCAACGGCGGCCAATGTCATCGAGGGTGCGGCCCACAAGGCGAGCCGCGCCGGCGTTCGCTTCATTATATCAGGCGCTTCGCCGCAGATACGCCGCATGCTGATCAACCACGGCGTCAAGCGGCCGCTGGTGACTTATACCGCCTCGATCACGGATCGCGGGCGCAGCTGAAGAAAGCCGCGCCCGCCGCCTGAGCCGATGGCTGGCTTAGTCGAGGCCCAATGCCGCGATCTCGCCGTCGTTCATCAGCGGCACGAAGATTGTCGACTTGCCGTCGGTGCCGATGTCGGCGCTGCCCGGCTTGAACGTCGCAACCGCTTGCGGCGTGCCGCCGGCTTTGTAGCGGTAGAGCGTGCCGGTCATATACGCGGTGGCGTAGATGCTGCCGCCGATGGCAACGACGCCATCGAGGTTGGCAAATTTTTCCGCGCCGGGCAGTGGCGAAACGGCCTTGGTAGCAAGATCGACCGAGAGCAGGCCGCCCGGCTCCGCGGTGCTGAAGTCGGGCTTGATGCCCTTGCCCCAGGAAGCGACGATCAGCCGGCCGCCATCGGCGAAGATGCCATTCGGCGAAGCAAGCGCCGCATCCCTGACGAACAGTTCGGGCCGGTCGCCGTCGATGCGATAGATCGTATCGGCAAGCATATCCGTGACATAGATCTTGCCGGACGCGTCGGCGGTCACGTCGTTGAGGAAGACCGCGTTCGGCACGTCGATCGTCGATGTTAGCTTGCCGCTTGCGAGATCGACGACGCGCACATGGGTGAGGTCGGCGACGTAGAGTTTGCCGCCGACAATCGCCATGCCCTTGGGCGCGTCCATGCCGTCGGTCCAGTGTTGCGTGACTAGCTTGCCGTCCATCGACAGGATCGACAGATAGCCGTTGCCGTCGGCTTCGCCGGGATTGCCGACGATGTTCGAGACGACAACGCGCTGGCCGGCGGCGTCGAACAGCGCCGATTCAGGCTGCTCGAGGCCGCCGGTGCGCCAGAGTTCAGCGGCCTGAACTGCCGGCGCGGCCGCGATGCCGACCAGGGCGAGAAGTATCGAGGTGAAGAGGCTCTTCATGGCTAGTCTCCTGTAATGGACTGGCGGAGAGCTAGGCCTTTCGATACTTTTCGGGAAGAGCTATCAGGACTAGTACCGAAGGCTGATACCAAATCGTGCAAAAGAGGTGCATCCCATGAACGGCCTGATCTTCGAAGCGCTGAAGCGGACGCTTAAGGCAAAGGGCATCACCTATCGCGTCCTTGCCGAGCGGATGGGTGTTTCCGAGCCGACGGTGAAGCGCATCTTCCACGAGCGCAACTGCAAGCTCGACCGGCTGATGGAGATCTGCACTGCCGCCGGCGTAGAGTTGGAGAACGTGCTCGGCTCTATGAACAGAGGACCAGGACCCGCCAACCAAATCGCGCCGGAGATCGAGCGCAAGCTCGCCGGGCGGCCGGCACTGCTGTTCGTCTTTGTCATGCTTTCCGAGAAATTCACGCCCGAAGGCATCATGCGCTCACAAGGGCTGAGCGAGGCTTCGATGTTCCTCTATCTGCGCGAGCTCGAGGAACTCGGCCTGGTCGCGCTCGGTCGCGGCCTGTCGGCAAGGCTGCTGATCGAGGCGCCGATCCAGTGGAATTTCGAGGGGCCATTGCGGCCGCTGTTCGAGACGACCAACAAGAATTTCATCGGCTGGGCCATCACCCATCTTGAGCGCGAGTCGACGTTCGTCAGCTTCTCCAGGCGGATGCGGCCGGAAACGGCGGAAATGGTCAGGCGCGAGGCGGAGGAATTGGCGGAGCGCGCCAAATTGCTTGCTCATCACGACCAGCACACGACGCCTGAAGACCGACTGGTCGGCTACAAATGGACGTTTGCGTTCGGCGCAACGCCGTTCCCGGTGATCATGCCGATCGGGCCGCATCCGCGCGACGCAGGCGCACGGACCGACGATCGAGTTGCGGCTGCCGCAAACGGACGACGTCTGCCGGCCTAGGTCAAAATGCAGAACGACCGAGTCCGGGCTGTTGGCGGCAGCCAGTCTGACTGAGCTTCTTACCCCTGAGTATCGGCCGCAAACACAAGATCGAGCCGCTATTCGGCGGTCTTGTTCGCCACCTTGTCATCCCAGACCATCTGCCGGTAGTCGAAGCCGTATTCCAGCGTCGGCTTGACAATACGGAAATAGGGCGACAGGTCGAAATCGCGCGGCGTGTAGAGCGAGTGATGGCGGATGTGCAGGATTTCCCTGCGCGAATAGCTCGACTGGGCCGAGGCACGGCCAGGCGCCCGGGTAATCTCCGGCAGGATCGGGTAGCGGATCAGGCCATACGCCTCGGCGATCAGCGACGAGCAGATGGCGCGCGTCGGGTCGCCGGAACCGAAAGCCAGCATGCGGCGGCGCCAGCGCACCGGCACCGGCGGCGTCGGCAAGAAGTAGCGCAGCATGTCGAATATGTTCTTGAGATCGTATCTGAGACCGAGCCTGCCGATCATGAACGCGACGACCGCTTCGCGGTCATCTGGAGCCAGGCCACTCGCACGGCAGATGCGGGTGTTGTAGCTGCGATAGCGCGACAGCGGCACGGCGATGCAGCCATCGCCGAGCGTGACCTCGATCAGGCGCCGCCGCTCCGATCCGTCCTCCGGCTCCGGTAATGCATCGCCGACATAGAAGGCGGCATGCGACCAGGTCGACTGGGTGAGGTATTTGATCGCCGCCGAGATCTTCTGGTTGCCTTCGATGAGCAGGATGTCGCCGGGCTCGAGCGTGCGGCGCAACGTTTCGGCGTCCGACGGCGTGTAAGGCTCGTAGCCGGACGATTCCTCCTGCAGCCGGCCGGCAAGCCAGCGGCCAAGTCGGTCCAGAAGCGTGTCGCCGGGCTCGGTCATGCCAGACGGCGATTACCACAGGGCGGCAAGTTAGACCATGATCAGCCCACGCCAGGCGTGCCGGCGTCTTCGTGCGCAACTGTGAGATCTTCGCGCGCCTTACGGGCGAACTTCCTCGTCGAGCGCTTCGGGCTGTCGCCGAAAAGCTCGGCCGCCTCGGCGAGACAGGTCTTTTTCAGGCTCTTTTCCGAACGCTTCAGCAGCTTGGCAAGCAACCGCGTCTCTTCAGCAGGACCGAGTGGCTGGTCCTCGGCATCGAGAAGCGCGCGCATGACGAACACATCGTGCAGCTCGCCGAGCCGCTCGCCCAATTCGTCGACGGCCCTGCGCCGCGTTTTGATCGGCGTCGGCCACAGCCGGCCGAGCAGCGACAGGTGCATGCCATGCGTCTTGGCCGCCTTGCGCAGGTCGTGAAAGTCATCGGCTTCGCCGCGCGAAGCCGCCCTGTCCAGCGCTTTCCTGGCACGGCGCAAAGTGGTGCGCGCGCCTTCGGCGAGCACGTCGGCAGCCTGCTCCGGCTTGTCGGGCAGAGCGAGCTTGTCGATCCGGGCGACACCTTCCTCGCAAGCGGAAATCGCCGCGCCTATCGCAGCATCGAGGCCTGCTCCGCCATGCAGTTCATGCTGGCGCGCGACGAGCCTGTCACGCACCGCACCGAGGCCATCGCCGGCACTTTGCTCGGGAAAGCTTGCCGCCAGCCGGTCGATTGTTTCGACCAGCGCGGTCGCCTCGCGCGGGCCGGCAAGCAGGGCCGCCACCTGGCGGTAGCACTGATTCTCCGTCACGCAGAATGTTTCGTCTCCGGAACGGACAAGGCGCAGCAAGGCGCGGACGTTCTTCAGCCGTTTGCGGCATTTGTGCAGCCCCGGTTCGGGCCTGTCACGCGCCGCGTTCAGATGGTCGATCACCTTGCCGATCTCCTCGGCGAGGATGCGCCTGACCTCTCCGGTCAGCGACATGCGCGGATCGATACGAAAGCTCATGCGACGATCTCCGGAATCCCCCCAAGGGCGAGCGACGCGTTGTAAAATCTCGGCTCGCCGGTGACTTCACGGCCGAGCCAATCTGGCAGCATTTCGTCCTGTATATCATCCGGCGTCTCGAGCTCGGCGATCACCAACCCCGCAAGCGTCCCGCCGAAGACATCGACTTCGTAGCGATAGCCGCGATGTTTAACATGGTGGCGTGTCTTCTCGATGACATGTCCGATGGCAAAAGCCTGCATCTCTTGCGCCTCCGCCAAAGGTACCGGATATTCGAATTCATCGCGCTCGCGTGCCTGGCTGCCGAACTTGAGCGTCAGCTTGGCGGCCGCATCGTTGCTGATGCGAACACGAACCGTACGGCTGGGTTCGGCGACAAGATAGAATTGACGGATATGAATGTCCGCCTCGACCATTGCCCGCCATTCCTCACCTGAGACCAGGAATTTACGCTCGATTTCCTTGCCCATGGCCAGGCACTAAAGCGCGCACGGCCAGAGTTGGCAAGCCGCTTGACCGCACTTGACTTTAATCATTCGATTGATTAAATTGTTGGCCCATGATCAAATCGCCCAGCGCCAGCGGCCTTCCTCATGAGGCGCCCAAGACCGCCGCCGATATGACGCGGGCGGCACTTGTCCGCGCGGCGTTGAAACTGTTCGGACGGCAAGGTTTCGACGGCACCTCGACGCGCCAGATCGCGGCGGAGGCCAAGGCCAATCTCGGCTCGATCGCCTATCATTTCGGCGGCAAGGAAGGGCTCCGCAACGCGGCGGCCGACTACATCGTCGACACCATCCAGACCGTTGCCGGCCAGGCGATCGGCAATCTGCAGGCGCCGGTCGCGGCATTGGCCGACACCGAGGCCGCGCGGGCACATTTAGCCGTCGCACTGGAGCGGATGGTCGCCTTCATCGCGGCAAGGCCGGAAGCCGGCGAGATTGTACAGTTCGTCCTGCGCGAGCTGTCGCATCCTACCGCGGCGCTCGACCGTATCTATGACGGCGTGTTCGAACCGGCGCATAACCGGCTCTGCCTGATCTGGGAACAGGCGACGGGCGAGCCGGCCGAGAGCGAGCGCACAAAACTCACCGTGTTCACGCTAATTGGCCAGGTCGTCTATTTCCGCATCGGCCGCGAGGCGGTTATGCGCCGCATGGGCTGGCGCGAGATCGGCAATGACGAGGCCGGAAAGATCGCGGCGGTGGTGACGGATAATCTCAGCGCGATTTTGGCTCGCCGCGATTTGGCTGCCCGAAAGGATCGTGGATCATGAGCCTGCTCTGTTCTTTGCCGCTTGCCGCCCAGCTTTTCAGCGCCTGCGCGCCGGCAGCACCGCTCGCCGTCGGCTACGTCGAGGGCGACTACGTCCTGCTCGCGCCGATCGAGGTGGCGCAGGTCGAGACGATTGCGGTCAAGCGCGGCGACCGCGTCGCGCCCGGCACGCCGGTGGTGACGCTGGAAAACGCCGACGCCAAGATCGCCATCGCACAAGCCGAGGCGGCCCTTGCGCAGGCCCAGGCGCAACTTGCCGACCTGCAGGTCGGCAAGCGGCCTGAAGAGATTGCGGTGCTCAAGGCGCAGCTCGACATGGCCAAGGCGCAAGCCGCCGACGCCAAACGCCGTTACATCCGCGCCAGCGATCTGTTCAAACGCGGCACCGGCACACAGGCCGACTACGACACGGCTTCCGCGACGCTGGAGACGGCCAACGCGCAGGTCGGCCAGGCGGAGGCCAATCTCGCCGTCGGCGGCCTGCCGGCACGGCCGGAGACGATCAAGGCCGCCGACAATCAGGTCAGGCAGGCGCAGTCGGCGCTGGAGCAAGCGCAATGGCGGCTGTCGAAGCGCGTGCTGACGGCGCCCTCGCCCGGCCGCGTCAACGATGTCATCCGCTATCCTGGCGACACGGCCGGGCCGACCGCGCCGGTCATCTCCATGCTGCCGGATGGCGCGGTGAAGCTCAGCGTCTATGTGCCGGAAAGCGCGTTCTCCTCGGTCGACGTCGGCACGCTGCTCAACGTCCGTTGCGACGGCTGCGGATCGGGCGTGAAGGCTCGCGTCAGCTACGTGTCGCCGGATCCGGAATTCACGCCGCCGGTGATCTACTCGCTCGAGACCCGGCAAAAGCTGGTCTATCTGGTCGAAGCGCGGCCGGAGGGCGACGCCAGCGCATTGCAGCCCGGGCAGATCGTCGACGTCGATCTGGCGGACATCGGAAAATGAACGTCATCGACGTGCACGGCCTGGTCAAGCGCTTCGGCGACAAGACCGTCGTCGATCATGTGACTATGGCTGTGGCCGAGGGCGAGATCGTCGGCTTCCTCGGACCGAACGGCTCGGGCAAGACGACGACCATCCGCATCATGTGCGGCTTGCTGACGCCGGATGAGGGCGAAGGCACCGTTCTGGGCTTCGACATCCGCACCGACAGCCTGCGGATCAAACGCGAAGTCGGCTACATGACGCAGAGATTCTCGTTCTACGAAGATCTCACGATCGGCGAGAATCTCGAATTCGTGGCACGGCTCTACCGGCTGAAGCCGCTCGACGAGCACGTTGCTAAGACGCTTGAGGAGCTCGGCCTGACATCGCGCAGGAACCAGTTGGCCGGCACCCTGTCCGGCGGCTGGAAGCAGCGGCTGGCGCTGGCCGCCTGCATCATGCACAAGCCGAAACTGCTGCTGCTCGATGAACCGACGGCGGGCGTCGACCCGAAAGCGCGACGCGAATTCTGGGACGAGATCCACCGGCTGGCGAGCGGCGGCCTGACCGTGCTGGTCTCTACCCACTACATGGACGAAGCCGAGCGCTGCCACCGCATCAGCTACATCTCCTACGGCAAGATGCTGGCCACCGGCACGGTCGAGGACGTGGTGAGGAATGCCGGGCTGACCACCTTCGTCCTGCAAGGGCCGCGGCTCGATCAGGTCGCTGCCGCACTTCATGGCCGCCCCGGCGTCGACCAGGTGGCGCCGTTCGGCGCGACGCTGCATGTCGTCGGCTCCGACAGGACGGCACTTCAGGCAGCCCTCGCCGATGTCGAGAAGGAAAACAAGGGCGTCACGGTATCGCCCGGCGAGACCAGCCTGGAAGATGTGTTCATCCAGTTCATGTCCGGTTCGAAGGACAACATGGGATGAAAAATGGGATAGACAGCATCTTTTCGTTCGCCAGGCTAGGCGCGCTGCTGATCAAGGAGTTCATCCAGATGCGGCGCGACCGCATCACCTTCGCCATGATGCTCGGCGTACCGCTGATGCAGCTGGTGCTGTTCGGCTATGCCATCAACAACGATCCGAAGAGCCTGCCGGCAGCGCTGGTGACGATGAGCAGCGATCCTTACACGCGGGCCATGGTTTCGGCGCTGCAGACCACCGGCTATTACCGCTTCGACCATGTTGCGCAAAGTGCCGCCGAAGCCGAATTCCTGATGGCGCGCGGCGACGTCGCCTTCGTCGTCACCATTCCCGCCGATTTTGCCCGACGGGTCGAGCGCGGCGACAGCCCGCAGATCCTGATCGAGGCGGATGCGACCGACCCGGCCGTCGCCAGCGGCGCCATCTCGACGCTCGGCACCGTCGCCAATCAGGCGCTGCTCAGGGCACGCGGTATGCAGGAGACGGCGGCCGAAGCTGCCCGGGGCCAGCTCCAGGTGGTGGTGCACCGGCGCTACAATCCGGAAGCCGTCTCACAATACAACATCGTGCCCGGCCTGCTCGGCGTCATCCTGCAGATGACGATGGTGATGATGACCTCGATCGCGCTGACGCGCGAGACCGAGCGCGGCACGATGGAGAACCTTCTGGCGATGCCGTCCAGCCCGCTCGAGATAATGCTGGGCAAGGTGCTGCCCTATCTGGCGGTCGGCGCCGTGCAGGTGCTGGTGGTGCTGGCAGCCTCGAAGCTTCTGTTTGCCATCCCCTTCACCGGGTCGATGTCGCTGCTGTTGACGGCGGTCCTTATCTTCGTCTTGGCGCTGGTGCTGCTCGGCTACACGATCTCGACGATCGCCCGCACGCAAATGCAGGCCCTGCAGCTCACTTTCTTCTTCTTCTTGCCGTCGATCATGCTGTCCGGCTTCATGTTTCCCTATCGCGGCATGCCGGACTGGGCGCAGATTTTCGGCGAGGTGCTGCCGCTGACGCATTTCCTGCGCATCATCCGCGCGGTGATGCTGAAGGGCGCCGAGCTGCCGGCGGTGGCAACGGAAATCGGCTGGCTGGTGGTGTTCGTGGCCCTGTTCGCCGGTATTGCGCTGGTGCGGTTCCGCCGGACGCTGGATTAGGGTCGAACTCGATCCGCTTGTGCAAATGATCGAGATTTACACGGACTTGGCCTAGCCCGGGACCGGTGTCAATTCAGGCGCATTGAGCCCTTCGAAGGGATCGCGCCAGGCGTCGATTTCTTCGAGTTCAAGATACCAGCGACTGACAGAGGGATAGTCATCGAGCGGCAATCGGGCGACATCGTTGAAGGGCAGAAACGTCGCCATTCGAAAGTCGGCATAGGAAACCGAAGCGCCGACCAGCCATTCTCGCTCAGAAAGCTCGGCATCAAGTATGGCAGCGGCCGTGCGGAAGTCGCTCAGGCCCTCCTCAACCCGCGCCTGATCGATCGGGCCGAGCCCATAGCGCTGTTTGGTCCCGCGTTCGAAATGCACGACATCGCAGGCTCTTGCGAAGTTCTCTTTCCCCCAACTCAGCCATCGGATCATCTCGGGCTCGTCGTCGCCAGCGCGCCAGAAATCCGAATGCATATCGCGCGAAAGCCGACAGGCTATGGCGTCGGCCTCCCATAGGCTTTTTCCCGAACCTATAAGGATGGGCAATGAAAGATTTGGATTGAGCGGCCGAAATCGCTCGGCCTGGCCCGGAGCGAAGGGAGAGGCGAATTCAAACTCGACCTTGGCGTTGAGATACCGTGCCACCGCGACCGCGAGGCGAGGATTGGGATTGCGGCTGAAGAACAGTTTCATTGATCTCAGTCTTTGAAGGGTACCGGTTCGGCTGGGCGCAACGGAGGCTCGAGCGCCTCGAACCGGCACATGACCTGGAATTGGTTGCTATCTTAGCTGGCAGCAATGATCTCGGCATAGGTGCTGAGATCGACATTGCCGCCGGAGAGCACCACGGCAATGCATTTCCCGGCAAGGTCGATCTCGCCTGACGACAGCGCGGCCAAGCCGACGCAACCGCCGGGTTCGACCACCAGCTTCAGACAAGCCATCGCATCGCGCATCGCCTGTGCCACCGCCTTGTCGGAAACGGCGATGGCGCCCGCGAGATTCTTGCGGTTAATCTCGAAAGTGATGGCGCCCGGCTCGGCGACGAGAAGGGCATCGCAGATCGAGGTGTGGCCGGGCGCGTTCGACACCCTGGCGCCTTTGATCAGCGAGCGGCGTGTGTCGTCGAAATGCTCAGGTTCCACGGCCCAGACGGCGGTGCCCGGCGGGGCATCCTTGACCGCGATCGAAATGCCGCTGCTCAACCCGCCGCCGCCGCAGGGAACCACTACCGCATCGAGGCTGACGCCAAGCGCTCTTGCTTGGCGCATCAATTCGAGGCCGATCGTGCCCTGGCCGGCGATGATGGCCGGATCGTCGTAGGGCGGCACCAGGACCATGCCCTTTTCCACGTAAGAACGGACGACGGCAGTGCGATCGTCGCGGACCCGGTCGAAGGTGATCACTTCCGCGCCCATCTTCCTGACATTGCCGACTTTCATCGCCGGCGCATCGGCGGGCATGGCGATGACGGCCTTGACGCCGAACATCGCCGCTGCGGCGGCAACGCCTTGCGCGTGATTACCCGACGAGAAGGCGACGACGCCGCGGGCGCGTTCTTCCGCCGAGAGCGAGGAGAGCTTGTTGTATGCACCGCGGAACTTGAACGAGCCGGTGCGCTGCAACGTCTCCGGCTTGAACAGGATCCTGGCGCCGAAGCGATTGTTCAACTCCGGCGATTCGATCAGCGGCGTTTCGACGATCAGTCCGGACAATCGCGCTGCTGCACTGTGAATATCGGCGATGCCGGGAGGGGTGATCATGGCTGGGTCCTGCAAGAGATGAGACGGCCTATGGTGCACGGAAAGGGAAGCCGCGCACCAATGAAAAAATGTGACCGTTACAATTCGACTTGGAGGCAGGAGTGGGCGTGACTGTCACCCACCTCTCCTCCGCCCTCCGCCATGCATTCGTCATTTCGACAAATCGCTGCCGATTTACCGGCATTTGCCGGCCGCCCCTCACCCCAACAGCGTCTTTTGCCGTTTGGGGCCGCCGATCTTGCGCCAGGTGTTGAAGCGATGGGTGGCAGCGGCGAAGGAGATCTTCATCTGCTGAGCGACCGAATAGCGCGACTTGCCTTCGTCGAACAGGCGATAGCAGCACTCGACGCCCTCCTCGGTCAACTTGCCGTCGGGAGCCTTGTTATGCGGATTGGCGGGATCAAATTTTTCGACCTGCTGCTCGACCAGCCCTTTCAGGCGCTGCAAGTCCGCCTCGATGTTAGCGATCAGGTCGAGAACCGGCTTGGGGTCAAACGGCTGCTGTTTTTCCAGCATCTGCGGGTTCCTTTCTCTTGGTTGAGATTCGGTTATATAGGTGAACGTTTGCCGATAGCAACGGCAATGTGTTCGGGATTTTGAAGCCTGTACCTTTGAGCATGAGTGGAGCGGGCACGATTGACCGAGGATGTGCGAAGCTCTAGTTTAGAACCGTTCTAAACTAGGGTGAATTTCTCATGCTTTCCCGCGTTTTCGGCTTCGGCCGCCGTCCCTTTGAATCGCTCTCGGAACAGGAGATCCTGGCGCTCGCCATCTCCTCCGAGGAGGATGACGGGCGCATCTATCGCGCCTATGCCGACGGGCTGGCGGAGAGCTTTCCGCAATCGGCCAAGGTGTTCGAGGAGATGGCGGAGGAGGAGGACGGCCATCGCGATTCGCTGATCGAGCTTTACCGCAAGCGCTTCGGCGAGCGCATACCGCTGATCCGGCGCGAACATGTGAAGGGCTATTACGAGCGCAAGCCGGACTGGCTGGTGAGGCCGCTCGGCATCGATCATGTGCGCAGCCAGGCCGAGGCCATGGAGCGCCAAGCCTACCTGTTCTATATCGAGGCGGCCAAACGCACAGGCGATGCGTCGACGCGAAAGCTGCTCGACGACCTGGCGATCGCAGAACAGGGCCACGAGACACTGGCGCAGCGGCTGGAGCAAAAGCATGTGCCGGGCGCGGTCAAGGACGAAGAGGCGGCGGCCGAGCAGCGCCAGTTCATCCTGACCTATGTGCAACCGGGGCTGGCCGGGCTGATGGATGGCTCGGTGTCGACGCTGGCGCCGATCTTTGCCGCCGCCTTTGCCACGCATGATACGTTCCAGACCTTTCTGGTCGGGCTTGCCGCCTCGATCGGCGCTGGCATCTCGATGGGTTTCACCGAGGTGGCTTCCGACGACGGCAAATTATCTGGCCGCGGCTCGCCGGCAAAACGCGGGCTGACCGTCGGCGTCATGACGACGCTGGGCGGGCTCGGCCATGCGCTGCCCTATCTCATCCCGCTTTTTTGGACGGCGACCATTGTCGCCGCCGTGGTGGTTTTCTTCGAGCTGTGGGCGATCGCCTTCGTGCAGAACCGCTACATGCAGACCCCATTCTGGCGCGCCGCCTTCCAGGTGGTGCTGGGTGGCGCGCTGGTGTTTGCGGCAGGGGTGCTGATCGGGAATGCTTAACCATTCACCGCCTGGCTGTCCTGAGGCGCCTCGGCGCGTTCGGTCAGGCCGTAATCGCGCACGACATGAGCGATACGCAAACGATAGTCCGCAAAGATACCGCCGCGCCCGGCCTTCTGCGCCTGCCGATGTTCCTGCGTGTTGCGCCAGGCCTTCACCGCATCCTCGTCGCGCCAGAAGGACAGCGACAGGATGCGGTTCGGATCGGCAAGGCTCTGGAAGCGCTCGATCGACAGGAAGCCGTCGATGCCGTCGAGCAGTGGGCGCAGATCGGCGGCGATGCCGAGATAGGCATCGCGCATGCCCGCCGCCGGCTCGACCTCGAAGATGACGGCGATCATGGTTTCACCAACGGAGCATGTGGCCCGGAGGCCAGCTTGAGGAAGGTGCGGTCCTCCTTCAGGATGAATTTTTCCCGCCGGGCGAACTCGTAATTCGCCTTACCGGCGGGATCGGCGGCGAGCCGGGCGCGGTAGGCTTCGTAGGCCGCAAGACTGTCGATGTTGTAGGCGGCATAAGCCCTGGTGGCCGAGCCTTCGTGCGGCGCGAAATAGCCGATCAGATCGGCGCCGCAACGCGGGATCGCCTGCCCCCAATTGCGTGCATATTCCTCGAACGCCGCCTTGCCGAACGGATCGATCTCGTAGCGGATGAAGCAGGTGATGGTCATTTTCGCCTCCTTGGCGGTGGATGTTTTCTTGCGGTCACAGTTCGAGCCGGATCGAAACGTTCCGAAGATCGATATGCTAGGCAAATCCTTCGCTGATCATGCCTGCCAGAACGATTTCGCGCATTCGCGGCGGACGTCTTCAGGTGTCGGGCCAAGGTCCCGCAGCAGATGATCGTCGATCTCGGCGAGGTCGAGACGCTGCAGATGACGGTCGTACCACCACTTCAGGAGCCGCAGCCGCAAGCGCCGCAAGACAATGAACGGGAACGGCCGGCGAGCAGGCGCGGCGCCGTGAATGGTCCTTGCAGGCATCGTTGTCTCCTTGATTTGCATCGAGACTAATGCTTTCCTGACGAGGATGCTTCGATGAGGAACGAACCATGCGCGAAGGACCTGACATAGCCCGCATTGCCAGCCTGGTGGGCGATCCAGCGCGGGCAAACATGCTGTCCGCACTGATGGGCGGCACGGCACTGACGGCGAGTGAACTGGCACTCGAGGCCGGGGTGTCGCTTCCGACAGCGAGCTCCCATCTGTCGAAGCTGATGGAAGGCGGGCTGCTGACGCTGGCAAGCCAGGGACGGCATCGCTACTACGGCCTCGCCGGCCCGCAGGTAGCAGGCATGATCGAGGCGATCACAGGTGTTGCCGCTGCGGCCGGGCCGCAACGAGTGCGGCCTGGCCCACGCGACGCGGCCATGCGCGTGGCGCGGGTCTGCTACGACCACCTCGCCGGCGAGCAGGCGGTGGCGATGCTGGACCGTCTCGTCGCTCGACAAGTGCTCCTGCGAGATGATGAGGAGATTCAGCTTGGGCCGTCGGCCGCCTCGCATTTCGCCGCGATCGGCATCGATGTCGAGGGCAAGGCGCGGCGACCGGTGTGCCGGGCCTGCCTCGACTGGAGCGTGCGGCGTTCGCACCTCGCCGGCACGCTGGGCGCCGCCATTCTCGACAAGATCCTCGCCGAGAAATGGGCGCGGCGCGAGAAGGACAGCCGTGCGGTGATTTTCTCGCCGACAGGCAAGCAGGCGTTCGAGAAGACGTTTCTCGCCTGACGGCTCGCTTCGACGCACTAGAACGGCTCGTCGTTTCACGGAAACACCGAACCGCTCTATCTTTTTTGTTTTGACGCAATCCCAGACGGAAAACCGTTCCACACTTTTCCTGGAATTGCTCTAGCCGCGCTTGAGCGGCTTGGCCTGCTTGAAAAAATCCTCCCAGGGATCGGCTTGCCCAAGCCGCTTCAGCGTCGTCTTGTCGCCGATCGGAAAGGCGTTCGGCGGCAATCCGGCCTCGATTTCCGCCCAGGTCACCGGCATTGATACCGTGGCGCCTTTTTTGGCGCGCGACGAATAGGGCGCGACCGTGGTCGCGCCACGGCCATTGCGCAGATAATCGACGAATATCCTGCCGGTGCGCGCCTTCTTAGACAGCGTCGCCGTGTAGCGGTCGGGTGCGGCTTGCTCGAGCGCTCGGGCGAACTCATGGGCGAAGCCTTTGACCTCGTCCCAGTCCGCCGACGGCTTCAGCGGGACGAGGACATGATAGCCCTTGCCGCCCGAGGTCTTGACGAAATTAGGCAGGGACAGTTCGTCGAGCCGGCTGCGGATATCGAGCGCCGCGGCACGCACCGCCTTCACGTCGACACCCTCGTCGGGATCGAGATCGAAGATGATCTGGTCTGGTTTTTCCAGCTCGTCCGTGGTCGAGCCCCAGATGTGGATCTCGACGACGCCGAGTTGAACGAGGGCCACGACACCGTCGAAATCGCGGATGAACAATATCTCCTCGCCGTCGGTGGGGTCCTTCACCACGGCGATCTTGTCGTGCATGCCGGCCGAGGCATGCTTCTGGAAGAACCGTTGGCCGCCAACACCGTCCGGCGCCCGCACGAGGCTGAGCGGCCGGTTGATGACGAATTGCTTCATGCGCGGCCAGACCAGCGCGTAGTGATCGACCAGATCCTGCTTCGATACGTTCTCCTGCGGCCACAGAAGCTTGTCGGGGCGGGACAGCGTAACCGAGGTTTTCGCCGTGGCCGCGGGTTTGTCGGGCTTTGGCTTCGACTCTGCCGGAGCTGAGCGTGCTTTCGGTTTCTCCTGCACGACTTCCTCCGCCGGCTTGTCCTCGCGCAATCCCTGGAACGACGCGTGGCGTATTATACGGTCCGACGTCCAACTGCGAAACTCCACTTCGCCAACAAGTTCGGGCTTGACCCAGACCAGCCCCTTGCCCCTTGGCACCGCCCTGTCGAAGGGCGAGGTTGTCGTCTTCAGCGCATCAAGCCTCCTCTTCAGCTCGTTGGTGCTTTTGGCCGTGAAGCCGGTGCCGACGCGGCCGGCATAGCGCAGCTTGCCGCCCTCGTGATAGCCGACCAGCAGCGAGCGCAGGCCCCGCCCGGTCTTGTCCGACGGCATGTAGCCGCCGATGACGAATTCCTGGCGCGCCGTACATTTCGACTTCACCCAGGACGGGACACGGCCGCTGCGGTAGGGCGCATCGGCGCGCTTGGAGACGACGCCTTCGAGCCCCAGCCGGCAAGCATGCTCCAGCATGATCTTGCCGGGCTCGGCAAAGTGGTCGCTGAAGCGCACGGCCTGATCCTCGGCCTGTCCGGCGAGCAAAGTGCGCAGCCTTTCCTTGCGCTCGACCAGCGGCTCTGAACGGATATCCTCACCGTTGAGACGCAACAGGTCGAAAACGTAGTAGATGAAACGATCCGTACGGCCCGCCGACAGATCTTGCTGCAGCAGCGAGAATGATGACACGCCATTATGCGCCAGCACGACGATTTCGCCGTCGATGATAGCATCGGTGCATTTCAGGCCGCCAAGTGCCGCGACAATTGCGCCACCGAATTTGTCGGTCCAGTCGAGGCCGGCGCGTGTCAAAAGCCGCACCTCGGTGCCGGCAAGCTGCGCCTGCATGCGATAGCCGTCGAACTTCACCTCATGTAGCCAGTCCTTGCCGGGCGGGGCGTCCCGCTCCAGCGTTGCGAGCGCCGGTTCGATGAATTCCAGCCGCCTTGCCGCGACGGCCTTCGCTTTGCTGGCGGCCGGCCTGTCGGACTGCCAGACGCTTGGCTTCTTGCCGTCGGCGGTCTTGCCTTCGCCGACCTCTTCGATGGTCAGGCCGGATTTCACCGATTGCGGCGCCTCCTGCAAAATGTCCTCGCCCGGACGCGCGGCGGCATCGTCGGATTTGATCAGCAACCAGTTGTCACGCTTTTCGCCCGGACGCGGCTTCAGCCGCACCAGATGCCAGGCGCCATGCAATTTGTGGCCATACAGTTCGAAACTGATATGGCCTTTCTTCATCGCCCTTGCCGGTTCGCCATCGGGGACCCAAGTTCCCTCGTCCCAGACAATGACCGAGCCGCCGCCATATTGGTCCTTCGGGATAGTGCCTTCAAACGGTGCATAGTCGATCGGGTGGTCCTCGACGTGCACGGCGAGCCGCTTTTCGTGCGGGTCGAGGCTCGGGCCTCGCGTCACGGCCCAGCTCCACAGCACGCCACCATGCTCGAGACGAAGGTCGTAGTGGAGCCTGGTGGCGGCATGCTTGTGGATGACGAAGATGCCACCCGCCACGGCTTTCTTGCCGCGCGAAACCTTGCCGGCTGGTTCGGCCGTCTTCTTGAAATTGCGCTTGGCGTGATACTGCTCGAGGCTGGCCATGGGCGGATCCTAAGCAGATTTGCGCCGGGCGGCTTTGGACTTGGCGCCTTTTCCCGGGCGTCCGGTCTTTGCCGGCGCACCGGCTTCCGACGAAAGGCTCTTCTTCAGCGCATCGAAGAGGTTGACGACGTTGGAGGGCCGTGGTTCCGCCTTGGCCTTCGGTGCCTTCTTGCCGGCCTTCTTGGCGCGGACCAGCTCGATCAGGGCATTTTCGTATTTGTCCTCGAATTCGGAAGGATCGAACGCCGCCTGTTTCTCATCGACGATGTGTTCGGCCAGCCTGATCATCTCGGCGTCGGTCTTCACCGTCTTGATGTCGCCGAACACTATCTCGGGCCTGCGAACCGTATCGCCATAGCGCAAGGTCGTCAGCAGCAGACCCTTGCCCAACGGCTCGATGACCACCGGACGTTCGCGGCGATAGAGCACAATGCGGGCTAGCCCCGCCGTCTTCTTGGCGGCCATGGCGTCGCGGATGACGGCGAAGGCCTCTTCCGAGACCTCGTCCGCAGGCGTCACATAATAGGGCGCGTCGAGATAGATCTGTTGGATCGAGGATTTTTCGATGAAACCATCGAGGTTCATCGTGTGCGAGGATTCGATCTGCACGGCTTCGATCTCCTCCTCCTCGATTTGGACGAAGTCGCCGTCGCCGATTTCGTAGCCCTTGATCTCGTCGCCTTCATCGAGCGGCTTGCCGCTTGCCGAATCGACATAGACGCGCTTGACGGTATTGCCGGTCTTGCGGTTGAGCACGCGGAATGAGACTTTCTCCGCGTGGGTGACGACATTGGTCAGTTCGACGGCGCAAGTGACCAGCGAAAGCTTGAGATACCCTCTCCAGGCCGGGCGCGGCGCCATGACAAACTCCCTGCACGACAATGTTCAACCGAGAACGGGCAAAGTCCGTTCCAGTTCCGGCGGCGCAAAAGGCAAGTCCGGGCTTTCAACCCAGCCTTGCCTTGTTCTCGCTCACTGCGCTACTCGGCGGCTTGCAGGTTGACCTTGCTTTCCGCTATCTCGGTAAGCTTGCGGTCGGTTGCCTGCTCCTCCTTGAGGTTGTTGGCCAACACATTGGCGCAGTCGCTGCGGCCCAGTTGCTTGGCCCAAGCAATCAGGGTGCCGTAACGGGTCATCTCATAATGCTCGACCGCCTGGGCGGAGGCGATCAGCGCAGCGTCGAGGACCTCCTTGTCGGCGATGTCGCCGCTGACGTCGTCGGCTTCTTCGAGAATGCCGTCGATGGCTGGGCAGTCGACCTGCTTGGCCTTCACGCCGTGCAGTTCGAACACCTGCTCGACACGCTGGATATGACCCTTGGTCTGAGCGAGATGTTTCTCAAAGCCGGCTTTCAGCTGCGGATCACTCGCCTTGTCGATCATCTTCGGCAGCGATTTCTCGATCTGTTTTTCAGCGTAATAGATGTCGCGCAGCGTGTGCACGAAGAGGTCGTCGAGGGTTTTGATATCCTTCGAAAAGAAACCCATGGCCTTTGCCTTTCCATTGCTCTTGCGGTTTCGGATTTTTTGGCTGCGGCCCACCCGAGCACCACAGCCTGCGGAGCCGGTTCGTCCCGGCACTGGGAAATCAACGTGCGGCTGACGGGCCGGTTCCTGGTTTTCCGGCCGCGTGCACGGAAATTTCGCGGTCCGGCAAAACCTGAAACAAAACCGCGCCTCTGCGACATTCAGGCGAAACATATGTGATGCAAAAGTCACACTGGACGAAATGCCGACGGACTGCATGGAAACACCGCGAATCAGCCGCATTCCAGCCATGAACAAAGGCATTTTCGACCAGAGATTAACATCGCGTTCACCGACTATTCACGCCTGGACGCTATGATCCCCGCAATTCGGAAGGGACATCCGAAGCGGGACAGGGACCGAGTAAAATGAGCTTCTGGAATCAAATCGCCGGCTATGCCGCCGCCATCCGCGAATTCGTCGCTCCGACCTATCGGCCTGAGCGCTATTATATGCGCGGCCCAGGCCCCGCCTGCGCGCGCCGTGGCAACACGCTTGGGATCAGCGTGCACTGATGATGACCACGGAAAGCCGTCACGACAGCCGGATCTGCCGGCCCGACGCCGACAACCGGTCAACGACCTATCGCGCCGAGCGCCCTGCGCTGACCGACAGACGGCGTGCGACAACGCCAAGGCCCTGACATTCCGGGCTTTGATCCAGCCGCCGGCAGGCCTAGTTTCATCTGACACCAGCTGTCAGGCGCCACGTGACCGTCAAGCCGAACCATTCTCCTGAGCCGCCGGAATTCGATGCAAGTCGCCCGTTGATCGTGTTCGACGGCGTCTGCGTGTTGTGCTCGGGCTTTGTGCGCATGGTGGTGAAGCTCGACCGCAAAGGCCGCTTCCATTTCGTAACGGCGCAGTCACCGTTCGGCGAGGTGCTGTTCAAGAAATACGGGCTGCGGACGGATCGCTACGAGACCAATCTCGTCATCGTCGATGGCGCGGCTTTCACCCGCCTGGACAGTTTCGTTGCCGTCATGGCCGAACTCGGCTGGCCGTGTCGGTCGGCGCGGATCCTGCTGCTGTTGCCGCGCCCGCTTCGCGACTGGCTCTACGGCCGCATCGCAAAGAACCGCTACGCCCTGTTCGGCAAGAAAGACAATTGCGAAATCCCTTCCGCCGAGGTGAGGGCAAGATTGATCGGCTAGATTCGTTGCCGTGGCCGGGAGCGGGCGGGGCATTTTGGGGGAACTGTTGGGGGAACTGCGGATGAAGGTTCTTGTCGTCGGCGGCTATGGCACCTTTGGCGGTCGCACTGTCGAGCTTTTGGAGGGCGAGCCGCATCTGATCCTCTTTGTCGCCGGGCGCTCGCTCGCCAAGGCTGACGCGTATTGCAAGAAGCGCGCCCCGACAGCAGCCCAGCTGGTGCCGGCACTGTTCGACCGTGACGGCGATCTCGCCGCGCAACTCGCTGCATTAGAGCCTGATATTGTAGTCGACGCGAGCGGTCCGTTCCAGGCCTATGGCGAGGGACGCTATCGCCTGATCGAGGGCTGCATCGCCCGGCGCATCAACTATCTCGATCTAGCCGACGGCTCGGATTTCGTCGCCGGTGTCTCTGCGTTCGACGAGGCGGCGCGAAACGCCGGCGTCTTCGTGCTGTCCGGCGTGTCGAGCTTTCCGGTGCTGACGGCGGCAGTGGTGCGTCGCCTGTCTTCGGACCTGACGCGGGTCGACGGCATTCGCGGCGGCATCGCGCCGTCGCCCTTTGCCGGAGTCGGCGAGAACGTCATTCGGGCTATCGCCGGTTACGCCGGTCAGCCGGTGCGGCTTGTTCGTAATGGCCGTCCCGAACAAGGCCATCCGTTCACAGAGCAATTGCGCTACTCCGTCGCGCCGCCGGGCCGGCTGCCGCTTCGAAACACGCTGTTCTCGCTGGTCGACGTTCCGGACCTGCGCGCTCTGGCCAAGCTTTGGCCGGAGGCGAAGACCATCTGGATGGGCGCCGGGCCGGTTCCCGAGACGCTGCACCGCGCCCTGATCGGCCTCGCCTGGCTTGTACGCGCCGGATTGATCGGTTCGCTTTCGCCACTGGCGCCGCTGATGCATCAGGCAACGAACCGGCTGTGCCGGGGCGAGCATCGCGGCGGCATGTTCGTCGAGGTGGAGGGATCGGACCGGGCGGGCGCCATCGTCAAGCGCTCGTGGCATCTCTTGGCGGAGGGCAATGACGGGCCGCTGATCCCGTCGATGGCGGTCGAAGCGTTGGTCCGCAAAGCATTGGCCGGAGATCAGCCCGCGCCGGGCGCACGGGCTGCCGTGCGCGATCTGGAACTCCGGGATTACGAAGCCCTGTTCGCTGGCAAAACGATCTGCACCGGGTTCAGGGACGAGCCCAGCGACGAGAGCGAGCCGCTTTATGCCGAGCTGCTCGGCAATGCCTGGCAAGACCTGCCCGACGCAATTCGTTCAATGCATGACCGTACGATCACGGCGGCAGGCCGCGCGTGCGTCGACCGCGGGCGCAATGTTCTTGGCCGGCTAATGGCCTGGATGGTCGGCTTCCCCGGGGCAAGCGAGGCCATCCCGGTTCATGTCCGCTTCGACACCGACAAGGACGGCGAGACCTGGACGCGGACATTCGGCAAGCACAGTTTTTCGAGCGTACAGTCCGCGGGCCGGGGTCGATCGCAGCGCCTGCTGTGCGAACGCTTCGGCCCGCTGACCTTCGCGATGGCGCTGGTTGCAGAAGACGGCCGGCTGGCGCTGGTCTTGCGCCGCTGGAGTTTTTTTGGCCTGCCGCTTCCGATGTGGCTCGGTCCACGCTCGACTTCCTACGAAACGGTGAAGGATGGCCGCTTCCGCTTCCATGTCGAGATCTCGCATCCGCTTGCCGGCATGATCGTCCGCTACCGCGGCTGGCTGGAGCCCTCCGGCCCGCACGGCTCCAGCGAGATCGTGCCGCCTGCCAGTTTGGCCAGTTCGCGACAGTCCTGCGCCGTGCACAGCGTCCAGCCCTGACCCGTGGCACCCGAGGCGGCGAGCGCGAGGCGCCGCTGTGGCCCGACCTTGGGCGCATAGACCCACCAGCCGTTTCTCAGCACCGAGCCTTGCGGCGGCTCCATCCCGGCGCCCGATCCCTTGATGCGGGCCTCGACCAATTGCAGGCCGGACGGCAGCACCTTCCAGTCTTCCTGCCACTGGGTCTTCTCCACCGAATGCACCCAGGAGAGCGTGAAGGCAGCGACCGCGAGCGTCACCGTCTTGCCGGCCGCGACGATGCAGAGGCTCATGCTGAATTAGCCAGCGAAGCCTGCCGCGCGCGCCAGCAGTGCCAGCCGATCCAGGCAAGGGATAGCGCCCAGCCCGCCTCGTCGGTGAGCGGCAGCGCCGCAACCAGCAGCACGCCGGCGGCGAAGGCGACGAGGCGTTCCCACCAGGCCATGCGCCGGGCGAGAAATCCGACGGCCGCGGCGCCCCACAGGACGATACCCATGCAGGCTTTGATGACGATATAGGCGACCTCGACGGGATAGCCGAACTGGGCGGCGATCGGGCCGGGGTCCTGCAGCATCAGCGCCGGGGTATAGACCGCCATGAACGGCACAACGAAGCCGGCAATGGCAAGCTTGGTGGCCTGGACGCCGATCTTGAGGCCGCTTTCCTTGGCCATGGGCGCGGCGGCGAAGGCGGCCAGCGCCACAGGCGGGGTGAGATCGGCCATGATGCCGAAATAGAAGACGAACATATGGCTGACCACCAACGGCACGCCGAGCGACAGCAGCGCTGGCCCGGCCAGCGACGAAGTGATGATGTAGTTGGGAATGGTCGGTATGCCCATGCCGAGCACCAGGCAGGTGAGCATGGTCAAAAGCAGCGACAGGAACAGATTGTTCTCGCCGATCGAGATGATCCAGCCGATGAAGGTCGAGGCGATGCCGGTAAGCGTCAACGTGCCGATGACGATGCCGACAATGGCGCAGGCAATGCCGACCGGCAGCGCGTTCTTTGCTCCTTCGGCAAGCGAATCCACGCATATGCGCAGCGTCTCGCGCCCGCCCTTGAAGGTGAGGCAGGCGGCGACCAGCACGGCGATGACCAGGCTGAGGATGTTGACGCCGAATTTCATGAAGGAAGCCGCGGCAAGCCCGAGCGCCAGCCAGAAGACGATGCGGAAGGCGAGCGGCCCGATCGATGCTGCCAGCGGCGTGCCGAGGATAAGCACAATGGTCAACGCCAGGCCCATGGTGCCGGCGAACACCGGTGTGTAGCCGGCAAACAGCAGGTAGATCAGTGCTGCGAGAGGCAGTACCAGCGGCCAATGTTGTCTCACCGCATCCCACGGGTTGGGCAGGTCGGCCTTGGCCATGCCGTGCAGGCCGGCCTTGCCGGCTTCCAGGTGCACCTGCCAGAAACAGGCGCCGAAATAGAGCAGCGCCGGAATGATCGCCGCCTTGACCACAGCGGCATAGGGGATGTTCAGGGTCTCGGCCATGATAAAGGCAACCGCTCCCATCACCGGCGGCATGATCTGACCGCCCATCGACGAGGTCGCCTCGACGGCGCCGGCGAAAGCCGAGCGGAAACCGAAGCGCTTCATCAGCGGGATGGTGAACTGGCCGCTGGCCACCACATTGGCGACGCCGGAGCCGGAAATGGTGCCCATCAGCGCCGAGGACAGCACGCAGACTTGCGCCGGGCCGCCGCGCCATGAGCCGACCAGGCCAAGCGCAAAATCGTTGAACAGCGCGATCATGCCGGCGCGCTCAAGAAAGGCGGCGAAAACGACGAAGATGAAGATGTAGGCGGCCGAGACATAGATCGGCGTGCCGTAGATGCCTTCGGTACCGTAGGCGAAGGTGTCGACGAGCTGGGCGAAATCATAGCCGCGATGGATGAACGGCGGTGGCAGATGATTGCCGGCGAATGCGTAGGCGAGAAAGATGAAGGCAATGACGGCAAGCGGCAGCCCCATCAACCGCCGCGCCGCCTCGAAGACCAGCACGACCAGCACCGCGCCGACGATCAGGTCAGGCGTGGTGAGAAAGCCGGAGCGGCGGATGAGGTCGGCATAGAACACCCAATTGTACAGACCGGTGGCGAAACCAAGCAGGCCGAGCGTCCAGAACACTGCTTTCGCCGGGACGCTTTTGGCGCGCAGATTGGCGATTAGGGCAAAGCCGAGCAGCAGCAGGAAGCCGACATGCATGGCGCGTATGACCTGGCTCGGTAGGCTGCCGTAGGCGGCGATGTAGATTTGGAAGATGGAGAAGGCGATGGCGATAAAAAAAGCCGCCTTGCCAGCGATGCCTTCGCCGAAGCCAGGCGGCAATCCTTCGACAGGAGCTTCCGCTGTGGGGGAAAGAACGGTCGGGGTTGCGGTCATTAGCGGGGTTCCTGGCGGGGCGCTCCCCTCCCCGAGGGAGGTGCGAGCGAAGCTAGGCGGGTGGGGTCGGTGCGGCAGTGTACGGCCTCAACCGAACCTACCGGTCCATTCGCCTTCGGCAGCTGTTCACCTTTTCCTCAAGGGGGAGGGATGGCTCCTTACTTCACCAATCCCTTTTCCTTGTAATACCTCTCGGCGCCTGGATGCAGCGGCACTGGCATGCCGTCGAGCGCCTTAGCCGGGTCGATCGCCTTGGCGGCGGCGTGGGCAGCGGTGAGCTGGTCGAGATGCTCGAACAGCAGTTTCGTCATCTGGTAGGCGGTCTCGTCGGAGACATCGGCGCTGGTGATCAGGAAATTGCCGACGGCGGCGGTCGCAACATCCTCGGTCTGGCCCTCGTAGGTGCCCTTGGGGATGACCACGGAAAGATAGGGCGAGCCGATCTTGGCGACGTCCTCCGCCGGCACGGCAACGATGTTTACCGGCAATGAGGTGGCGAGGTCACGGATCGACGCGACCCCAAGGCCAGCCGACTGAAGCGTGGCGTCGAGCTGGCGGTTCTTGATCAGCTCCACCGATTCGGCGAAGGGCAGATATTCGACCCGCCCGAGGTCTTCGTATTTCAGCCCGGCAGCGGCAAATATCGTGCGGGCGTTGAGCTCGGTGCCTGAGGCCGGCGCGCCGACCGAAAGGCTCTTGCCCTTGAGATCGGCGAGCGTCTTGATGCCGGATTCCTTGCTGGCGACGATCTGGATGTAGTTGGGATAGATGGCGGCAATGCCGCGCAGCTTGTCGAGCTTGCCTGGGAAGCCTGCTTCAGTATTGCCTTCGGCGGCCAGCTTGACGGAATCGCCGAGCGCAAAGGCGATCTCGCCCTTGCCCTGCTGAAGCAGATTGAGGTTTTCGACCGACGCTTTCGTCGCCTGCACCTGAGTACGCGCGCCTTCGATGCCCTTGCCGTAGATTTCCGACAGCGCGACGCCGAGCGGATAGTAGACGCCGGACGTGCCGCCGGTCAGCACGTTGATGAATTCCTGTGCCTTGACCGATACCGCGCCAAGGCCAAGCGACAGCGCCAGCACGCCGGCTGCAACAAATTTCGTTCTGAAATTGAGCATGCGATTTCCTCCCTGAAAATTCGCCGCCGTGCCCTCCTCGGCGGCACGAAGCGAGTTTAGACAGCGGGCGGGAAATGCCAACCCGCAATAGCAGCGATTAGACGAACGGCTAAGCAGTGCCGCAACACGTTGGCGCTTGCGCGAGGTCGCATCGCGGCAGAAAGATTTTTCCAGCGCTTGTCGAAATCCGGCAGGGCCGCGCGACATAAGTCCGGCTCGCAACGATGCGGCCTTCGAGAAACGGGAGAAGACCATGCGATACATGCTTTTGATCTATGGAAACGAAGCGGGGATGGCAGCCGCGCCACCAGATGCGGTGACACAGATGTCGAGCGCGTACGTCGCCTACACCGAAGCGCTGAAGAAATCCGGCGCCTGGCTCGCCGGCGACCGGCTGAAGCCGACGCAATCCGCTACCTCGGTGCGGATGGCCAATGGCAAGACCAACGTGCTCGACGGCCCCTATGCCGACACCAAGGAGCAGCTTGCCGGCTTCTATATGATCGAAGCGGAGGACGTCGACGCCGCCATCGCCTGGGCGGCGCGCTGCCCGGGCGCCAGCACCGGCACGGTAGAGGTGCGGCCGATCTGGGAACTCACCATGTGATGCCGGAATTGCCCGATACTGCGCGGGCGGCGGCGGAAGCGGCCGCCCGGCAAAGCTACGGCAAGCTGGTCGCTTATCTCGCCGCACGCACGCGCGACGTGGCCGCTGCCGAGGACGCATTGGCCGATGCCTTTGCAGCGGCGCTCGAGCGTTGGCCACAGGCGGGCGTGCCCGACAAGCCGGAAGCCTGGCTGCTGGCGGTGGCACGCAAGCGCCGCGTCGACGCGATCAGACGGCGGCTGACACGCGAGGCGGGCCGCGAGCACCTCAGACTGATCGCCGAGGAGATGGAGGCGCGCATGGCCGAGGAAGACCTGCCGGACGAGCGGCTCAGGCTCATGTTTGCCTGCGCCCATCCCGCGATTGAGGCCGGCGTGCGAGCACCGCTGATCCTGCAGACGGTCCTGGGCTTCGACGCAGCGACCATCGCCTCGGCTTTTCTTGTCTCGCCAGCCACGATGAGCCAGCGCCTGGTGCGCGCCAAGACGCGAATTCGCGAGACAGGCATTCCGTTCCGCGTGCCGGAGCGGGCCGAGCTCGGCGAGCGGCTGGGCACCGTTCTGGAAGCGATCTACGCGGCGTTTGCCGAAGGTTGGTCCGACCCGGCCGGCACCGAAATGCGGCGCCGCAATCTCGCGACCGAAGGCATCTGGCTCGGCCGTTTGATCGCCTCGCTGATGCCGGATGAGCCGGAAGCACTCGGCCTGCTGGCGCTGATGCTGTTCGCCGAGGCGCGGCGTGCAGCCCGGCGCAATGCGGCGGGTGACTATGTGCCGCTGGCCGAGCAGGATCTTGCATTGTGGGACGATACCCTGATCGATGAAGCGGAGGCGCTGCTCGGGCGCGCGGCCGCCGAGGGTGTTGTCGGCCGCTACCAGCTCGAGGCCGCCGTGCAATCCGCCCATACGACACGGCGGCTGACCGGTTGTACCGACTGGGTCGCGATCAAGGAGCTCTACGACGCGCTGTCGGTGATTGCCGGCTCGCCGGTGGTGTCGATCAACCGTGCGGTGGCCATTGCCGAGGCCGAAGGTGCTTCAGCAGGATTGGGCGCGCTTGATCAACTCAGCGGCGACAAGCGGCTGTATGACTATCAACCTTACTGGGCCGCCCGCGCGGGCCTGCTGGCCAGACTCGGCAAAGTTCCACAAGCGAGCGAGGCCTATGACCGGGCTATCGGCCTCGAACGCGATCCGGCCGTGCGCCGGTTCCTGCAGGAACGACGGGCAGGGCTCGGCCGCGCGGAAAGACACTGAGACAAGGCGGAGTGCTTAGGCCGGCCACATGTCGTGGGAAGCATTCAGCCTCTTTATCACCCGGTGTTCCCGCAAATTGGCCCACAGGCGTTCGATGTTCGGCCAAGCGGTTGGAACCTTCGCGACCTCCGGATGCCAGGCCACCAACATGACGAGATAGATGTCGGCCAGCGAGAGCCGGTCGCCGGCCAGCCAGTCATGGCCTGCGAGGGCGGCATCGAGAATGGCGAGGCTGCGATCCATTTCCGAGACCGCCGCCTGTTTGACAGCGTCCACGCCCCGGGGATCGGTCGTGTAGCGATGAGCGTAGAAGAACCGCAGGTCAGCCGAATAGATGACGGAGGACATGAAAAACATCCAGCGCAGGAAGTCGGCGCGGTCAGCCGAACTTGCTGCGGGCGCCAGTCCTGCTTCGGGGTGGCGCTCGGCCAGCAGGATGCAGATCGCCGCCGATTCGGTCATCGAGCGTCCGTCCGGCAAGATCAGGACCGGCACCTGGTTCAAGGGGCTGATATCTAAAAAGGCCTGGTCGGGTCGGCCCTTCGGAACGTCGATCTGGTCGAAAGGCACGCCCGCCAAAGCGAGCGCCGCCTCGACGACAAAGCCGCCGGTATTGGCACGCGTATAGAGCTTGTACATAAAGTCCTCCACCTGCCGGGCAGCGACGATTGATACGGAAGTGACCCGCCGCTCAAGCGAACGACGCCCGCCACAGGTGGCTTTTCAGCGGTCCACGCCGACGCGTGATACTGAGTATTTGATGTCGGAGGGGCATCGCGAAGGATCGCTACTGACCGGTAAAAAACGCTCGTGTCTAAGCGCCCAATCCCTCGAACAGGATCGTCGAGAGATAGCGCTCGGCGAAGGAGGGGATGACGACGACGAGGTTCTTGCCCTTGTTCTCGGGCCGCGAGCCGACGACGATCGCCGCTTGCAGGGCGGCCCCCGACGAGATGCCGACCGGCACACCTTCGAGCCGAGCGACGAGCCGTGCATTGGCAACCGAATCCTCGTTCGAGACCTTGACGATCTCGTCATAGATCGTCGTGTCGAGGATTTTTGGCGCGAAGCCGGCGCCAATGCCCTGGATCTTGTGCGGGCCTGGCTGGCCGCCCGACAGCACCGGCGAGGCTTCCGGTTCGACGGCGACGACATGCACCGAGGGCTTACGCTTCTTCAGCACCTGGCCGACGCCGGTGATGGTGCCGCCGGTCCCGATGCCGGCAACGAAGATATCGACTTCGCCATGGGTGTCGTTCCAGATTTCCTCGGCGGTGGTGCGGCGATGGATTTCCGGATTGGCCGGGTTTTCGAATTGCTGCGGAATGACAGCGTCGGGCAGCGTTGCCGCCAGCTCGTCGGCCTTGGCGATGGCGCCCTTCATGCCTTTCGGCCCTTCGGTCAGCACCAGTTCGGCACCGAGCAGAGCCAGCATCTTGCGGCGTTCGACGGACATGGTTTCCGGCATGGTCAGGATCAGCTTGTAGCCCTTGGCAGCGGCGGCAAAGGCGAGTGCGATGCCGGTATTGCCCGAGGTCGGCTCGATGAGGGTGGTCTTGCCGGGCGTAATCCTGCCCGAAGCCTCCAATGCCTCGATCATCGACACGCCGATGCGGTCCTTGACCGAGGCGATCGGGTTGAAGAATTCGAGCTTGGCCAGCAGATTGGCGACGACACCCTTCTCCCTGGCGAATTTATCAAGCCGCACCAGCGGCGTGTCGCCGATCGTCTCGGTGATCGAATTGTAGATGCGGCCGCGGCCGGGCACGTGTGTGGGGGTGGCGGGCTTGTTCATTGATTTCCTCCCAGAGGTCAAGCGGCAAGAGTCGCGCGGGCATAGGATAGAGCCATCCACCGCGCAAGATAGGCTGTCGATCGAAAAATATCCGAGTGAAGTTCGTGCTGAGTACCCCCGCCTTTGCAAGGGGTGGCAATCCTTGGGCGGATTGGCGAAAGAGATCTATTGGCGGGCGGCAATTGCCGCCGCCGCGCCGACCATAAAGCCGGCGGCGGTGCGGTTGAGTGCCCTCAGCGCCCGCGGCGACTTCAGGAACCAGCGCGCCTTGGCCGCCAGCGCCAGATAGGGCACCAGCACGACGAGCAGGACGACGATGGTGAGCGCGACGAGGATGCTGTAATCGGCCAGCGTGATCGTCTTCAGATCGACGATGGTCGGGGTGATGGCAAGATAGAAGATCATCGTCTTCGGATTGCCGAGCGTGACGGCAAGGCCGGCTACAAAGCTGGATGCCAAGCCGCCCTTGCCTTTCTTCGCCTCCACCGTTTCGGGCGTGATGCCGCTCGTCCAGAAACGCCAGCCAAGAAAGGCGAGGTAGGCGACGCCCAGCCATTTGATGGCCAGGAAGACCATGCCGAAAGTCTGTGCGACGAAAGCCAGGCCGAGCACCACGGCAGTGAGATAGGTCAGGTCACCGAGCATCAGCCCGAACGACATGGCCAGCGACGAGTGGAAGCCGGAACCCAGAGCACGCGCAACAAGCGCGGTGACGCCTGGGCCCGGGATGGCCGCGGCGATGCCGAGGGCAGCACTATAGGCGAGGAACCCAGTGAGTGTCATGATTGGCGCTTGTCGCACAATGTTGAAGTTGGGTGAATTCCCTCGGGCCGGATTCGATTGCGCCAGCGCAGCAGGCGACACCGCCGTTCAGGAACGGCCGTCTTCGTAGGTAACGCGCCAGATGGTGCCATTACCGTCTTCTGTGACGATCACCGAGCCGTCCTTGGCCATCGCGACACCGACCGGGCGGCCCCAGACGGCGTCGTTCGAGATGACGAAGCCGGTCATGAAGTCCTCATATTCGCCGGTCGGCTTGCCATCCCTGAATTTGAGCCTCACCACCTTGTAGCCGGTCCTGGCGCCACGGTTCCACGAACCATGCATGGTGACGAAGGCGTCACCCTGATAATCCGCCGGGAAGTTCTTGCCGTCGTAGAAGGCTATATTCATCGGCGCCGAATGCGCCTGCATCAATACATCGGGGACAGTGGCCTTGCCGGCGAGGTCTGGCCGTTCGCCCTGATGGCGCGGATCCTCGTTATTGCCGATGTAGTACCAAGGCCAACCATAGAATCCGCCGTCCTTGACCGCCGTTGCAAATTCGAACGGCACATTGTCGCCGAGTTCGTCGCGCTCATTGACGACGCACCACAATGCGCCGGTGGCGGGCTGCACGGTCATGCCCGTACAGTTGCGCAGGCCGGTGGCAACAGTTCGGGGATTTTTCCCATCCGGGTCAAAGGCGAGCACATCGGCACGGCCGTCCTCGGAGCCCCAGGCCGCCCCTAGCGGCTTTGATTTGGCCCAAGCTTCGAGGCCGCTATCCGGCTCCTTGCCTATATCCTCGGCGACGTTCGAGGCGGAGCCAACCGACAAATAAAGCGTTTTGCCGTCCTGCGAGAAGGCGATGTCGCGGGTCGTGTGACCACCCGACGGGATTTTGGCGACAATGGTTTCTGGTTTGCCGGATGTCTTCAGGTCGCCATCGCGATAGGGGAAGCGGACGATGCTGTCGCTGTTCGCGACATAAACCCATTGCGGTTTGTCTCCTGGCGGATAGAAGGCGATGCCGTAGGGATAATTGAGCCCCTTGGCGAAGATCGCTTTCTCGATGGGCCTGGCGCTGCCCTCGGCGAGACGATAGACGCGTATTTGGTCGGCATGGCTGTTGGCAACAAACAGGTCGCCATTCGGAGCGACGCGCACGACACGTGGATTGACGATGCCGGATGCGATCATTTCAGCCGAAAAGCCCGACGGCAATTCTGGCTTGGCGCTTTCGGGCCGTTCCGCCACGCCGGCGCCGTTCGAAGCGGATTGGGCGGGGTCGGCTGCCGGCATGTCTCGCGGCCCAATCAGGCGTCGGACGCCAGGCCTGTCGGCGTGCCAATCGCCAAACGCGGCTTCGCCTTTGAGCACATTCTGGTCCGCCTGCTGGGCGGCTGCCGGTGTCGCAACAAGGAGGGCAGCGGCCAAGGCCGCAAAGCCGCCAGATCGGATCATCAACGTCCTCCGGGATTCGCCTCGAACAGGGGCAAACGGCATCAGGTATTGATCGTTCCAAGCGGCCGTCCAGCACACGAGGATTTGAAGCCGAACCCGTTCAGTTGCCAGAGGCGTAAAAGTCGTCGTCGAGGCGCTTTTCCAGCGCGACCAGATCGGCCGGCAGCGGTAAACCCATCGCCCGCATCTCTTGCAGCTTCTCGCGCAACTGCTCTTGTACCTCGTGCTGATCCTCTGGCTGGTTGATCATTTCTTCGAGCAGCAGACTGATCTGGGCCTTGAACGATTCCAGCGCCATTCTTTTCTCCTCCTTGCGGCGGGCCCGCGGCGGCTCCTAGCTCAGCATGCGCGAAATCAGCTGCGCCGTATAGTCGACCATCGGTACTATGCGCGCATAATTCAGCCGCGTCGGCCCGATGACGCCGAGCGCACCGACGACACGCGCGTCCTTGTCGCGATAGGGTGCCACCACCAGCGAGGAGCCAGACAGCGAAAACAGCTTGTTTTCCGAACCGATGAATATGCGCACGCCTGGGCCTGCCTCGGCGAGGTCGAGAAGCTGGATCAGCCCATCCTGCGTCTCCAGATCCTCAAACAGATGCCGCAGCAATTCTATGTCGGCCTGGGCAGTGACGTTTTCCAGGAGATTGGCGCGACCGCGCACGATAAGCCGCCCAGGCACGCCGCTTTCAGCGCCTGCCCAGACCGCCAGGCCCTTCTCGACCAGATCCTGCGACAGCGTGTCGAGGGCCGCCCTGGTCTCTTCCTTGATGCGGGCGATCTCGACCCGCGCCTCGGCCAGGGTGCGACCGCGGATATGGGCGTTGAGGAAGTTAGAGGCTTCGTGCAATTGCGAGATGGTGATGCCGGCGGGCAGATCGATGACGCGATTTTCGACGTCGCCGTTCTGCGAGACCAGCACGGCCAGCGCCTTGGTCGGCTCGAGCTGGATGAATTCGATGTGCTTAAGCGCCGCCTCATTCTTGGCGGCGAGCACGAGGCCGGCGCCGCGCGACATGCCGGACAGCATCTGGCTGGCCTCGGTCAGCATATGCTCCAGAGTTGCGCCCGAGCCGGAGGCGCGCACCTGGGCCTCGATGGTGCGGCGCTCCTCGTCGGAGAGGTCACCAAGTTCCATGAAAGCATCGACGAAGAAGCGCAGGCCTGCCTGGGTCGGCAGCCGGCCAGCCGAAATGTGCGGCGCATAGATCAGGCCGAGATGCTCAAGGTCGCTCATCACGTTGCGGATGGTGGCCGGCGACAGCGACGACGGCAGGATGCGCGACAAGCTGCGCGAACCGACCGGCTCGCCATCCCTCAAATAGGAATCGACGATGCGCCGGAAGATGTCGCGCGAACGCATGTCGAGCGATTGAAGCGCGGGCGATTGCAGCGCGTGCGACGGGAGCACGTGCGACTGCAAACCGGGATCGACTGCCTTTGTCATTTCGAGCCAAAACCTCCGCCCCGAAGATATAGACTTCCGCGGTGTCGGCGCAACCGGTCCATTTTCCTTTGCGCCTCACGCCCCGTGCGGCTACAAGCCGGCCAAGATTCCCCGGCCAAGATTCCGAAGAAAGAAAGAAGCCTGAATGCGCCCTTCCAAACGCCAATTCGACGAAATGCGCCCCATCTCCTTCGAGCGCGGCGTCTCCAAGCATGCGGAAGGCTCGTGCCTGGTGAAGTTCGGCGACACGCATGTGCTGTGTACGGCCAGCCTGGAGGAAAAGGTGCCGGGCTGGATGCGCAACTCCGGCAAGGGCTGGGTGACGGCGGAATACGGCATGCTGCCGCGTTCGACCGGCGAGCGCATGCGCCGCGAGGCTTCGTCCGGCAAACAAGGCGGCCGCACGCTGGAAATCCAGCGGCTGATCGGCCGCTCCCTGCGCGCCGTGGTCGATCTGCAGGCGCTCGGCGAGCAGCAGATCACCGTCGACTGCGACGTGATCCAGGCCGACGGCGGCACGCGCACCGCTTCGATCACCGGCGGCTGGGTGGCGCTCTACGACTGCCTGCGCTGGATGGAAGCCCGCCAGATGGCGAGCCTGAGCAAGGTGCTGAAGGATCACGTTGCGGCAATCTCCTGCGGAATCCATGATGGCCAGCCGGTCATCGACCTCGACTACATCGAGGATTCCTCGGCCGGCACCGACGCCAATTTCGTCATGACCGGCAAGGGCGGCATCGTCGAGATCCAAGGCACGGCCGAGGGCGAGCCGTTCTCGGAAGAGCAGTTCGCGGCGCTGATGGGGCTCGCCAAGAAAGGCATTCAGCGCCTGGTCAGCTTGCAGCAAATGGCGGTGGCTTAGCTGCGGTCAATATTGATGAGATTGGCGATCCTGTGACTCCTTCCGCAATCCTGGAATCAGCACTCTACGTGACCGACCTTGCTGCCGCGGAACGGTTCTATTCGGGCGTGCTCGGGCTCGATCTGCTCGGTAAGGTCGATGGCAGGCATCTCTTCTTCCGCTGCGGCGACGGCGTGCTGCTTATCTTCAATGCCGAGGCCACCAAAGTGCCGCCGCGGGCCGACGCCAAGCTGCCCGTGCCGCCGCATGGCGCGGTCGGCCAGGGCCATCTTTGCTTCGCCGCAAGCGCGGATGAAATCCCACGCTGGAAAGCGCATCTTGAGGCGAAGAAAATCGCCATCGAAAGCGAGTTCGAGTGGCCGCAAGGCGGCCGCTCGATCTATATTCGCGATCCCTCCGGCAATTCGATCGAATTCGCCGAGCCACGAATTTGGGGCATCTGATGCATTCGCCAACTATTCATTCGCTTGATGGGCATAAGATCATCGTCGCAAGCCACAACGCCGGCAAATTGCGAGAATTCGCCGATCTGATGGCGCCATTCGGCATTGAAGCGAAGTCCGCAAAGGAATACGGCCTGCCGGAACCGGACGAGACCGGCACCACTTTCGAGGAGAACGCCCTCATAAAAGCCTTGGCCGCCGCCAAGGCCACTGGATTGCCGGCGCTGTCGGACGATTCCGGCCTGTGTGTCGATGCGCTCGACGGCGCACCCGGCGTCTACACCGCCAACTGGGCTGAGACGCCGGACGGCTCCCGCGACTTCGGCATGGCCATGCAGCGCACGGAAGTGGCCTTGCAAGAAGTTGGCGCGATCACGCCTGCCCAGCGCAAGGGCCGCTTTGTCGCGGTCATCTGCCTGGCCTTCCCCGATGGCCAGGCGGAATATTTTCGCGGTGAGGTCGAGGGCACGCTGGTATGGCCGCCGCGCGGCGAGCTCGGCTTCGGCTACGATCCGGTGTTCTTGCCCGATGGGTCCGAGAAGACCTTCGGCGAGATGAGCGCGAAGGACAAGCATGGCTGGAAGCCCGGCCAGCCAACCGCATTGTCGCACCGTGCCCGCGCCTTCCAGAAATTCGCGCAAGCCCGATTGGCCGCCGTATGACCATGCTGCTCGACCGCAGGCCTGGTTTCGGCGTCTACGTCCACTGGCCGTTCTGCGCGGCCAAATGCCCGTATTGCGACTTCAACAGCCATGTCCGCCACCAGCCGGTCGATCAGGAGCGTTTTGCCCGCGCCTTCGAGGCCGAGCTGGCGACGATGCGCGGCCGCACCGGGCCGCGCGAGGTGACCAGTATCTTTCTTGGCGGCGGCACGCCATCGCTGATGAAACCGCAGACCGTGGCGGCGGTGCTGGATGCAGTGGCGAAGAACTGGACGGTGCCTGATGGCATCGAGGTGACACTGGAGGCCAATCCCTCCTCCGTCGAGGCCGAGCGCTTTCGCGGCTATCGCGCGGCCGGCGTCAACCGGGTATCGCTTGGCGTGCAGGCGCTGCACGACAAGGATCTGCGCTTCCTCGGCCGTTTGCACAATGTCGATGAGGCCCTGCATGCGATCGGCCTGGCGCGCGAGATATTCCCACGGCTGTCGTTCGACCTGATCTACGCGCGGCCCGGTCAGACGCCGGAAGCGTGGCAGGCGGAGCTCGAGCAGGCGATCGGCCACGCCGCAGACCATCTGTCGCTCTATCAGCTGACCATCGAGGAAGGCACGCCGTTCCATGCGCTGCATGCGGCAAGGAAGTTCATCATTCCAGACAATGAGCTTGCCGCCGATCTCTACGCGTTGACACAGGAGATCACCGCCGCGCGCGGACTGCCGGCCTACGAGATTTCCAACCATGCCAGGCCCGGCGCCGAAAGCCGGCACAATCTCACCTACTGGCGTTATGGCGAATATGTCGGCGTCGGTCCCGGCGCGCATGGCCGGTTCGTCGAAAATGGCCGGCGCGTGGTGACGATCGCCGAGAAAATGCCGGAGACTTGGGCCAATCTGGTCGAGGCCAAGGGCCATGGCGTTACCGGCGGCGAGATCCTGACGCGGTCGGAAGAGGCCGACGAGTTCCTGCTGATGGGGCTGAGGCTGGCGGAAGGCATCGACCTTTCCCGCTACGAGGCATTTTCAGGGCGCGGCCTGTCGACGGCACAGCTGTCGGTACTGCAGGACGAAGGCCTGGTGGCGCCGATCGGCAATGCGCGCCTGCGCGCCACGCCGGCCGGCATGATCGTGCTCGATGCGGTCGTGGCGGACTTGGCCAGATAGCACGTTGAAGAACGTTCTCTTCATCTGCAGCCAGAATCGCTTGCGCAGCCCGACGGCGGAGCAGGTGTTTTCCAAGCGGCGGGACATCGAGGTCGCTTCGGCCGGCACTAATCACGATGCCGACATTCCGTTGACGCATGAACTCGTCGCCTGGGCCGACATCATCTTCGTGATGGAAAAAACGCACCGCGCCAAACTGCAGCAGAAATTCAAGACAAGCCTGAAAAAGGTTCGGGTAATCTGCCTCGATATTCCCGACGACTATGCATTCATGGACCCGGCTCTGGTGGGCCTGCTGGAGGCGCGTGTCTCGAAGTATCTGGGTTGAACGATACATCGCGGAGCATGCGCAACCGCGCTTCGAGAACTGTCTCGACCGATCGCTAAGGTTTGCGGGGTCAAGCCTCGTGCTTGTGGCGGTGTTTGGCGCGATCTTTTTCGCTGGTCTCTCCGGAACGGACCGGCTTGATCTCGCTTTTGTCGCGTGAGGCATGGTGCTGGTCGTCTGTGGAATGTGACGCTGCGCCATCGCGGGCGCTTTTTGTTTCGAGGCGGGTGATGAAAATGTCGAAGCGATTGGGCATCGTCCGGTCAGTGCTCCATCGTGCGGGCGGTTTCGTTTGCGGGCTTGCTCTCTGCCGATCGCTGGCGTGCAAGCGGCTTCTTGGCTCTGCCATCTGCGGCTTCGGCAGGCCGGCTCTTGTCGCATGGTGCGGCGAAGCGTTTGCGGCCGGCATAGTAGGGTTCGAAAACGTCCTGTATCGTCAGGCTGTCCATCCTGCTCCTCCCGAGATCAGGGGTAAAATTCGCCGGCAACGGTTTCGTTCCCTACTGTGGCGAAGGCATGGCGGCCGGTTCACGTCGGCATCCCTTTTGGAACCAGGGCCTTTGCAACCCAGGCTTTTGCAACCAAGCGTGAGCCGTGCCAAACAGGGTCGAACGGAGTTGTGCAGGTGACCGGCGAATCGGCCAAACGCAGTTATGTGGTCGGGCAGACCGAAATCGCCGCCCGGCCGCTCGAGCCGGCGCTCTACCTGGTGGCGACGCCTATCGGCAATCTCGCCGATATCACGCTGCGCGCGCTGGAAACGCTCGCCGCCGCCGATATCGTCGCTTGCGAGGACACACGTGTCAGCCGCGTGCTGCTCGACCGCTACGGCATCCGCCGCCGCACCACCGCCTACCACGAGCACAATGCCGGCGAGGCCGGACCGAAGCTGATCGCGGCGCTGCTGGCCGGCCAAAGCGTAGCGCTGATCTCGGATGCCGGCACGCCGCTCATCTCCGACCCCGGCTACCGGCTGGTTGGTGAGGCGCTGGATCGCGGCATTCGTGTCGTGCCGATCCCCGGACCGTCGGCGCCACTTGCCGCGTTGACGGCATCCGGCCTGCCCTCGGACGCGTTTCTGTTTGCCGGCTTCCTGCCGGTGAAGACCGGGCAGCGGCTGACGCGGCTGGAAGCGCTGAAGGCGGTGCCGGCAACGTTGATCTTCTTCGAATCGCCGCGCCGGCTGGCCGAGACGCTCAGTGCCATGGTCGAGGTGCTGGGCGGTGCCCGCAAGGCGGCGATCGGCCGCGAGCTGACCAAGACTTTCGAGGAGATGCGGACCGGCACCCTGCAATCGCTCGCCAGCCATTATGCGGGAGCCGATACGCCCAAGGGTGAAATCGTCATCTGCGTCGGCCCGGCCGATGCGGTCGCTGATGAGCCAGAAGACATCGACCGGCTGCTGCTTTCGCTCGCCGCCGAGATGCCGGCCTCCAAGGCAGCGGCGGAAGCCGCCAAGATGACGGGTGGCCAGAAGCAGGCGCTCTATCGTCGGCTCCTCGACCTCAAAAATGCCGGAAGAGACGGGACCGGCGGAGACGGCGATGGCTGAACGGCCGAGCGCCAGCCGACAAAAGGCCTACCGGCGCGGCCATCACGGCGAATGGCTGGCGGCGGCGGCGCTGATGCTGAAAGGCTACCGAATTCTGGCCCGCCGCCACCGCACCAGGTTCGGCGAGATCGACCTGATCGCGCGGCGCGGCGATCTGGTGCTGATCGTCGAGGTCAAGGCGCGCCGCACGCTGATGGAGGCAATGGAAGCAGTCGGCCGTGAATCGGAGCGCCGCATCGAAGGCGCCGCCGATTTCTGGCTGTCGCGCCAATCCGACTACGGAAAATTATCGGTGCGCTTCGACATGGTGGCGGTGCTGCCGTGGCGCTGGCCGGTGCATGTCGAGAACGTTTTCTACGGGCGGAACTAGGCTATTCCCGAAGTGGGGCCGTTTTGCTGCGCCTGCGGTTCAGATCATGGTTTGCCGATCTGTCAAGCATCCGCCCAGCGCTGACTGGAACAAAAGCGTTCCTGCGTTGTTCCCCAATCGTCCTGATGTTCGACGGGCTGGTTCAAATGCCGGCCAGGGCAATCCTCGTGGCAGCTATGCGAGGACAAAGGGATGGCGAGGCAAATGGATCCCGACGATCTCAACCCGGTACGGATCGTCACCGTGTTCGGCGGAACCGGCTTTCTCGGGCGCAGGATCGTGAAGCGGCTCCTGGAAAGAGGTTTCACGGTGCGCGCTGCATCTCGCCATCCAGCTCGCGTGGCCCTGGTCTTTTCCTCGATTACAAGGATGCCCGAGGCAGTCGAGGCGGATATATTGGATGCGTCCTCGATCGGGTCGGCCATTACCGGATCACAGGCGGTCGTGAATGCTGTCAGTCTTTACATCGAGCACGGCGTCCAGACCTTTGAACGCGTGCATGTGAAAGCCGCGGCCGATCTGGCTGCCGCGTCGCGCGACCGCGCGATCGACCAGTTCGTCCTGATTTCAGGGATCGGCTCCGATCCTCAATCGGATTCGAATTACATAAGGGCGCGTGGGCGCGGAGAAGGTGCCGTGGAAAGCGCATTTCCCGGCGCTTTCATTGTGCGTCCCGCCGTCATGACAGGACCTGACGACGCTTTCCTCACGACCATTGTGAGGATGATACGCCTCCTGCCGGTCTATCCGCTGTTCGGCGATGGTGGCACACGGCTTCAGCCGGTCTATGTGGCAGACGTCGCCGAAGCAGTGAGCCGGCTGATCGACGGGCGAACCCACACGGGTTCATCCATATTCGAATTCGGTGGCCCGCGCATCTATACCTATAAGGAACTGCTTCGGGAGATCGCCCGACAACTCGATACGCACGTCAAGCTGATGCCGGTGCCGTTTGCGGTATGGAACGCCTTGGCTGGCGTCGCGGAACTCCTCCCGGCTGCCCCCATAACGCGCAACCAGATCGATCTTATGCGTCAGGACAATGTGGCAGCAATCGACGCGCCTGGCCTGAAGGAACTCGACATCGAGCCGCGGGATATCGACGAGGTGATCCGTGCGATCGAACAGCGCCGTGGCGTAGGCTCGCGCTCGTCTCCGCCTTAGGACGGCCCCCTGATGCTGGCGGGAACCTATCGCCGCGCGACAGGTTGGTCGAGCTTGAAGCCGTGAAAGAAGGAAACGAACTATGGCCAGATGCGATCAATGCGGGAATGACTACGACAAGGCTTTCAAAGTGACGATGGCCGAGGAGACCTACACGTTCGACAGCTTCGAATGCGCGGTCCAGAAACTTGCTCCGATATGTCCGCATTGCGGATGCCGGATCATCGGACATGGCGTCGAACAGGATGACATCATCTACTGCTGCGCACATTGCGCCGCGGAGGAAGGTGCGAACGCGCTGACCGATCGCGCGCCTTGATGCACCTTCTTTGGCGTCTCCAGGGCGACCATTCCGAACGACTGCGCCGGCTCATCCCATATTGCCAGTGCTGTCAGCACGACGACGACCAGCCGAGGTCAAGACGCCGAGGTCAAGGCCGCCGCACGTTGACGGAGGCAATGGATGCAGTCGGCCGCGAATTGGAGCACCGTATCGAAGGTGCCGGCGATTTCTGGCTGTCGCACCAATGGACTACGGAAAATTGTCGGTGCGCTTCGACAGAAGGCAGCGTGCGTCGTCTTGATCGCGCCAGAGCTGTCATGTTCTTGTACGTTCAAGAACCCGCGTTCGACGCGCTCGTTTAGACGCCGTTCCGTGGCAAGTCGGCTCCCACTTGGACGAGTCGCTCCACGACGGCGGCCGCCTCCTCTGGAATGGCCGGTATGGTGCCCGACTTCCGCGTCGATCCGAAATCGAGGCCGGCGAAAAAGAGACCTGGAACAGCGCCGACGCCATCCTCGTGGACGGGCTGGCCGGCGGCATCGAGCGCGCCGGGAAGCCGAACCCATGAGAAATCGCCAGTGAAGCCCGTGCACCAGATCACTGATCTGATGCCGCTCGCCGTCCAGTCGAGGGAGCGGATCGGAGGATCGGGCAAGCGCGGTTCAATCGTCTCGGCTGGATCATCCTCGGCCAGTGGCGCATCGAGGCCGGCGCGCTCGATGTACTCGTCAACCAGGCGCTTGGCATTCGCGGAGACCTCGTCGGCAAATCGCATATGGTCGTCGAGCTCGTCGCCGAAGACGAGGTTGGCGTTCTCCACACCCCTAAAGCGGCCGAGCAGCACCACGCCCTGTGCACTCAGCGATTGCAGGCTGATCGTATGGGTCGCGCCGACCAGCGCGCGGGCCTGCAGCTTGCCGGAGGGGAGGACGAGTTCCTTGCGCGGAACGTCGAGAAAACCGGACAGCGTCAGCCATTTAAGTATGTTGCCCCCGCGGTAGCGCCGCACCCAACGGCCGTTGCGGCTGGTCGCCAAAAAGACCGCACGTCCGGCCAGCGCCAGATCCTCGGCGATCTGGCCGCCCGACTGACCGCTGCCGACCACCAGCACCGCGCCACTCTCGAACTCGGCCGGGTTGCGATAAGCCGAGGAATCGACTTGGCGAATTGCGGTTGGCAAATCCGCCGACCCTGCTGGCCGGACCTGCCGATTCTGGTCGCCGGCGGCGATCACCACATTGCGCGCCAGAAATGCCCCGTCCGTCGTGGTGATGCGAAAGATCCCGTCGTCTCTCGTCAGCTCTTGCACCGGAGTTTGGGTGCTTACCGGCAGGCGGTGCCGCTCGGCATAGCCTTCGAGATACGCGACAAATTCGTGGTGGGTTATCGCGCCCCACGGCTCGGGCCCCTCGTAGGAATCACCGGGTAAGATGGAGCGAATGGTCGGCGAATTCAGTCGAAACGAGTTCCACCGCTGCGTTCGCCACGTTTCGCCGATCCGGCCTCGATCGAGTACACGGTGGTCGCGGCCCTGCCGTTTCAAGAAGTAGCTGATGCCGAGTCCCGCCGGACCGGCGCCAATAACGAGGGCGTCAAGAACTTCGCTCACGCATTCCCCCTGCCAACCATACGTCCACAAGATCGTATGGCTCAACTTCGGGCAAGAATAGAGTTCCGGCTGGGATTGCGCTATCCGCGCCGGCTCATCCCCAGATGGCCAGCCCCGCCAGGCCGACGATGCCGACGACCAGCCGCCACCAGCCGAACAGCGCGTAGCCATGGCGCGAGACGTAGTCGAGCAGGAAGCGCACGACGATTAGCGCGGTGACGAAGGCGGCGACGAAACCGACGGCGATGATGGGCAGGTCGGCGCTGCTCAGCACATTGCGGTTCTTGAACAGGTCGAAGGCGAAGGCGCCGACCATCGTCGGGATGGCAAGGAAGAAGGAGAATTCCGCCGCCGCCCGTTTGTCGACGCCGAGCAGCAGCGCGCCGACGATGGTCGAACCCGAGCGCGACGTGCCGGGGATCAGCGACAGGCACTGAAACAGCCCGATCTGCAGATAAAGCCTGGTCGGAAACCGCTCGACATCGTGGTAATAGGGCTTCGGCTTCATGCGATCGACCAGCAGCAGGATGACACCGCCGATGATCAGCATGATGCAGATCAGCCGCGGCGATTCGAACAGCACCGTCTTGATGAAATCGTGCGCCAGCGCGCCGATAATGGCCGCCGGCAGGAATGCGATGAGGATGCCAAGGACGAAATGCCGCGTCAGCCGATCGTAGGGCAGCTCGAGCAGCATCTTCCAGAGACGGCGGAAATAGACGCTGAGAATCGCCAATATGGCGCCGAGCTGGATCAGGATCTCGAAGGCCTTGCCGGTCGAATGAAAGCCGAGGAAATGGCCGGCAAGCAGGATATGACCGGTTGAAGACACCGGAATAAACTCGGTCAGGCCCTCGAGCATGCCGAGCAGCAGCGCTTCGACGACGGTCTGGCTTTCCATGGCAACCTCGGCGTTGGAGTGAGGGCGTGAGAAAAGGGCTTGCTTGTCACGGCGCGGAACTCCCCCTATAGGTCGCAGCACCCTGACAGCCCCTGAATCGGGCGGCCAAGACTTACCGGCGCAGCCGGCGATTTGCCAGTGCGCTCTATTATCGCGGGACCATGCTGACGCTTTTCCACCATCCGATGTTCGCCAGCTGCCGCTTCGTCCGCCTCGCCTTTGGCGAGTATGGCGAGGAACTGGCGCTGATCGAAGAGAAGCCGTGGACGCGGCGCAAGGAGTTCCTGGCGCTGAACCCGGCCGGCACGCTGCCGATCCTGCTCGCCGAAGGCGACGTGCCGATCGTTGGCGCAGTGGTCATTGCCGAATATCTCGACGAGACGCGCGGGGTACTCAAGCGCGACAAGCGGCTGTTCGCCGAGGATCCGATGGAGCGCGCCGAAATCCGACGGCTGACCGATTGGTACCTCAACAAGGCGGAAAGCGAGGTTACCCGGCACCTAGTGCGCGAGCGCGTCCTGAAGCCGGTCATGCCGGAAACGGCAGGCGGCGGCTCGCCCGATTCGGCGGCGATCCGCGCCGCCCGCGCCAATATCCGCCAGCACATGAAATACACCAACTGGCTGGCCGGCACCCGTCATTGGCTGGCCGGCAACAAGGTCACCTATGCCGATCTCGCGGCGGCGGCGGCACTGTCGGTGCTCGACTATCTCGGCGAGATCGACTGGCGCGAACACAGCGCCGCGCGCGAATGGTATACAAGGGTGAAATCACGGCCTTCGTTCCGGCCGCTTCTGTCCGACCGGGTGCGCGGCCTGTCGCCGGTGTCACATTATGCGGACCTCGATTTCTGATACGGCAAAGCTGCGCGCGCTGATCGACCGCGAGGCGCGGAATGCCGGCTTCGACGCCGTTGCCGTCACCACGCCCGATGCGATTCCGCAGGCGCCGGAACGGCTGGCCGAATTCGTTGCCGACGGCTTTCACGGCTCGATGGGCTGGATTGCCGAAACGCTCGAGCGGCGAGGCAAACCGACGACGCTTTGGCCAGAGGTCCGCTCGATCATCGTGCTGGCGATGAATTACGGCCCCGACCACGACCCACGCGACATCCTGGCAAAGCGCGACCGCGGCGCGATCTCGGCCTATGCGCAGAACCGCGACTATCATGACGTGATAAAAGGCCGGCTGAAGGAGATCGCCGGCAAGATCGTGGCGCGCGCCGGCGCGGACGTGAAAGTGTTTGTCGACACCGCGCCGGTGATGGAAAAGCCGCTGGCCGAGGCGGCCGGCCTCGGCTGGCAAGGCAAGCACACCAACCTGGTCAGCCGCGCGCATGGCTCCTGGCTGTTCCTCGGCACCATCTTCACGACGGCCGAGCTGGTGCCGGACGCGCCTGAGAACGATCATTGCGGCTCCTGCCGGGCCTGCCTCGACGCCTGCCCGACGGACGCCTTTCCGGCGCCTTACCGGCTCGATGCGCGGCGCTGCATTTCATACCTCACCATCGAGAACAAAGGACCGATCCCGCATGAGTTCCGGGAAAAGATCGGCAATCGCATCTATGGCTGCGACGACTGCCTGGCCGCCTGCCCGTGGAACAAGTTCGCCCAAGCCGCTTCGGAGGCAAAGCTTGCCGCCCGCGCGGACTTGCGCGAACCGCCGCTCGCCGAGCTGCTGCGTCTCGACGACACTGCCTTCCGCACGCTTTTTTCGGGCTCGCCGATCAAGCGCATCGGCCGCGACCGTTTTATCCGAAACGTGCTGATAGCGGCCGGCAATTCCCAGGACTTGTCGCTGGCCGGCGCCGTTCGCGCGCTGCTCGACGACGCCTCGCCCCTGGTTCGCGGAGCTGCGGTATGGGCGCTGTCGCGGCTGGTGCCGGGTCGGGAGTTCGCCGAACGTGCCGCAGCCGCTTTGCAAGCAGAACATGACGAGGCGGTGAGAGGCGAATGGCTTCTGGCCCTGCCAAAGCCGATCGAGGCGCATACATGACAAAAAAGCAGATTTTCATCTTCGGCGCCGGCTATTCGGGCAGGGCCTTCGCCCGCGCCAACAGGGATGCCGACACAACGATCTTCGGTACAACACGGTCGCTGGAAAAATTCGCGGCGCTGCGGCAAGCCGGTATCGTGCCGCTGCGTTTCGATGGCACGCTGACCTCCGAAATCGGCGATGCCCTTGGGAAGACAACCCATCTCGTCGTCTCAGTCGCGCCGGACAAGGCCGGCGACCCGATGCTGGGCGCGGCACGCGAGGAGATCGCGGCCAACATGCCGGAGCTCGAATGGATCGCCTATCTCTCCACCGTCGGCGTCTATGGCGACCGTGGCGGCAATTGGGTGGACGAGGCCGCCGAATGCCGGCCGTTGTCGAAGCGGTCGGTGATGCGTGTTGCAGCCGAGCAGGATTGGCTACAATTGGGCCATGACATCCACCGGCCGGTGGCGATCCTGCGGCTTTCCGGCATTTACGGGCCGGGCCGCAACGCCCTGGTCAACCTGGAAAACGGCACTGCGCGGCGGCTGGTCAAGCCGGGCCAGGTGTTCAACCGCATCCATTGCGACGATATTGCCGGTGCGCTCTGGCATCTCGCCGAGGGCAATCGCGGCGGCATCTTCAACGTCACCGACGACCTGCCGGCGCCGCCGCAGGACGTCGTCGCCTATGCCGCCCAATTGATGGGCATCGAGCCGCCGCCCGAAATTCCGTTCGAGACCGCCCAACTTTCGCCCATGGCGCGGTCTTTCTACGGCGAGAACAAGCGTGTCGCCAACGCGGCAATCAAGGCGGCCGGTTATGGCTTTCGCTTTCCCGACTATCGCTCGGCGCTCGATGCCATGTGGGCGAGCGGCGACTGGCGCGACGGCGAGGCGCGCAGCCCGATGAAACGGTCATGATCGATACGTTGCGCGGGCTATGGTATGATGCGGTTCAAATCGCGGAGGGGTCCAGCTTGGGGAAGACGTTAGCGCGAGCCTTGCCGGGCAAAACGCTGCTGCTGACGGCAGTACTGGCCATCGCCGGCTTGGCGGCGCTTGCAACGCAGCCAGGGAGCGCCGAGCAACGGGCAAAGGACCTGTTCGGCGCCAAAAAGCTGCCGGCACTCGCAGCAGCGCAATCGATCGGCTTTTATTCCAAAGGCTGTTTTTCCGGCGGCGTCGCCCTACCCATGGACGGCCGGCACTGGGAGGTGATGCGACCGTCGCGCAATCGTCGCTGGGGCCATCCGGCAATGATCGCGCTGATCGAGAAACTGTCGCGCGATGCCGCTGCCGACGGCTGGCCGGGCTTGCTGATCGGCGACATCTCGCAACCGCGCGGCGGTCCGATGCTGACCGGCCATGCCTCGCACCAGATCGGCCTCGACGCCGACATCTGGCTGACGCCGATGCCCGACCGTAAGCTCTCGGCCGAAGAGCGCGAAAACATCAGCGCTACCTTGATGGTCGATGAAAAGACCCATTTGGTGAAGGACGGGCTGTGGACGCCGATGCACACGCGGTTGTTGAAGCGCGCCGCGAGCTATCCCGAAGTCGAGCGCATCCTGGTCAATCCCGGGATCAAGAAGAAGCTCTGCGACACGGTCAAAGGCGACCGTAGCTGGTTGCGCAAGGTCAGGCCGTTCTGGGGCCACGACTACCACTTCCACATTCGCATCGGCTGCCAGGCTGGATCACCCGACTGCAAGGCACAGGAAGCGACGGCGCCAGGCGATGGCTGCGACCAGGCGCTGGCCTGGTGGTTCACCGAGGAGCCGTGGCGCCCCAACAAGAACCCGGACAAGCCGAAGGCACGCGACCTGATGACGATGGCGAACCTGCCCAGGCAATGCCAATTCGTGCTCGACGCGCCAGCTCCGCCGTCGGCGGAAGCAGTCACCTACTATGGCGACGGCGTGCCGATCGCGGCCACCGCACCCGCTCTCGCAGCCGAGCTTGCGCCGCAGCCAACGGTCGCAGCCGGCGCGGCAGCGCTTCCGGCCTCGGCGAACGCCTTTGTGGCGATGCCCGAGATCGGCATTCCGCTGCCGCGGCCACGACCGGGGCACTGATGCGGGCAGCGTGTTCGCTGTCTGCATCCGTGCATCTCCACTTCGAAAACCGATTTCCCTTTTTGCGGTCATGCGCTAGTCAACGAGAGAACGGCGATACGCGTCGGGAACGGACGAGAGCATGCCAGGCGTAAGCGACGACGACACTCTGTTGCGATTTCCGATCCTGATCGGCGATATAGGCGGCACCAATGCGCGCTTCTCGATCGTACTAGACGCGAATTCCGAGGCCGGCGAGCCGACCATCGTCCAGACCGCCAACTTCAATACGATTGACGAGGCGATCCAGTCGGCCGTGCTCGACCGCTCGTCGGTCCGGCCGAATTCAGCTGTGCTGGCGGTAGCCGGTCCTGTCGAAAGCGACGAGATCCCGCTTACAAATTGCCCATGGATCGTCAAGCCGAGACAGATGTTCGCCAGTCTCGGTCTCAGCGACGTCGTGGTGCTCAACGACTTCGAGGCACAGGCGCTGGCTGTCGTCGCGCTCGGCGAAGAGCATATGGAGAAGATCGGCGGCGACGAGCCGGAACCGAATTCCGGGCGGGTGGTGCTCGGCCCGGGAACCGGCCTCGGTGTCGCCGGGCTGGTTTATGCGCTGCATCACTGGATACCGGTACCCGGCGAGGGCGGCCATATGGATATCGGCCCGCGCTCGCCGCGCGATTTCCAGGTGTTTCCGCATATCGAGAAGCTCGAGGGCCGCATCTCCGGCGAACAGATCCTGTCCGGCCGCGGCCTGGTCAATGCCTACCGGGCGGTGGCCAGGGCGGACGGCAAGCCGTCGCCCTTTACAACGCCTGCCGAGGTCACCGCCGCGGCGCTGGCAAAGAACGATCCGGTGGCCGAAGAGGCGCTGTCGATCTTCGTCACTTGCCTGGGGCGCACCGCCGGCGATCTCGCTCTGGTGTTCATGAGCCGCGGCGGCGTGTTTCTCACCGGCGGCATCGCGCAAAAAATCCTGCCGGCGCTGCGCACCGGCAATTTCCGCGCCGCCTTCGAGGACAAGGCGCCGCACAGCGCCCTGATGCGCGGCATGCCGGTCTACGTCATCACCCATCCGCTTGCGGCGCTTTTAGGGCTGGCCGCCTATGCCAGAAATCCGTCGCTGTTCGGCGTGCAGACGGCGGGGCGGCGCTGGCGGGTTTAGGACACAAGCTGCGCCGCGACGAAGTTTCGCCGTCCCCGGCCATAGGCAAGCCGCCATCGGGGCGTTAAGAGGTTGCCGAATTGCAGTCCGGCCGAACCGAAACCACAAAGCGCTCCAACGTGACAATTCCAGCACCAACCAAAGGGAAAGTCCGTCCCAGCGAGATCGTGGCGGTGATCCGCCGCATCATCGCCGAGAACAGCCGCGATTATCGCTGGTACTATGCTCTTGCCGTGCTGTGCCTGGTGACGATCGCGGCGACGACCGCCTTCACCGCCTGGATCATGAAGGACGTCGTCGATCAGATTTTCTACAAGCAGCGCGGCGATCTTATCGCGCTGATCAGCGTATCCATCCTGGCCGCCTTCATGCTGCGCGGCCTGGCCAGCTACGGCCAGGCAGTGACGCTGGCCAAGATCGGCAACAATCTGGTGGCGCGCTATCAGCGCCGCATCTTCAACCATCTGATGAAGCTCGGCGTCGGCTTCTTCAACGACACCCGCTCGGGCCGGCTCGCCGCGCAGATCAACGAGAACGTCAACGGCATCCGCGATCTCCTGTCGATGACGCTGACATCGCTGGCGCGCGATGCGGTATCGCTTGTCGCGCTGGTCGGCGTCATGATCTGGCAGGACCCGGTGCTCTCGGCGATGTCGCTGCTGATCGGGCCGCCGTTGATCTACAGTGTCACCTATCTGATGCGCCGGGTGCGTCGCATCACCCGCGAATCGGTACAGATCAACTCGCGGCTGATCGGTGCCATGCAGGAAGCGACGCAAGGCATCGCCATCGTCAAGGCCTTCACCCTGGAAGACGAGCTGTCGCGCCGCATCGGCGGCCTCGTCGCCGGCGCCGAGCAGCGGGCAAACAAGATCGCCCGCGTCTCGGAACGGCTGACGCCGATCTCCGACATGCTGGCCGGCTTCGCCGTCGCCGGCGTCATCGCCTATTCCGGCTACCGGGCGACCGTCGGCGGCCAGCCGCCGGGCGCCATCGTTGCCTTCCTCACCGCCCTGCTGCTTGCCTATGATCCGGCCAGGCGGCTGGCGCGTATGCAGGTCGGCATGGAAAAGTCGCTGGTCAATGCGCGCATGATCTACGAGCTTCTCGACCTCGAGCCGCAGCAAGGTGACGTGCCGGCAGCCGCCGAGGCGAAATTCACCTCTGGCGAAGTGCGCTTCAACAACGTGTCCTTCCGCTATGTCGAAGAGGCGCCGGTCCTGCACGATCTGACCTTTGTCGCCGCCGCCGGCAAGGTGACCGCCATCGTCGGCGCCTCGGGCGCCGGCAAGACGACGCTGGTTGCGCTGCTGCAGCGCTTCCATGACGTCGAGTCGGGCAGCATCGAAATCGACGGCCAGGACATTTCAAAGGTAACCAAGCATTCGCTGCGCGGCTCGATCGCCTATGTATCGCAGCAGCCCTATCTGTTCGAAGGCACCATCCGTGACAACATCCGCTACGGCAGGCTGAGCGCCACCGACGCAGAGATTGAACGCGCCGCCCAACAGGCCGCGGCACACGATTTCATCCGCCAGCAGCCGCAAGGCTACGACACGCCGGTCGGCGAGAACGGCGTGACGCTGTCGGGCGGCCAGCGCCAGCGCGTATCGATTGCACGCGCCATCGTTCGGCAGGCGCCGATCCTGCTGCTCGACGAAGCCACCTCGGCGCTCGACAACGAGGCCGAGGCCCGCGTCCAGGAAGCGCTGACCCATGTCATGGAAGGGCGCACCACCATTGTCATCGCGCACCGGCTGTCGACGGTGGTCAATGCCGATCATATCATCGTGCTGGAGCAGGGCCGGCTGGTCGAACAGGGCACGCATGCCTCGCTGATGGCCGACCCGCACAGCGTCTATGCGCGGTTCCATCGGGTGCAAGGCAGGAAAGGGCTGGGGCTTGTCGATGACGCCAAGCCAATCCAGACTGCGGCGCAAAATGATCACGCGAAAAAGGCGGTCGGGAGACATTCATGAGCGACACGCCGACCGTGAGTGAAATGGGCCTGGTGGTGGTGGGCGCGGCTGGCCGCATGGGCCAGGCGCTGATCCGCGCCATCCACACGATACCGGGCGCGCGTGTCGCCGGCGCCATCGCGCCGGCCGGTTCGCCACATCTCGGCAAGGATGCCGGCGAGCTGGCCGGCGTCGGCAGGCTCGGCGTGGCGATCGGCGACGATCCGCTGCCGGCCTTCGCCAAGGCCGACGGCGTGCTCGATTTCACCACGCCGGCAGCGACCGTCGAATTCGCCGGCTATGCGGCGCAGGCGCGCATCGTCCATATCATCGGCACCACCGGCTGCTCGGCTGAAGACAATGCCAGGATCGCGGCGGCGGCGCGGCACGCGACGGTGGTCAAGTCAGGCAATATGAGCCTCGGCGTCAATCTGCTGGCGGTGCTGGTTGAGCAGGCGGCGCGCGCGCTCGATGCCGACGATTTCGACATCGAGATCCTGGAAATGCACCACCGGCACAAGGTCGATGCTCCGTCGGGCACGGCGCTGCTGCTCGGCGAGGCCGCCGCTGCCGGGCGCGGCGTAGCACTTGCCGGCAACGATGTTCGCGTGCGCGACGGCCATACCGGCGTGCGCAAGGCAGGCTCGATCGGTTTCGCCAGCTTGCGCGGCGGCTCGGTGGTCGGCGACCACAGTGTGGTGCTGGCCGGTACCGGCGAGCGCATCACGCTTGCCCATCATGCCGAGGACCGGGCGATCTTTGCCCGCGGCGCGGTCAAGGCAGCCCTGTGGGCGCGCGGCCGCAAGCCGGGCCTCTATTCGATGCGGGACGTGCTCGGCCTGACAAGCTGATCCACAGATTTGGCTGATCCACAAGATTTGGCTGATCCACAAGATTTGAAGGAGCAAATATGTCGAGAACTCTCGTGCTCGTGCGCCACGGCCAGAGCGAATGGAACCTGAAGAACCTATTTACCGGCTGGCGCGACGTCGACCTGACCGAACTGGGTCATGCCGAGGCCAAGTCGGCCGGCGCCAAGCTCAGGGCGCGCGGCATGAAGTTCGACATCGCCTTCACGTCGTCGCTGATCCGGGCGCAGAAGACCTGCCAGCATATTCTCGACGCCGTTGGCCAGAGCGACCTCGAGACCATTCGCGACCAGGCGCTGAACGAGCGCGACTATGGCGATCTCTCCGGCCTCAACAAGGATGATGCGCGCAAGAAATGGGGCGAGGAGCAGGTGCATGTCTGGCGCCGCTCCTATGACGTGCCGCCGCCCGGCGGTGAAAGCCTGAAGGACACCGGCGCGCGCGTCTGGCCCTATTACCTGCACGATCTGCAACCGCATGTGCTGCGCGGCGGCACCGTGCTGGTGGCGGCGCACGGCAATTCGCTGCGCGCGCTGATCATGGCGCTGGACGGCAAATCGGGCGAGGAGATCGTCAAGCTCGAGCTCGGCACCGGTGTGCCGATCATCTACACGCTCAACGCCGATTCCACGGTGGCGTCGAAGGAAGTGCTGGAGCATTGAGCCGGAGAAGGAACGCGGCTTTCAAAAAAGCGCGTTGACACTCATCCCTCGCCCGCTTAATGAGCGCGCACCAGCCCAGATGGCGGAATTGGTAGACGCGCACGGTTCAGGTCCGTGTTCCGCAAGGAGTGGAGGTTCGAGTCCTCTTCTGGGCACCAAATTCCCGTTTCGAACCGATTGATGCGGTTTCAGAGACCCAAGAAAAAGCCCGGTTTGCCGGGCTTTTTCTTGATCCAATGCTCTAAGCTGCCTACCGTCAGCCATGGTATCCACAAGATATCCAACAATTATCCGTCCGGGTTAGGCAGCGATCTGTCGTTGCGACAGCGCAGCAGCGGAAGGATTTGGCCCGAGATCACTCTGGTGATCTTCTGTTGCTTGGCGTTGGTTACGACGTTCATGCACGCACATCCGTAGCCGTGACCCGAACCAGGCACATTGGTCTCGACGAATTGCCGCTCGTCAAAGGCCGGCACATTGTCGATGCCCTTGGGATCCGGGCGTCCCTGCATCTGGATCCACCAATCCCCGTCACTGTCGGTCAGGACGAGGTTGCCGGGGGTCGGGCTGGAGTACCAGCCACAACGGCGCTCGGCATGGGCGGCTGCAGACAAGGACATGATAGCCAGGCAGACACAGATAGCGAACAGTGGGCGCATGAATATCTCCTCCCTGAAGTAGGTCAGGTCGTGCCGCCGATCCGTTGGCGCCGGAGACGCGCATGACTTTTGCGAGCCTTATGGCTTCAACTTCGTGTCCACATGTTCTTCGATCAATCCGCAATGAAGCGTCACGGGCGCCCTTTGGACGTTGCTGAGTGGACCGTCGATGAAATCGCAGCCGAGCAGATTGACCGAGCTGCTCTTGCGCGCCGACGCAACGTTGACGTTGACATCGGGAGGGCCGGCAAGCCAGTCGAGACGCTTTGCGTCGACCTTGGCGCCGCTGATGCGGGCGTGGCCGCCTGTGCCCGGTATCTCCACCTCTTCGTCGTGCGGTGTGAGATCGATCAGGCCGACTTCGTTGGCGTGCTTCGCGGCGCTCGGCTTGGGGTCGCCGTAATAGGAGGCGAAGACGACGATTCCCTCCTTTTCAGCCGCGAGCTTGGCGGCTGCTTTCTTGGACAGCGTGACGTTGACGTCGAAGCCCATGTCATCCTGGGCTGTTGCCGGCACGGCAGATGCCAGCAGCACAGATGCCGCAATCGCCATTGCGAGCGATGATCCGCAGCGTTTCACAATCCCCTCCTTCAAGTCCCCACGCAGTGATGATGCCCCTCGCATTGTTCATATCTGGCAGCGACGTCATGCTCGCCGCCGGCTTGATCATGATCAAATAAGTTGCAGCACGTGTCAGTTCGCGGCCGGAACGGGGCAACTCAGATCGCCTTCCTTGCAATTCAGGTAACCCTCGAAGGCTTTGACACGGGATTGTGTCAGGCCGTCCATGCACTGCGCGATGAGCATTGGCATCATGCTTCCTCCGGCCGCGCCTGCGGTCTGGAAACTGCACTCCGCGTCGCGAAACTTGCCCCAATCCCGCTGTGCCTGAACAAGAAGCTTCTTGGTATCCGCATCGTCCTTCAGGCGGGCTTCGATCTGCTTGTAAAGCTCATTGAGCTTCTTGTCGGATTTCTGGAACTCGGCACCGAAGCACTGATTCATGGTGGCCTGATCCTTGGCATCGGCGCACTTGTCCTTGGCAAGGGCGAATGTCGGCGCAGCCAGAACCACGGCAGCAGTCAATATCGCTATTTTCATCGATTTCCCCTTCCGGTTGCAGTCAAGCTCTTAAGTTGCTCAGCCCCGCCCTATGTTCTCGTCAGCTGTCCGTTATTGCCACGATCGGCCCATGGCCCGATTATCTGGTTTTCATTGGATCAGCTTTGCCACCTTCGGCGACCGTGACGTTGCCGACCTTTCCTGAGCCGGTCAGCGTGCCGCCCTCCTTGACCATGACTTCGCCGGAGACCTCTCCGTCAACGACAAGCAGTCCCGAGACGGAAACGTCACCGGTCAAAGAGCCGGTCACATGCAACTCCGCTCCCGCCACCACTTCCGTCATGCCCGAATATTTGTTCTTGCCGCTCAGCGTCAGCTTGCCACCGGCAACAACGAGGCCGCCGCTGTCGCCGGCGTCATCAAAGTCCGCGATGGTTCCATCAAATTGCCCGTCGGCTGCTGTCAGGATCAGTCTGCCCGCGCCCAGATAGACCTCGCCTTTACCGCCAAGGTTGCGAATGGCCGTATCGTTCAGGGAGTGCGCCACCCCCCAGGGCTTCAGCTGGTTTCCTTTCTGGTCGAGGTTGAGCACACCGTCGACCATGACGCGCGATGAATGCTCGATGCTGGCCGGACCGGCCAGGGTAAGATACCCATCGGCCGCGATATGGGTTGTGCCGGTATAGGTATTGGCCCCGGTCATGCGCACGTCCGCGTCCTTCTCGATCGTGAAGTCGCCGGCGCCGGAGACGATGCCGGCCAGTCCGAGCCATCCGTTGCTTCCAGCATCGCTGGTCGCGCGATTCAACTGCACTTGATCCTTGGCAGCCGCGTCTGTCGTAAAGTTAGCAGCGCTGACAAAATAGGGTGAATATGCGGTCGTCCTGTTTTCCAGATCATTCATTATGGAATTGGACTCGAAGAATGGCAGACCGAGAATGAGACCGCCGACTTTCATCTCATCGCTTTGGCGGAGAATGTCGACATCATCATATTCACGGTTATTTATACCATCATCGAATCCAAAAAACTTGAAGTCGACTATCTCATCACCAAATTCAGCAATATGAAATCCTCTCGACTGAAGCTTATTCAAAATAGATTCTGTTGTAATATAAATAAAGCTTGTCGTGCCTGTATCCAATAAAACAGGTCCACTGAAATCAACCGATTGCTTCTTTCCCTTATGATCAAAGGAAATTTTATAACGGTAAGACCCTTCGTACTGACTGGATGCATTCGCGCCTGATCGCGGGAATCGTCTCTGGAGGAATTCGTAATCCAGTTCGCCCCACGGTATCAGGGCCGTAAACTGGGATCTCAGACTGGGGGACAAATTCAGCGTCAGGCAGGGAGCGCAGCCCGGTGTCGTCCTCTTTCCAAGATTTGCATTGGCGGAGACCACATAGCCGCTTTGCGTCTGACTGCCAGGAGCGGCGGTCTGGTCCCCCTTATCGATAAAATCGCCGGCTCCAAAGACGCCGTAAAACGGCGCCTCGTTACCGGGTTCGCCATTCTTCATGCTCTTGCGCGCATCAAGATCCGCATAAACCGGCGTATCGCCATGGTGGCCCACGGGCTTTTGCGTCACATTCGCATCCTCGAAGTCGCCGAAATCCTTGGTGAAGACGTAATCCACCACCCGACCTACGCTAAAGCCGCCGTCAAAGGTTACGGCAGGCTCCGAGGGATCATCTGGATCGTAATAGGACAGGCTGTCGACCCGGGCCTGTTGTACCCAACCTCCATAGGTGCCGTTTCCATAGGGGTACATTTCGGGCTTGCTGCCGCGCACCGGCTCTACGCCAGGGACACTCGAATCGATCTCAGCGTTGAACTCATCCGACCCGGTGTCGAATTCGAACAGACGAGGCTTGGCACCATTGATGCCCAACGCAATCCCGAGTTTGTGGTAGATGACTTCATCGCTGCCGGTTCCGAGGTGCCCAACAACATGTTGCAATGGAATGGGTATCGGGTCGGCAGCCTGGGCAAGGCCGGTCTGGCCGTTCTCCTCGGCCACGGCAGGTACGGCATGTGATGTGTTCGCTGCCGGAACGGGGCAGCTCGCATCGCCTTCCCTGCATTGCAGGTAACCCTCGAAATCTTTGACACGGGATTGCGTCAGGCCGTCCATACACTCCGCGATGAGCGTTGGAATTGCGCTTTCTCCGGCCGCTCCTGCGGTCTGGAAACTGCACTCTGCGTCGCGAAATTTGACCCAATCCCGCTGTGCTTGAACGAGAAGCGTCCTGATATCCGCGTCGTCGTTCAGGCGGGCTTCGATCTGCTTGTAAAGCTCGTTGAGCTTCTTGTCGGATTTCCTGGACGCGGCATCGGCGCACTCGTTCGGGGCGGACTGATCCTTGGCTGCGTCGTTGCACTTGTCCTGGGCAAATGCGAAAGCCGGCATGGCCAGAACGATGGCAGCGGTCAGCATCGCGGTTTTCATCGATGTCCTCGGTCTAGAACTGCCGGCACGGTCGCCGCTAGTTGGCATTGTCATCGTCCGATCCGTCAGCGTCGTTACTGTCATCCGACGTGTCGTCATTACTGTCGGTGCTGTTTTCGTCTTCACCATCTGCCGACGGGTCGTCATCGTCATTCTGATCGCTGGAATCGTCCTGATCATCGGAATCATTGTTGTCAGTGCTGTCATCCGACGCATCGTCATCCGTGCTATCGTCGTCGGTGTCGGTGCTGTTCTTGTCATCATCACCGTCTGTTGAGTTTTCATCGTCGTTCTGATCGCTCGAATCGTCCTGATCGGAACTGTTGTCGTCGGTACTGTCGGCCGGGTTATTGTCGTCAGTGTCGGTGCTGGTATCGTCGTCGTCAGCATCGGGAGAAGACACATTTGCGTCTGGACTGGCGTCGCCGGGCAGCGACTCGTCCCCGCGATAGCTTGTGTCATTGAGGCCCGTCTCCATCTCCTCGTCATACTCATCGACGATCTGCGTCCATTCCTCTCGATTGTCGACGCTCGTCCATTGGGAGATATTGTTGACCGAGATGTTGGTGTTGAAGTTGTTGACGGTGATGTTGGTGTTGACCTCGACGACATCTGCGACTTCTGTCCCGCGATTCACGCCAAACAGGAAACTGGTGGCACTCGCGGCAAGGGCGGCCCAAACGAACCTATCGACATCGCGCGGCGTCGAAATCGGTTGATGCCGCACTGTGGCAAGCACGTCACCCGGTCGGATGCCTTGCCGCGCGGCAACACCGTGGGGTGCAACGGCCAGGACATACACGCCGCGAAGCTTGGGCGGGATCTGGTAGCGGTGCCGAGAGGCGTGATTGATCGGTATCAGAACCGCGTTAAGAGCCCGGGAAACATAGGGTTTCGGCAGATCATATTTGCTGGCATACGCAACATTGATCGTGTGCGGGACAGCTACACTCACAACAGCCGTCATTTTCACTGAAGTTGCCAATGCACGGGCGAGCTGCATTATCAGTCTGGATTTTCGAACGGTTTGCATTTTGCACATCCTGCAGCTGATGATTGGAGTCGATCTCAGAGCCCCGGCGCCCCGGAGCGCTCACCAATCATTCTCCCCCTGCACCAACGGTCAGCGGCAATTTCCAGCGATCATCACCGTCGTTCCGTAACTTCCTCGGCAAAACACTTTGCCAGGTCTTGCGGCGCTCCGAGCTTCTTCGCCCAGGATACCAGTTCAGGTTTTTCCGACGGCTCGGCATAGCCGCCCCACACGTCGCGAAACTGCTTCTTTCCGTCGACTGTCTGGAAGAACATCACGCCGTCGTCGCTCACCGGCGTGGAGACGTAGGCGGCGCTCCAGCTGCCGCTCTCCATGATCGTGAAGAACTTTGCCTGAGCGGGCTTGAACTTATTGGTCATCGCCGAGACGACGAGAGGGGCATATTCCTGCTTGCGCGCCTTCGTCACTTCGACCTTTATACCGTCACAGGCGTTATTCGCAGCGAAAGCGGACGTCAGCGCCATTCCCAACCCCGCAAGGCCGACCATAACGATTTTGGCATGTCGCCGGACCAGGCCGCTGAATTCAGACATGATTGGCTTCCTCCTTGTTCGCCCCCGAGTCCGTTAATCGGAATCGTCATCGTCGGATGAATTGTCATCGTCCGGTGTATCGACCTCGCAGCCGATGCCGCGGCAGCCTTGGTAGTTGCCTTGCGTATCGAAGTTGGGATTGCCTTCTCTGTCGTACTGCGGTCTGTCGTCGATACTTTGATCCCCGTCATCAGGATCGTCGACTTTACATCCGAGCCCATGGCAGCCGATGTAACGGCCCCTGGTATCGAAGTTGGGATTGCCGTTCCTGTCGAACTGCGGCCGATAGTCAATCTGTCGGCCACCTTTATGGGGCCGATCAGCCAGGCAGCCCTTTCCGCGACAACCGCCGTAGTCGTCGGTGGTACAACCGGCGATCGCCATCAAAGCAGTGGCCAAGGTCGCATAGATTACGAATTTCATGATTCATTCCTCCGACTGGCTGGCGGCGGACATCGTCCATATCGGAAGGCCATTGCAGGCGGCGATCCCCGCTTTTGCCGCGAAGGCTGGCGCCAATCGGAGGAGGGCAAAGCTTCGCCGGCCATCAAACGAGAGCCAGGCTGTGGGCGATGCATTCGACGACTTAGCCGACGGTTGCCGTAGTCTCTTGCGTCGGGTCGAACGCTCCCGGCCGGGGCCGCCGCATTAGCGAGTGTCAATATTCCTCTCCATGCTTAGTGCCCCGTCCGCCCAAGCATGTTTCAACGATCCGCTGACGCGGCTGTGCTTCCAAGAAATGCATCCAAGTCAGCCTATGACAAGGACAAATCCCAATATCGCAGGATTGAATTTTGCAAATGCTTAATAATTCGGAATCAGCACGGGCTATCTTAGCAGATACTGAAATGTGACCAGCAGCAAGATTCCGGAATGCTTCCTTAGGTTTGTTCTCATTAAGCCGAGTTAGTACAAGCAATATTCTATGCTGTTGTGAATTTTGCGCCAGCTCTACAAAAAGGGCGCGACGAACCCACCCCAATCGCGATCTATTGTGGTATTTTTTCGAACCCAGCCAACCCTTGCGAGGGCCGAAAGAAACGTGCCCTTTGCCCGACTTTTCAACGCTGCGGAGTGCCAAATAGAGGCACAGTGGGGGCGGCACATCCCACAAAAGCTCGCAGAGGCGGCTGCGGCCGACCGGATGCGGCGCCAGCGCCAGATAGGCGAGCAGCGCACACAGCTTGCGCGATTTTGGGAGCCGGCTGATCGACCAGAACATCGCGCAAGGGCATTATCTCGGCGCGCTGATCGCGGCCGAACCGGCACTCGAACTGGTAGCGCCGGTGAGCATCAACATCGTGTGCTTTCGCTACCGCGCGGACGGACTGGGCGGGGAGCGCCTGAAAGCGCTCAATACCGAGATCATGCTGAGGCTGCAGGAAGAAGGCATCGCCGCCATTTCCGACACGACGGTGCATGGCCAGCATAGCCTCAGGGTGGCGATCAACAACCACCGCACCCGGCGCGACGATCTGGACCTGCTGGTGCGGGAGACCGTGCGGCTTGGACTGGAGATTTCAAGGCCTGGCGTGGCTCTTCCTTCTCCCCTTGTGGGAGAAGGTGGACGCGAAGCGGCCGGATGAGGGGTGTTCCAGCTTGATACTGACGGCACTCCGTCCGCACCCCTCAACCGTCTTGGCGCTGCGCGCCAATCCACCTTCTCCCACAAGGGGAGAAGGAAGAAAGAGCGGCGCTGGCCCCGACAATTGGTCGTCTGCAAGGCTACGCCTCGAGCCAGACCTTCTCGAAATGCTGCTCGAGCGATTGGTGCTGCTCGCAGCCATGCACGCCCTTGCGGTAGGTGCGGTAGACCGAGCGCCAGTAGGGCTGGATGATGACGCCGGAATCGCGCAGATTCTGTTCGATCTTGGCCATGAGCTCCTTGCGGGCGCCGGGATCGGGCATCGCCAGCGCCTTGTCGAGCAGACTGTCGAATTCCGGATCGGCGTAGGCGGTCTCGTTCCACGCGGCGCCAGACTTATAAGCGAGCGCCAGCACCTGGACGCCGAGCGGCCGGCCGAGCCATTCCGTGCAGGAGAAAGGATATTTGCTCCAGTCGTTCCAGAAGGTCGCGGCCGGCAGCACGGTGCGCTTGATCTTCAGCCCGGCCTCGCGCATCTGCGCGGCGATGGCGTCGCCGGAGCTCTTCTGCCAGTCGACGTCGACCGAGATGAGTTCGTATTCGTGGTCGGCCTTGCCGGCCTCGGCGAGCAGGGCCTTGGCTTGATCAATGTTGCGGACGGCCGGGCCGATATCGGCATATTCGGGATGCATCGGCCCGACATGATGGTTCTCGGCAGGCTTGCCGCGGTTGTCCATGCCGATCTTCAGCACGGCGGCGTTGTCGACGGCGAGCTGGGCGGCGCGGCGCACCTTGATGTCGTCATAGGGCGGATTGCCGATATTGAACCGCGCGACGATGGTCGAGCCGGTGGCGATTTCCGAATTGCTCAGGCCCATGGAGTCGGTCTGCGCAACCGTGTCGGAGGCGGTTTCGTGATCGGTGTCGATCTCGCCCGATTCGAAGGCCGACAGCATCGCATTGGGGTCGGAGCCGTAGTCCACCCATTTGATGCCGTCGAGGTAGAACTCGCCCTTCCACCATGGCTTGTCTTTGCGGCGGACTTCGGCGCCGACCTCGGCGTCCCATGCCACGAGTTCGCAAGGCCCGGTGGTGATCGCCAATGCCTTCAGCGGATCGCCGTCGCCTTCATAGCTGCGGTGCATGATCAGCGCCGGGTAGTCGGCCATGCCGGCGATCAGCGAAATGTCGGGCTTCGGCAAATTGAGCCGCACGGTGACGTCGTCGACGCGCTCGATGCCGCCGTCGACGGGCTTCTTGGTATCGGCGTTGACCAGTGCGCCCATGCGCGCGGCGACTGAATTGCCGGCGACGGACGCATCACACCAGCGCGTCAGATTGTGGATCACGTCGTCGGCGTTGAAGGTGTCGCCGTTCGACCAGGTGATGCCCTTGCGGACATGCAGCGTCAGGACGCGGGCGTCGTCGCTGGTCTCCCAGCTCTCGAGCAGCCATGGCTCGAAGGTGAAGTCGCGCTTCCAGCGCACCAAATATTCGTTGCACTGGCGGGCGACGTTGGACATCTCGACGCCGTCGAAGGTGCGCGGATCCTTCCAGCCCTTGACGTTCATGGCAACGCGCAAGACGCCGCCGCGCTTCGCCTCCTCGGCCCTGGCCGGTGACGGCGCAAGCCCGCCAAGCGCCAGCGCGCCGGCAGCGCTGACACCGAGCGCAGCCATGGTGGCGAGATATTCGCGCCGGTTCATCTGGCCTTTCTTGAAGCCATCGGCGACGGGCTCGGCCTGCGGATGCAGTTTTCGATCGGTCAGCATGAACTTCATTGTCGTCATTCCCCTGTTGTTGGCACCTCTGCCGATCGCCAAACGCGGGGGACGGATGCGATCGCCGGAGCGCCATTGCCTTGGGGATGATAGGGCGAGCGCCCGTGGGGGAGTGTTCGGACTTCCGCAGTTCTTGTGCGCTGTTCCGCAAGCGGGAGGTCCCCTCACCCGGATTGCCAACCGAATTGCGAAGGGCAGTTCGGGGCAATCCGACCTCGCCCCCGGGGGAGAGGAGGTCGCCTGCGTTGATGCCAGGCTCTTCTCGCCAGCGGGGAGAAGGTGGACGCGAAGCCGCCGGATGAGGGGGCCTTCGCAACCTCAGTAAGGCCAGTCGCCTTTGCCAAGCGCGGCGATGGCCGCAATGATGCGGGCGAAGGCTTCACCGGCGCGCGGAACGGTTTTGCGGGCGCGCAGGAAACTGTGCACCAGACGCGGCTCCTCGCGCCACCAGGCGCGGCCGCCGGCGGCGAGGATGCAGTCGCGATAGGCCTCGCCGTCGGAGGACAGCGGATCGCACTCGGCCGTGATGATGAAGGTCGGCGGCAGGCCGGAGAAATTGCTGCCTCGGAGCGGCGAAAAGGTCGGATCGTCGGGCGACTGTGCCTTTGCGGAGCGCACGTTGCGATAGAATTCGATATCGCGCAACGTCAGCAGCGGCGCTTCGGCGTGCTCGACACAGGAGCCGGCGCTCTCTTTGCCAACTGGTTCCGGGCCGCCGAGCTCGGGATAGATCAGCACCTGGCCGATCGCATGGCGAGGATGACGGTGTGTCGCCTGTGCCACCGCAGCGGCCAGATTGCCGCCGGCGCTTTCGCCGCAGAGCACTATCGGCAGGCCGGCCGTCGCCGTCGCCCATTCGAATACGGCCAGCGCATCGTCGAAGGCGGCCGGATGCAGATGCTCGGGCGCCAGCCGGTAATCGGCGGACAGCACGGCAAAGCCGGTGCCGGCGCATATCTCGGCGCAGATGTCGTCATGGCTGTCGAGCCCGCCAAGGACGAAGCCGCCGCCGTGATAATAGACAACCATCGCCTGCGGCGCCGTGCCCGCCATCTGGTAACGTCGGACCGGGATCGCACGGTCGCCGGCAGGAACCGCGCTGTCGCTGGCCTTGACACCAGGTGGATAGGGCTCGCGAAACGTCCGGCACATGGCATTATAGACCGCCCGCTGCCTGTCGATCGGCATGTAGACGATTTCGGGCGGATACCACTCGTTGACCCGATCGATATAGGCCCACAGCTCCGGATCGAGCAGCGTCTGGTATTTTCCGCGCCCTCTCGTTCCGGGTCGCTCGGCCTCGGTGATCATCGCTGCGCGATCCCGCTCAGAGCTCGGCGTAGAGCCGGGCAGCATTTTCATAGCTGAAGCGCAGCGGCACCGAGCCCTCGACCTGCCAGGCTTCGACCGTCTCGCCTGCCAGCAGCCGGCAGGCGCCGTCGGTGGTGGTGACGGCACCGCCATAGAGCCGGTTGGCAAGGTTGAGGATGGCCGTCTGGTGCATCGCCGTGCTGCCACTGCCGCAGGCATCCTTGACCAGCAGCACTCGAAACCCGAGCGCCACCGCATCCTTGACGGTGGCATCGATGCAGGCCTCGGTCCAGACGCCGGCAACGACCAGCCACTCGATGCCATCGGCCTTCAGCCGCTCGGCGGCAGGCCCCGCGCGGAAGGCGCTGGCATCGGTCTTGACCAACATCATCTCGCCTGTCGCCGGGCCCACTTCCGCGCAGATCGCAGTCAGCGGATCGTCCTTGTCGGAAAATGCCGACTTGCCGCTGGCCTCGACCGGGTGGAACGGCCGCGCCGTGGCGAGATCGACGATATAGGCCCAGTGATACAAAGGCACATGATTGGCCCGTGCTGCTGTCTGCAGGCGCTGGACGTTGGCGAGGATATCGCCATAGCCTTCGACCAGATAGCGCTTGTCCCGCCGATGCTCCTCCTGGAGATCGATAAACACCGCCGCCGCCTTGCCGCGCTTGATCGAGATCGGGCTTTTCATGCAAAACTGCCTGTCAGCACTCAAACGTGTCTGTCAAGGAAATCATCCTCATAGGGGAAGCGCGACAGGAGCTCGGTGCCGGTCTCGGTGATCAGGATCTCGTCTTCCAGCTTGACGCCCTCGCGGCCGCCCTTCTCGCCGATATAGCTTTCGACGCTGACCACCATGCCGGGCACGATGAAACCGTCGCGGCCATAGGTCTCGTAGTCCATGGCGTGCGCTATGAACGGCGTTTCGCCATGCATGCCGACGCCGTGCATGACCGAGGTATAACGCTGGTCGACGAAGCGGTCCGGTATCTTCCAGGCCCTTTCGGCAATCTCGCGAAACGCCATGCCCGGCTTGACGACCCCGATATTGTGCTGAACCTGGTCGTGCGCCATGCGGTAGAGCGACTTCTGATAATCCGTCGGCTTGCCCGGTCCGCAACGGAAGGTGCGCGAAAAGTCCGAATAATAGCCGTAGCAGCCGATCGTATCGGTATCGAGCGCCAAGAGTTCGCCCGGCCTGATCTTGCGGCCGCTCGCCTCGTTGAACCACGGATTGGTGCGCTGGCCCGAGGTCAGCAGCCGGGTCTCGATGAACTCGCCGCCTTGCCGGATGACCTCACCATACATGATGGCGAACAGCTCGTTTTCGGAAACGCCAGGTTTGATCGCCTCGCGCACGGCATAGACCGCAGCCTCGGCACCAGCCATCGACACCTGCAGGCATTTTACTTCCTCGGGCGTCTTGACCGCGCGCACCGCCAAAATCTCGCCCTGGCAATCCCGCACCTCGCAGCCGCGCTTTTCGAGCGCCAGTGCCTGCAGATGACTGCAGCGGTCAAGGCCGAGCTTCATCGAGCCGCCGCCATGCACCTTGAGCAATTCGGCGATCTCATCGGCGAACGGGCCGGCGGTCTCGTCGTCGCGGCCTGACACCGACGACCAGACCAGCTTGGACGGACGCGCCTCGTCGATCGTGTCGAGCACCATCGAGACATGGTAGCTCTGCGGATATTCGAACAGCACGATCGGCCCTTCGGTGGGTATGAAGAAATAGCGCGTCGAGTTGCGCAGGAAATAGCCGAACATGTTGCGCGAACCGGTGGCGTAGCGCTGGTTGTAGGGATCGAACAAAACGACGCCGCCATAGCCGGCCTCGCGCATCCAGGCGCGCAGCCTGGCAAGCCGGCCCTTGCGCAGCGCGTCGGCGTCGATGAAGGACGGCTCGGTGTCCGACAGCCACATACCGCCGGCCGGATCCGCCGCCGCCGGATGGCGCATGCGATCCCTAAAGTCGACATCCTCGGTGCTGTCGGGGTCAAAAACGACGATGCTCATGGGTGCCTCCTGGAAGCGGCGAGGATGGGCCATGCGCCGCGTAGAGGCTGTGCGCGATACCGCAGATGTTGTGCCGGATGCCGCAGCCCCGACGCGCCGGCGATCCTTCGCGCCCCTCTCTGTCCTGCCGGACATCTCCCCCACGAGGGACCACGAGGGGGGAGATCGGCAGCTTCGCCGATGGCGCTACTCTCGCGATGTTGGCACGCGATGTTGGCAATTGGCGAAAGCGGAGGCGACGGCCAATCTCCCCCCTTTGTGGCCCTTTGTGGGGGAGATGCCCGGCAGGGCAGAGAGGGGCGCTGTCCCGCCAACATCCGAAATACCTAATGTCTGCGCATCACCTTCGGCGCATGGCCATGCTCCTCCCGAAACGCCCGCGCAAAACTCGACATCGAGGCGAAGCCGCAGGCCAGCGCCACGTCGCGCACCATCAGCGTCGAATGCGCCAGGAGGTCGGCGGCACGCTTCAGCCGCAGGCGGCGGTAATAGCCGTTGGGCGAGATACTGAGTTCGGAGCGGAAATTGCGTTCGAGCTTATCGGAGGAGATACCAAGTCGCCCCGCCAGTTCCGCCATGCCGAGCCGCTCCTCCACCGCATCCTCCATGATGGCGATGGCCGACAGCACCAGTTCGTTCTGCACGCCGGTCCGCAGCCTGAGCGGCATCAGCTTGCGGTCGACGCTGGAGCGTAGCGGGCTGTGCACAAACCATTCGGCGACGCCGGCGGCCAGTTCGGCGCCATAATCGCCGGTGATGATCTCCAGCATCATGTCGAGGCTGCCGACGCCACCGGCCGAAGTGAAGCGCTTGCGGTCGATGACATAGAGATCGCGCCTCAGCTCGATGTCCGGAAACGCTTCGGTGAAGGCAGCCTGGCTGGTCCAGTGCAAGGTGCAGGCATGACCGTCGAGCAGGCCGGCCCGAGCTAGGAAGAAGGCGGCATCCGCCACCGCGCCGATATGGGCACCGCCGCGCAGGCTTTTGCGGATCCAGCTCACGGCATCCTCGGCGACGAGATGATCGGCGTCACCGCCTGAGCAGACGACGATGCGATCGACCTTCGGCGCGTCATGGGCGGAAAAGCCGGGCTGAATGACGACGCCATTCGAGGCCTCGACGGGGCCTTCGGCGGCGCCGACGATGATCCAGCGGTACCAGTCCCGCTTGGCCAGCACGTTCGCCGCGCGCAGCGGCTCGATCACCGAGCTGAACGCCATCATCGGAAAGCCTGGGAAGACCAGGATGGCGAAGGTGAGCGGGGTATCGCTTGCCGTCGGTTGGTTGCGTTGTCGGTTGTTCATAGCTTCCGGAGCCAGGCAGCAAGGTGGATCTGGAAGCTACAATTCTGCCAGATGGCGCCAAGGTCAACGGAATAGAATGTAAGACACATGGATATGGGTGCAGAATAAGCGCCGCTCGTTCGCGATCCTTCACGCCCCCTCTGTCCTGCCGGACATCTCCCCCACAAGCGGGGAGATCGGCAGCTTCGCCGTCCCGTGCGTGTTTCAGCGTTGGAGGTTGGCGAAAGCGCAAGATGACGGCCAAATTCCCCCCTCGTGGCCGAGATGCCCGGTAGGGCAGAGGGGGGCACTGTCCTGCCGACGTCTCGCAGGTTCTTGTTGGCGGGCTCAGCTCGCCAGCGCCTGATCCAGATCCGCGATCAGATCGTCGCCATCCTCGATCCCGGCCGACAGCCTTACCAGCGAATCCGAAATCCCGATCTCGGCGCGTTTTTTCGCCGGGATCGAGCCGTGCGTCATCAGCGCCGGGTGCTCGATCAGGCTTTCGACGCCGCCGAGGCTTTCGGCCAGCGTGAACAGTTGCGTATGTTCGAGGAAGCGTTTGGTGCCGGCGAGGTCGCGGTCGAGCTCGACCGTGATCATGCCGCCGAAGGCGTGCATCTGCCGCCTGGCGATGGCGTGCTGCGGGTGGCTGGGCAGGCCGGGATAGATGACACGGCGGATGTCGGGACGGCTTTCCAGCCAGTGCGCGATCTTCTGGCCGTTCGACGAATGACGCTCCATCCTCAGCGCCAGCGTCTTCAGTCCGCGCAGCGCCAGGAAACTGTCGAACGGCCCGGAAATGGCGCCGATGGCGTTCTGCAGAAATTTCAGCCGGTCAGCGAGATCCTTGTTGTCGCCGACCACGGCGACGCCGCCGACCATGTCGGAATGGCCGTTGAGGTATTTTGTCGTCGAATGGACCACGATGTCGATGCCGAGCTCCAGCGGCCGCTGCAGATAGGGGCTGCAGAAAGTGTTGTCGGCGACTGAGAGCACGCCTTTGCGCCTGGCAAGTGCTGCGACGCCTTCGAGGTCGACGACACGCAGCAGCGGGTTGGTCGGCGTCTCGACCCAGAGCATTTTGGTTTCCGGGCGGATCGCCGCCTCGACCGCGGCAAGATCGGTGAAGTCAACGAAGTCGACCTGGAGGTTGGCGGAGCGCTTGCGCACCCGCTCGAGCAGCCGAAACGTGCCGCCATAGATGTCGTCGGTGGCGACGATGTGGGCGCCGGAATCGAGCAGTTCGAAAATAGTGGCGATCGCTGCCAGCCCCGAAGCGAAGGCGAAGGCGGCTGTGCCGCTTTCGAGATCGGCCACAGCGCGTTCGAAGGCGAAGCGGGTCGGGTTCTGGCTGCGGGCATATTCAAAGCCCTTGTGCACGCCCGGGCTCTGCTGACCGTAGGTCGAAGTGGCATAGATCGGTACCATCACCGCGCCCGTCGTCGGGTCGTGGCTCTGGCCGCCATGGATGGTGCGCGTCGAAAAGGCGAGGCGGTTTTTGCCCGATACGGTGGCTTTGACGGTCATCGGGCGCGCCTCAGATGGTTGATCAGGTCAATGCGTGTTATCAGCCCGATGAATTCGTCGCCGTCGAAGACGATGGCGACCTCGTTGCGATCAAACACCGGCAGCAACGCGTCCAGCGTCTGGCTGGCTTGCAGCGTGTGCAGGGTAGAGGTCATGGCCGTACTGACCGGAGCCTTGAAGCGGTCCCAGCGGCTGTCATAGGGGCCTTCGACCTTGGCGAGGATATCGCTTTCGTCGATGATGCCGACGAGCTTGCCCTCGTCCAGCACCGGCAGCTGCGAGACGTCCGAGCGGCGCATACGGCCATAGGCGTTGAGCAGGCTTTCGTCCGGACCGACATACACGGTGTCACCGGTGCGGTGCGAACGCATCACCAGATCGCGCAAATCGCCATGCTGCTCCTGCTCGGCAAGGCCCTGCTCGGCCAGCCAGAAGTCGTCGAACACTTTCGACAGGTACTTGTTGCCGCTGTCGCAGACGAAGGTGACGACGCGCTTCGGCACGGTCTGCTCGCGGCAATAGCGGAGCGCTGCCGAAAGCAACGTGCCGGACGACGAGCCGGCGAGGATGCCTTCCTTCGAAAGCAGGTCGCGCACCGCCAGCATGCTCTGCTTGTCGGGGATGGAATAGGCCTTCCTGACCAGCGACAGATCGGCATTGGGCGGGACGAAATCCTCGCCGATGCCTTCGACGGTCCAGCTCCCGGCCTCTATCATCTTGCCGGTCTTGATCAACGGCGCCAGCACCGAGCCGACCGGATCGGCCAAAATCATCTCGGTCTTTGGCGAGACTTTCGCAAAGTAGCGGCCGAGCCCGGTCAGCGTGCCGCCGGACCCGACGCCGACGACAACCGCATCGACGTCGCCTTCGAGCTGTTGGAAGATTTCCGGTCCGGTCGTGGTTTCATGAGCCAGCGGATTGGCCGGGTTGGCAAACTGGTTGGCATAGAAGGCGCCGGGCAGCTCGGCGGCGATCTTTTCGGCCATGTCCTGATAATATTCGGCATGACCCTTGCCGACATCGGAACGCGTCATCCGCACCTCCGCGCCGAGCGCCCGCAAATGCTGGATCTTTTCGCGCGACATCTTGTCGGGGACGACCAGGATGATGCGGTAGCCCTTGGGGATGCCGACCTGGGCGAGACCAAGACCGGTGTTGCCGGCGGTCGCCTCCACAATCGTCCCGCCGCGCTTCAGTTTGCCCTGTTTTTCGGCGGCGGCAATCATCGACAGCGCGATGCGGTCCTTGATCGAGCCGCCGGGATTCTGGCTTTCGAGCTTGATGAACAGCCGGCACTTGCCGATGTCGAATTTGGTCAGCTCGACGACCGGCGTCTGCCCGATCAGGTCGAGAACCGAGGCATAAGGCGGGCGCAGGCGGGACGATGCATCGTCCGATGCCACGATCTTGTGCTTGCTCATGTCAGATGCTCCGTTGCCAGAATGAGCAACCGCCCTGGAAGACGGCAACCTACCGTCTTTTCCAGCCGTTTGCAGTTGGAAAGAAGATAGATCGTGCCAATCCGGCCGCCAGCAGGGGAATGGAATTTCGCGAAAGCTTCGTCGGCCTGCAGGCAGGGGCAAAAGATTTGCAGAACCCGCTTAGGGTTCAGGCGATCGCGGCCTGGGCTTCGATCTCGATCAGACAATCCGGATTGCCGAGGCCGGCGACGCGCAGCACCTTGATGATCGGCGGCGCGCCACGGTTTGCCCAGAACGCCATCCAGGCGCCGAAGGCCGGCCCTATGTCCAGGTCGCCGGCGATATAGACCGAGAGGCTGACGAGGTCTTCAGGCTTTGCCCCACCGGCTTCCAGCACCTTTGCCAGGTTGGAAAGCGCCTGAGCGGTCTGTGCAGCGAGATCGTCCCTGGCGACGGTCCGGCCTTGCGCGTCGACGCCATTCTGGCCGCCGACCAGCACGATGCGCGCGGATGCCGGCAGCGACACGCCGTGCGAATAGGCCGGATTGCTGTGCATGCCCTCGGGGTTCAGCCTTTCGATGGTCACCGCGCTTTTCTCCTCTTCAGCAAAAATTATCCTGCGGCCGCCCATAGGATCAACGGCAATCGTGCGGGCGTTTCAACGCACCATCTCGTTCGTTGCGGCCGCCGATTCCGCCATGCTACCCGGCGCTGGGCGAACAGCAATGCAAGGAACGGCCGATGAAGATTCTTGCCTATGACAATTTCAAGCCCGGCGTCACGCTCGACGATTTGCGGCCTTATCTGCGCGACGAAGTGTCGAATGTCTGGCGGCTCTGGAAGGCGGGGATCGTGCGGGAGAATTATGCGCGCGCCGATATTGGCGGCGTCATCATCGTCTTCGAGCTCGACAGCGTCGCGGAAGCGCGGCGCTACACCGAGGACTTCCCGCTGTCCAAGGCCGGGCTGCTAGAATGGCACTTCATCGCCTTCGACGCGCCATTGCCGCTGGAATTCCTGTTCGATCCGACGGTCGATATCGCCAAGCCATGGGACCGGACTGCGGCATGATCCGGTCGAGCGACGGGATCGAAATCCCGGCCAGCCTGGCTGAGTGGGGCGATCCGCGCCGCACGGCGCTGGTGGTCTACGACATGCAGGTCGGCATCTGCCGACAGGTGGCCCGCGCCGCGACCATCGTCGAGCGTACCGGTACGGTGCTAGAAGCGGCGCGCGGGGCCGGAATGCGGGTGGCGTTCACGCGCCACCTGTCGCTGCCGCGCAAATGGATGGGCGCGACGCAGCTGCGCACCGCCATGGCCTGGCAGCGGCGCGACAGCCCCGACACGGTCGAGCCGTGGTTCCCGCGCGACGCCGAAGCGACGCGGATCGTGCCCGAGCTGGACCCCCGCGCGGACGAGGCGGTATTCGACAAGCTCACGATGTCGGCGTTCGATTCCACCGCGCTCGGCTTTGCCTTGCGCGATTGCGGCGTGCGCACGATAGCGCTCGCTGGCATCGCCATGGAGATCGGCATCGAGCCGACCGTTCGCCAGGCGACCGACAATGGCTTTGTCGCCGTGGTAATCGAGGATGCCTGTGGCTTCGGCAACCGCGAAGCGCGCGACCGCTCGATGGCAACGCTACGCTTCCTCGGCGAAGCCGTCCTCACCGACGTCGCAAGCTTCTGCAGCGCGCTTGCCGGCGCGGGTTGAGGGCAATCGGCTTGCCGCGCGACCTACCGTTTCACGGCAACGCCGAACCGCTCCATCGCTTTGTCTTCACACATTACGGACGGAAAACCGCTCCGCGCCTTTCCCGGAATTGATCTAGATGGTGGCTGCGCTGTCGGTGCGAAAACGCACGCCCTCGGCGCGACCGTGCACGCTGCCCCAGTCGTAGAGCGCCTGGAGCGCGGCGGCGAGATCTTCACCGCGCCCGGTCAAGGCGTAGCGCCCCTTGCCGTCGGGCGACGTCTGGAGCGTGACGAAGCCGATCTCGACAAGCTCGGCCAGGCGCTGCGTCAGCATCTTGTCCGAGAGTGAGGGAATCAGCCGGCGCAGGTCGGAATAGCGCATCGGCTGTTCCTTGATGCGCGCCAGGATCACCGTCTTCCATTTGCCCCCGAGCGCGTCGAGCGCGAACTCGACCGGACAGCCGTAGAGTCTTCCGCGTTGGGTCATGCGCCATGGTAGGCAAGGCACGGTGACGACGAAAGCAGAATTTGCCCGGCCATCTGGCCAGGGTCGCGGCTCACGGCCTCGCCGACTACAAAATCCATGGAGGAGAACGAAGACGAGCGTGCGCGACATCAATCCGGTCGATGCGAGACGGCCGAAACGTGTGGCGTCATCGCCTGGCTGTCTCGACCACCACAGGCTGCTGGTCGGCTCTGGTGGAGCGAGCTCCCGCACCCTGGTTCGCCTTCACCGAACGCGGCTATGCGGTCGAGATCTTTTCACCCGGCGACAGCGGTCTTGCATCCGAGATCGCGTCAAGACAGAGGCGGCCTCATCCGAGCAAGCGCTTGCTCAGCCGCGCGCACTGCACGCGAATATCGGGAATGGCGTCGATTTCGAAGAAGGTGCCGCGCGTCAGTGGACCGACGGCGAGGATATTGGCGAATACCGTGCCGTCGCCGGCGATGACCTCGCAGTTCGCGGTCACGTCGAGGCCGAGGCGCAGCGGATCCGGCCGTGCCAGCCCACGCTCGACCAGCGACCGCACCACGCTGTTCGAGGTGGTCGAGATGTCCCTGGCGATGCCTGTGCAATCATAGATGCGGGTGACGTCGAACCTTTCGAGCTGCTGCGTGTGGCGCGACTGGACCTGTAGGCTGAAGCCGTCGCCGGCGGCGATCTCAACGACGCGGCCGGCGACAAGGCGGATGCGGCCCGCTTGCACCGCCTCGGCAACGCGGGCGTAGACTTCCGGCGCCATGCGATGGCGGTGGATGTCCCACCAGGCCTTGGTGTGCTCGACGAAGCGGCGCTTGGCCGAGGACGGCCAGTTCTGCCAGATCTTCTGGTTGAAGGGTCTCAGACCGTCGACGACGTCGCGCCAGTCGATGCCGGCCTTCTGGTTTTCCCGGATCAGGTCGCGGAACCAGCCGACGAAATAGGAAAGCTGGGTGCCGAGCGGAATGTCGGCAACGTCGAGCTTGATCGGATTGCCCTTGCGATGCGGCGAAGGCAGCAGGCCGCGCCGCGACACCGCGACGATCGCGCCGCGGTGGCCGCGCTGCTCGAGCGACAGGAAGGCATCGACCATGCTCAAGCCGGTGCCCAGCACCAGGACTCGGGCTTCGGGGTCGAGCGCAGTGTCCGCCTCGGATCCCATCCTGATCGCATGCCCCTGCCCCGCCCCCGGCTCTTCGTCGTGGCCGGTGGCGAGCACGGCAAGATGCGCAACCACGCTGGTGCCGTTGGCCAGCGCCACTTCGACGCCTGACGCGGTCGGCGAGATCGACAGGCTCTCCTCGCGGATCAAGCGCAGCCGGCCCGTCTGCTGCTCACGCGCCTCGAGCTCGTCGAGCAACTCCTTGAGATAGCGGGCGTAGACGCTGCGCGGCGCATAGACCGGCGCCTGTTCCGGCGTTGCCAGGCCGCGTTCAAGCAGCCAGCGCGAGAAATTGCCGGGATCGTCGGCATAGGCGCTCATGCCCGACGCGCTGACATTCAGCACATGCGCCGACAGCAGCGTTGAATAGGCCATGCCTTGCCCAAAATGCGGGCGTTTTTCGATCAGGCTGACACGTAGATCGGGATTGGGCGACTTCAGCAGATGAGCGGCAAGCACGACACCGCTGGCGCCGCCGCCGACAATGATGATCGAACTTGGCGTAGCGCGCCCGGTCATGCGCACACCAGCTGTCCTGGCGATCGTCGCCGGCTCAGGAGAGATTGGTTCAGGCCTGGATTTTCAACGCCGCCGAAAAATCCTCGTCGCCGGCGATGTCGCGCATTTCCGCGAGGCTGCGCTGATCCAGCACCTCGGCGATGGCCTGCCGGACCTCCAGCATCAGGTGTCGGACTTGGCATGTCGCCTCGTTGCAGTCTTCGCAGCGCTGATACTGGGTGCGGCTGGCGCAAGGAATGGGGGCAAGCGGCCCGTCGAGCACGCGCACGACGTGGCCGACCTTGATCTCGTCCGCTGGGCGTGCCAGCCGGTAGCCGCCTTCCTTGCCCTTGCGGCTCTGAACGAAACCGGCATTGCGCAATTCGCCAAGGATGGCATCGAGGAACTTCTTCGGAATATTGTTTCCTGTGGCGATGTCGTTGACGAAGGCGAGCTGTCCAACCGGCAGGCGCGCCAGATGGACGAGCGCCTTGAGGCCGTATTTACCTTTTTTCGTGAGCATAACCCGCACGTTTCTCTGTCATGCGATGGCGCAAGGCCACCGGTTGCGAAACGCCTGGCGTGCCTCCCCGCCGCGTCCAAGCTGTCACTACAGATAAATTCTAGTGACATGATATACAAGCCGAGAAACGTTGATTTTGCTTCGTTTTCACGCCGCAATGGCCATTTTGGCCGGGGCTTGTGCTCTTGCGAGCACAGGAGCCACCGCGAATGACACACCGGCAAACTGGCCGGCGGCAGGAATGTCCCGATCGGCGAGAATACCAACAGCAGCTTCTGCCCCTGAATTTGAAGGCCAAAGCATGCCGCGCGCGGCAACAAGGAGGGTGGCGTCGCTCATCGTCCTCTCCAATCCTTCAATGTCGATAAGGATACTAGACTTAACCGCGAACACAGGGAACTTGTTTCCAATTTCTTGGCTATCCACAGTATGGATTTGCCGATGCAGGGGCGAAAACGGGAAAATCCTTGTTGCGCGCAAGGACGACGTGGAAGAGGTTCCCGGGCAAGGACGATGGTTCTCACCCGAGCCGTCACCCAGAAGCGCGCGAACTGCCATAGCCAGATGACTTTTTCTAACAAGACCGCACCGATTGGAAGGATTTAACTCTACAAGAACGATAGAGTTAGATGACTATGAAACGCAATCCGGGTTTTCCTCGTTTCCAAGGAGCGTTTCATGTCCACCATTTCGCGACGTATCGTTCTCTTGTCCTCGGCGGCCTTGGCTGGCGCCGCCTTTCTCGGCCAAGCCGATGCGCAGGACCTCAAGATCACTATCGGCTACCAGACGGTCGTCGAGCCCTCGAAGGTGCCGCAGGCCGACGGCGCCTATGAGAGCGCGACCAAGGCGGCAATCGACTGGCGGAAATTCGATTCCGGCGCCGACGTGATCGCCGCCATCGCTTCCGGATCGGTCGACATTGGCTATGTCGGTTCGAGCCCGCTGGCGGCGGCGGCGAGCCGCGAGCTTCCAATCCAGACAATCTTCATTGTCGGGCTGATCGGCGAATCCGAGGCCCTTGTCGCCCGCAACGGCGCCGGCATCGAGAAGGCCGCCGACCTTGCCGGCAGGAAGGTGGCGGTGCCCTTCGTTTCGACGACGCATTACAGCCTGCTTGCCGCGCTGAAGCATGAGGGTGTCGACCCGAAGTCGATCGATATTCTCAATTTGCGGCCACCGGAGATCGCGGCGGCATGGGCGCGCGGCGACATCGACGCCGCCTATGTCTGGGATCCGGCACTCGGCCAGATCAAGACTTCGGGCAAGGTCGTGCTGGATTCCTCGCAGGTCGCCGCCTGGGGCGCGCCGACCTTCGACGCCTGGATCGTGCGCACCGATTTCGCCGAAAGGAACCCGGAAGCGGTGCGCGACTTCGTCAAGGTGACGGGCGCGGCCTATGCCGAGTTCCTGGCCAAGCCGGACGCCTGGTCGGTGACGTCGCCGCAAGCGGCGAAGATCGCCACGATCACCGGGGCCAAGCTGGAGGACGTGCCGCAACTATTGAGGGGCTATTTCTTCCCGACGCTCGAGGAGCAAGCCTCGGACAAGTTCCTCGGTGGCGGCACGGTCAAAGCGGTCGAGGCGACATCGGCCTTCCTCAAGGAGCAGGGCAAGATCGACGCCGTGCTGCCGGATTATTCGGAATACGTATCGTCGAAATATGTCAGCGAAGCGCTTGCCTCGAACTGACGCCAACGCGCGCGGTTCTCCTTCCCTGACGCCGCGTGCTCCCTGCCCCGAACCGCTTGCGAGGAGCGGCTTCGGGGCAGACAGATTCGGGATATCGGCGAGGTTCCCATGACGCATCTCGTGCTCGACAAGGTCTCGGTCCACTATGACGGTCAGCCGGCGCCGGCGGTCGAAAATGTGTCGATTGAGATCGCCAAGGATGACTTCGTTGTCCTGGTCGGCCGCTCCGGCTGCGGCAAGACCTCGTTGCTCAACGTCGCTGCGGGCCTGGTCGAGCCTGTGCGCGGACGCGCCACGATTGGCGGCCGGCCGATCACGGCGCCAGGCTCTGACCGCGCCGTCGTGTTCCAGAACGACGCGCTGTTTCCGTGGCTGACCGCGCGGGAAAATGTCGCCTTTGCGCTCAGGCTGCGCGGTGTCAGGGCCGCGGAACGGGCGCGGACTGCCGACGACCTTCTGGCGCTGGTGAAACTCGACGGCGCCGGCGACAAGCGCATCTGGGAGCTTTCCGGCGGCATGCGCCAGCGGGTCGGCCTGGCCCGGGCGCTGGCGGCCGAGGCGCAATTCCTGCTGCTCGACGAGCCGCTGGGCGCGCTCGATGCGCTGACACGCGAACGCATGCAGACAACGCTGCTCGATCTGTGGACGGCGAGCCAGGTCGGCGTGCTGATGGTCACGCACGGCATCGAGGAAGCCCTGGTGCTGGCAACCCGTATCATTGTGCTCGCTCCCGGCCCTGGCCGGGTGGTGTGGAGCTTCGAGACCGGCTTCAGCCGGCGCTATGCAGCCGGCGAGGCCATTCGCAGCATCAAGGCCGATCCCGCCTTCGCCGCAGCGCGCGGCGAGCTGACCGACGCGATCTTCGAAGGGGAGGCAGCATGACCGTTACCTCCTATACCGAGCGGCCGCAGCGCAAGGTCGACGACGGAGCCGACGCGCTGTCGGTGCCATGGTCGCGGCCGCGGCCGAGACGCAGCCGCGTTTCGGCCCGCGTGGTTAGCGCGATCACCATTCTGATGATGCTGGCGGCGTGGACGGCATCGGCCCGCCTGCAATTGGTGTCGCCGGTTTTCCTGCCGTCGCCTGTGGCAGTCTGGAACAAATTTGTCGTCGTCGCCCGTGACGGCTTTGTCGACGCAACGCTGCTCCAGCATATCGCCGCCAGCCTGTGGCGGGTGTTTGCGGCGCTGGTCGCGGCCGTTTTCGTCGGCGTTCCCATCGGGCTGGCTATCGGCATCAGCACGATCGGGCGCGGCATCTTCGATCCGCTGCTCGAATTCCTGCGGCCGATCCCGCCGCTCGCCTATCTGCCGCTGATCATTATCTGGTTCGGCATTGGCGAGCCGTCCAAGATCCTGGTGATTGCCATTGCCATGCTGGCGCCGGTTGCGCTGTCGACGGCATCGGGTGTTCGCGGCGTCTCGCAGGAGCGCATCAATGCAGCGCGCTCGCTTGGCGCCACGCAGCGCCAGGTGATCAGGCACGTCATCCTGCCCAGCGCGCTGCCCTCGATCCTGACCGGGCTGCGCATCGCGCTCGGCGCCGGCTGGTCGACGCTGGTCGCCGCCGAGCTGGTGGCCGCGACGCGCGGGCTTGGATTCATGATCCAGTCCGCTGCCCAGTTCCTCGTCACCGACGTGGTGGTGATGGGCATACTGGTGATCGCTGCCATTGCCTTCGTGCTCGAATTCATCATCCGCAGGATCGAGCGGGTTCTCGTCCCGTGGGCGGGGCGGGAGTAACCGGACCGGAGACGTGACGATGCCCCATTCCACCGCTGTACTGTTTGCGCATTTCGGCCATTGGCTCCGCCTGATCAAGGCCGGAGACAAACAGCCGCCTGACGGCGAACGCAAAACGCCGACGCCGGTCCAGCTGGATGCCGAGCGCAACCGCCTGCCGCCGCGCGACGAAAGTTTCTACTGGGGCTGGCAGTACTGGTCGCGGTGAGCGGCCGCCACGGGTCCGCTGTGTGCTGCTCCGGCGGGCGCCTGAGCATGGACGCCTGCTCAACCGCGCGAACGGTTTGCCCAGGCCAGACCGACCAGGCCGACCAGCGCGGTCACGATGCCGGCATAAGCCATTGCGACTGGCCGGTCATGAAGCTGCCCTGGACCCAACCGATGCCTTGCAATGACCACAGCACGCCGATGGCGAGCACAATCAAGGCCAGCAGATTTTTGATCAATCTCATCGCTAGAACTCCCTTCCAAGTCGATCATCAGCCGCATTCCGGCCGAAATGGAACAGCTAAAAGAAGCAGCCCAATTACGCCAACTTCTACTTAGATGCTAACCTCTGATCCTGCGCAAGACATGCGGAGATCGGTGAAAAGATCATCAAGGAAGCTGTGCCGCGCTGCGGGAAATCTCTGACAAATTGTTTCGCGTCGACTCCAAACGTGTAACATTGCCATGGAACCGACAGATCATTGCCGCATTTGCTGCCTCATTCGTCCCTAACCGCTGCGGGTCTGTCAACGGAGCCAGTCCCCAACACATGAACAAAAGCAACCAGACCGCGCTTGTCGCGGCCACGATCGCGGCTGGCCTGATGGTCGGCGCATCCACTGCCAGCGCCGCCGCTCAGTGCGGCCGTGCGTCCTGGTACTCACTGCATTCCAGAACCGCTTCCGGCGAACGCATGAACCCGTCGGCGCTGACTGCCGCGCATCGCAGCCTGCCGTTCGGCACCAAGCTGAAGGTGACCAATCGCAACAATGGCCGCAGTGTCGTCGTGCGCATCAACGACCGCGGCCCGTTCATCAAGGGGCGGATGCTCGATCTGTCGAAGGGCGCCGCCAGTCAGCTTGGCTTCATCAGCTCGGGTCACACCGCTGTCTGCATGGCACGGATCTAACGGCCGCCACGGCCGGACACCGCCTCCGACGCTCGTCCCCAATAGCCGTGCTGCCTGCCTGGCCTTCGCAGGTGCACATTGAGCCGGCTGTTGCCGTTCCAGGCGGATTCTCAACGCCTTGGACGAAAGAACGAGCCTAAATCACGCAAGTTGACGTATTGCATCGCAGCAGATTGTTGCTAACTTCCCCGCAAGGCATTCAAGGCTCGGCGCTGCTCGTCGGCCCTTCGATCGCAGTCGGCAGCGGGGTTCTCGATGTTCTACCAGCTCTACGAACTGAACCACGCCGCCTTGCAGCCGGCGCGCCTCTATGCCGATGCGGTGCGCCTGTTCTACTCCAATCCGCTCAACCCGGTCTCACACACGTCCTGGGGTCGCTCGGTTGCGGCAACGGCCGAACTGTTCGAGCGCACGACGCGCCGCTACGGCAAGCCGCAATTCGGCCTGACCAAGACCGTGGTCGACTGGAAAACCGTCGAGGTCAGCGAACATACCGTCTGGTCGCGGCCGTTCTGCAACCTGGTCCGTTTCGAGCGGGCGGTTCCTGCTGGGCGCCGACCGGATCCGAAACTGTTGATCGTCGCGCCGATGTCTGGCCACTACGCGACGCTGCTGCGCGGCACGGTTGAGGCGATGCTGCCCTATGCCGACGTGCATATCACCGACTGGGTCGACGCCCGCATGGTGCCGCTGGCCGACGGCAGCTTCGATCTTGACGACTATATCGACTACATCGTCGACATGCTGCATGCGCTGGGTCCCGACACCCATGTGATGGCGGTGTGCCAGCCTTCGGTGCCGGTGCTGGCGGCGGCGGCACTGATGGAAGCCAAGGGTGATCCGTTCGTGCCCTCGACGATGACGCTGATGGGCGGGCCGATCGACACGCGCCGCAATCCGACGGCGGTCAATCTGCTGGCGCAGGAAAAGGGCATCGACTGGTTCCGCGGCAACGTCATCATGCGCGCGCCCTGGCCGGTGCCGGGCTTCGGCCGCGAGGTCTATCCCGGCTTCCTGCAGCTTTCGGGGTTCATGAGCATGAACCTCGACCGCCACATCATCGCCCACAAGGACTTCTTCATGCATCTGGTGAAGCATGACGGCGACAATGCCGAGAAGCACCGCGAGTTCTACGACGAATATCTGGCGGTGATGGATCTGACGGCGGAATTCTACCTGCAGACCGTCGACACCGTGTTTGTCCGCCAGGCCTTGCCCAAGGGCACGATGACGCATCGCGGCGTGGCGGTCGACCCTTCGGCGATCCGCAATGTCGCCCTGTTCACGGTCGAGGGCGAGAACGACGACATCTCCGGCCTCGGCCAGACCAAGGCTGCGCACGACCTGTGCATCAACATCCCGGCCGACAGGCACGCCCATTACATGCAGCCGGCGGTCGGCCATTATGGTGTGTTCAACGGCTCGCGCTTCCGCTCCGAAATCGTGCCGCGCATCGTCGACTTCATTACCAGCTACGGCCGTCAGAACCGTGTTGCGGTCAAGCCCAAGCTGGTCAGGACCGGCAAGAAATAGGCGACCAGTGATGATGCCCGTCAATCCGCATCAGGTCGGTCAATGCCAAAATCATCGGTTGGCGGGGCCGTGCGGCCGGTCGACCTGTTGCACAATAGTCGCGTTGGCGCCACGCGGGTAACCATGCCGCAAAAATCAATCCATCCTCATAATTGACACGGACTGTAAATACCCCTTAACGTTTCGTTAACAACAAGGGACAAGCGGGGACAATGATTTCCTCACCAATGGCGAGAACGCTGCGCCTGTGTGCGCTGGCCGGACTTACTGTGGCGGCAGGTTGGGCCGGTTCGGCCTCGGCAGCCAGCCCGATGATAACAGGTGGCCCGACCTCGCAGCCGATCGGCCATTATGATTTCTGCAAGAGCTACGCGTCCGAATGTTCGATCCGCCCGAAGGATCTGTCGCCCGCCAGCCTGACCGGCTCGCTGTGGCGCAAGCTGCTCAGCGTCACGACAAGGGTCAACGCCGCCGTCAAGCCGGAGAGCGACTTCGACATCTACGGCAAGGACGAGGTCTGGGCCTATCCCGACAAGGGCGTCGGCGATTGCGAGGACTATGTCCTGGAAAAGCGCCGTGAGCTGAACCGGCTGGGCGTCTCGTTTTCCGATCTGCTGATGACCGTCGTGCGCAAGCCGGATGGCGAAGGCCACGCGGTGCTGACGGTGCGCACCGACAAGGGCGACTACATCCTCGACAATCTGACCGACCAGGTCCGTTCCTGGGACCAGACCGGCTATCGTTTCCTCAAGCGGCAGGCGATCGACAATACCGGCCGCTGGGTGTCGATCCGCGGCGGCCAGCAGGTGCTGGTCGGCTCTGTCCAGTAACAAGGCAGCTCATTTCGGTCGTGCCAGTGCGGCGCGGAGCGACGCAATGATGCGGCGAAGCTCGGCTTCGTCAAGCTTTTCGATGTTGTCGGCCAGAAGGTTGGCAAGCTCGGTCGCCGCCGGGCTAAGGCCCGACGTGTCGAGCTTGACACGCGGATGCGAGGTTTCGGCCAGCCGCGCCAGTTCCTCGGCGTCGTCCCAGATGATGTTGAAATAGCCGATGATCTTCTGGATCAGCGTCCAGCTCGGCGCACCGCGGCGGCCGTGTTCCAGCGCCGAGAGATAGGCTGCGCTGACGCCGATCGCCTTGGCCATGTCCTTCTGGCTGACGCCGCGCTCGTTTCGCAGCACGCGAAGCTTTTCGCCGAATGGGGTCACAAGCGCACCTTCATGGGTGCATCCTCATAGGTGCGTCCCTCATCGGCGTTTCCTCATGAGCGCGCCCGCCGCAAGCGGATATAGAGCGCACCCGAGCCGCCATGTTTGCGGGCGGCATGGTCGTGGCTGGAGACGAGGGGCCGGAAGGCGGGTGTCGACAGCCATGACGGCACGGCGCGCCGCAAGACGCCATCGCCGCCCGACGAAGAGCCCTTGCCGGTGATCACGAGGACGTAGCGGATGCCGCCGGCATGCGCCCGGTGCAGAAAGGAAAACAGCAGCGAATAGGCTTCGTCCTGCGTCAGGCCATGCAGGTCGACGCGGCCCTCGATCGGCAGCCGGCCCTTCGACAGCTTGTCCAGCGTCGGTTCGTCGAGTGCGTGGGAGACATGCTGCGCCTTCGGCTTTGCGGCCGTGGCAGCATTGCCCGCGACCTGTGCCGGCGGCGGCGCCTGCCTGGTCTCGTCGATCTCCGGCCCGACGTGCGGAATTTCGACGGCGGTTCTGCCCTTCAGCGGTTTTGCCGTGTGCGCCACCAGGTTCCACAGCACCCGGTCGTCCTCGCTCAGCCTATCGATGCGCCGGGTCATCGGCCTGCTCCTGAAACCAGCGGCCGGGGGACCAGCGCATAGAAATCTGCGGCGTTGCGGATAACGCCGGCGATCTCGCCGGCAGCATCGCCCGACCCGGCAAACAGATCGCCGCGGGCCGGCCCGGTGATCGCCGAGCCGGTGTCCTGCGCGATCATCAGCCGCCGGAACGGTTTTCCGTCGAAAGCGGTCAGCGACGGCGCATCGATATGGAAGGGCGTGCCGAACGTATGCAGCAGCCGGTCGACGGCGATCGAGCGGCCGGGTGTCAGCGCCACCTTGGCGGCAGCGATCGGGCCGAGCTCTGGGTCGTCGACGCCCATCTCGCGGAAGAAGATGTAGGAGCGGTTGCGCCAAAGGATCTCGTCGACGCGTTCCGGATGCGCCTTGAACCAGGCACGGATCGACTGCATCGTCACTTTCTCCCGCGGGATCTCGCCTTCCTCGCTCAAGATCTTGCCCGGTCCGGTAAAGCGCTGGCCGGATTTGGCGGCATAGGTGATGCGGCGAAGCCTGCCGTCGGTCATCTTGAGGCGTGCCGCGCCCTGCACGTGAATGAAGAAGGCGTCGACCTTGTCGGCGAGCCAGGCGATTTCCAGCCTTTTTCCGGCAAGCGCGCCGCGTTCGATCTCGCCGCGGTCGAAATATTCGACCGGGCCGTTCGGCGCCGCACGAGCAAAGGCGAGATAAGGATCCAAGGCTGAAGGACGATTGCCGTCGTCGATGTCGACTAGGTCGGCCGGGCGCGCCAGCAACGGCACCGAAAACCGTTGCGTGCGTACCGGCGAGGCTTCGACCTCCGGCTCATAAAAGCCGGTGACCAGGCCGGGACCACCATCTTCGGCATCGATACGGGCCGGAACGAAATGGCGCTCGAAAAAGCTTCGAGCCTGCGACCGATTCGCCGGCGAAACGGTGCGCGCTTCGGCATAGGCGTCGGCAAAGCCATTGTAGTCGACGCCGAGCGCGCCGGAGCGGTAGGGTTTGCTCAGGATATGAAAGGCCGAGCGGCGAAAGGCGTCAAAGGCAGCAAGATGGTCGTCCTCACCCCAGCCCGGCAATTCGCCAAAGGATTTTTCGCTGAAGGCTCGAGAAAGCGACACGACAGCCTCCGCCGCCGTCCAGTTCAGTCTTCTTCTTCGGTGGCGACGAGCTTCCAGTTCGGATCGCGCGAGCGCGTGTCGCGGGCGAAGGTCCAGACGTCCTTGACCTCGGCGACGGTCTCGGGATCGCCGTCGATGACGGCGCCGGCCTTGTCGCGGGTCGCCGAAATCAGTTCGCTGACAATGCGCAGCGTGATGTGGGCCTCGCTGCCCTTCATCTCGGCCGAAACGATGTCGGCCTTGTCGATGCCGACGAAGGAGGACTGGATCTTTTCGGCTTTCGCCTCACGGTCGCCGATGGCCGAGACGAAGCCGTCATAGACCTCGCGCGACAAAAGGTTCTTCAAGGTTTTGCGGTCGCCATCGGCGTAGGCCATGACGATCATCTCATAAGCCATCTTGGCGCCGTCGACGAAGGTCTTCGGGTCGAAGGTCGGATCATTGTCCTTGATCGCCCGCAGGCCCCGGTTGAGATCGGTGTCGGGCTTGGCAAAGGCATCGATCGCCACATAGGTGTCGGCCGCCGGCTCTCCTGTCAGGCGCTTGCGCGGCAGCGAAACCACGTTCTCGGGTTTCTGGGCGGCATCCTTGTCGTTTTTGCGCGCTGCCGTATATGGATCGAAGGGCGGGCGCTCGTTGCCCGTGCGTCGGCCAAGCACGTTGCGCAGCTGGAAGAAGATCACCACCGCCGCAATCAGAAAGAAAATCGTGCCGAAGTCGAAGAAGCCCATATCTTGCGCCAATCAATCCCTGCTTTGGCCGGACCAGCGGCCAAGCAAGGGCCGCGATCACATAGCGTTCGGTATCCAAAGCATATAGAACGCATGGCGCAATCATTCAAATCAAAGGCAGCCATACCTATCTAACAGCTCTGGTGCCAGCGGCGATTGCTCGCCGGCCGGCAAAACATCGAAACGATCGGTCAAGATTTGCGTATCTCGCTGTTTCCCCTGTTCATTCTCGCGCTTCCGCTGCTGGAGATAGCCGGTTTCGTCATTGTCGGCCGCCAGATCGGCGCGCTGGCGACGGTCGGGCTGGTGCTGGCCTCGAGCATTGCCGGCGCCTTGCTCCTTCGACACCAGGGTTTTGGCGTGATGGCCAGGATCCGTGCCGAAATGGATGCTGGGCGTGATCCGAGCGGCCAGCTTGCGCATGGCGCCATGATCGTGCTGGCCGCGATCCTTTTGATCATCCCCGGCTTCATCTCGGATATTTTCGGCCTTCTGCTGTTCCTGCCGCCGGTGCGCGATCTTGCCTGGCGGATGCTGAAAGGCCGCATCGTGCTGGCCACCGATTTCAGCGGTGGTTTGCGGGCAAGGCAACGCGGCAAGACCATCGATCTCGACGACGGAGACTATTCGCGGGCCGACGACCATACGCGCGGACCGGGTTCTCCCTGGCGCCGCCTCAAGGACGAGTAGCTGCAAGGCAACCGGTGTCTTTTGCAAACTTGTCTTGTCGGGCCGGCCATGATAGCGAACGCCCGAATTTCAATCCGGTCAGCAACGCTGCCCAGGCAAAAGGACCACAGCTTATGGCCAGCAACGACGACGCGCCGACCGGCGCAGCCAACGGTAATGGAAATGCGGCGCAGCCTTCGCTCAACGTGCTTGCGCAATATGTGAAGGACCTGTCCTTCGAAAGCCCCGGCGCACCGAACTCGTTGCGCGGCCGCGACAAGGCTCCGGGCATCGCCATCAATGTCAACGTCAACGCCAACCCGCTTTCGGACAAGCAGTTCGACGTCAATTTGACGCTGAACGCAAAAGCGTCGTTCGACCAGGAAGTGCTGTTCAACGTCGAGCTGGTCTATGGCGGCGTCTTCTCCATCAGCGGCTTCCCACAGGAGCACATGCTGCCGATCCTGTTCATCGAATGCCCGCGGCTGCTGTTCCCGTTCGCCCGGCAGATCATTGCCGAGGCAACACGCAACGGCGGCTTCCCGCCGCTGATGCTAGACCCGATCGATTTCGCGCAGATGTTCCAGCAGAAGCTGGCCGAGGACCAGGCTGCCGCCGCCAAGGTCAAGGTGAGCTGAGGCTGGTTGGCTCGCAGCGTTTGAAAACCCGGCGCGAAGCCGGGTTTTTTGTTTGAGACGCCGGCGGGGCAGTACCCCCCTCTGGCCTGCCGGCCATCTCCCCCTCAAGGGGGGAGATCGGACTTCACGTCAGCCTTCGCCAATCTTTCATCGCCGCAGGGATAGTGTGCTGAAGGTTCTGCAAAAAGTTTTGGAGAGAGAACGGAGCTTGCTCTGAGGGGCGAGCGGCCATGGCACGGTGGTGACGTTGCGATCACCGATT
>NZ_JAMYPD010000013.1:0-161092 GCF_040320195.1 Mesorhizobium sp. M0768 | reverse complement strand
CCAATACGGATAAGGTGTTCCACGGACGGCTCCCTTGTTTGAGATCTCAACGAACTCATTCTGGCACATCCGATGCCGTCGGGCGCCGTCCACCCCATCATGCCGTGACCTCTCCGCGCTGCAACGGGCGGGACTTTTTGATGCGGGAAGGACAGGAGGTGAAAGGGATCGCTACAGAACGGCTTTCAATCTGCGTCGTTGCATTCTTCGGCTGACGTAACGGCATGGATCCCAGGGTCTGCGCTCCGCTTCGCGTTCGCTCCGCCCTGGGATGACGAAGCCATGAAGGGCTGCCGCGAGCGACCTAAGCCCCTCGCCCCTCTTGGGCGACGCGTGTCAGCGGCTTCGACAGGCGCGGCACCACGACGAGGCGCTTGATCTTGCCCTTCTTGTAGGCGGCGAGGAAGCGGGCATAGTCCTTGAAGACGACACAGCCATTCGATTCGGCGCGGCCGCCGCGCAGCATGTAGGTGTGGGCGAGCAGGCCGTCGCGGCCATATTTGTTGCTGCCGCTGGCCGGCGTCAGACGGATGGCCTCAACGCCGTGGAAGCGCGATTCCCGCATCGTCAGATTGTAGGTGTCCGGCGGCGTCGGGCCGACATTCTTCTTGTGGACGTAGCGTGGCTGGTCGACCATCGCGCCCAGTCCCGAATGTGCCTCCAGCCGCGAGCCGTCGGGCATATAGACGGTCTTGGCCGAGATGTCGTAGACGGCGACGCCGGTACCCATGTTGGGCGTGGTGAACAGGTTCCTGAAGGCTCCGCCGAGTCCGCCGGAAGGCATGTCGGGCTTGGCATAGGCCAGCATGTCGCCGCCCTGCGTCTTCGAACGTTTGCCCGGCTTGCCCGATACACCCGGCACTGCCGCTTGTGACGAATTGCGAGGCGACAGGCTGCCGGGTTGCGTCTCGACCGGCGGAGCGTCGGCCGTCTGCACCTTGCTCGCCTTGGCGGTCCTGGAGGCCTGCGCCTTGGGCGGCTCCGTTTTCGATGCCTGATCCTTTTGCGCCTGATCTTTTCGCGCCTGGTCTTTTGGCGCCTGATCTCTTGACGCTTGAGCCCGCGGCGCCTCGGCCAGCTTATCGATGTCCGCCCGCGGACGCAGCGTCGGCAGCGGAATGCTGTCGGGCATGTCGTCTTGCGGCGGCAGCGAGGCCAGTTGGACCTCAGGTTCTTGCGGCTCTTGCGAAGCCGCGGGCTCGCTTGCCGCGACGACTGCCGGGAGCACGTCGATCATCTGCTCCGGCAATGTATTCGCCAGCGCCAGCGCAAGGCGCGACGAGCGTTCGATCTCCGCCACCGCGGGCCCGAAGCGCACTGACGCCGGGCCGTTCGGGTCGGGTATGCGTACCGGCTCGGCGAACCGGGCGTCGGCCGGCAGGCTGGCGAGCATGACGGGAGAGCCGGCTGAGGCACGGGCAAAGGCGGCGGCAAGCTTTTGCGGCGACAGCGCGGCCTTGGCGACCACGTCGTCGAAGCTCGATTGCCGCGACGCATCAGCGACAAGCGGCACGGTGTTGCGCTTGAGGCGGGCCGATTTTCCCTGGTGGACGAAGTTCGACGCCGACCGCAGGCAGTTGGCATCGCATCCGTGCTGCAGCAGCTTGGCCGACAGCGCCGCGTTTGCTGCGGCCCATGTCGGGGCCTGCGCCTTTGGAAGGCTGCGGCGAGGATCGGCGAGCGCGATGGTGCGCGGCGCGAGCAGGCTTTGCGGGAGACCGTTGGAAGCGGCGCTGAGCGAGGTTCCCACTGAATAAAGGCCGGCCAAGGTCGCCACCGACCATAAAGCAATGGCTGCGCCGACGGCCGGAACCGCGACCCAGCGCAGGCCGGGCCTCATCGAAGTCAATCCAGTTGCAGGACTGTCACCCCGGGTTTTCGCACTTACAAACGCCATTCAACCACTCTCAATCGGCCGATGCCGGCTAGCGGATTTCGCAGCCGTGACATTCACAGTTCGCCTGGTGCCCCCAGCACGCTTTGCGTCTGTTGCCGATTGATTCAAAAGATGGACAAAGTTGGTTAACCAATCCCTCTACCGACCGCCGATTGGGCGACGGTCACACCGAAAAACGCCCTCCAAAACCTGCATAGGTGGCAAAACTGCCCTCCAATGATGACTTTGCTGCCCGTTTTTGTCGGCCGAGTCAAGAAAGCGAAATGACTAGACCTTGCTGGGCGGAGTCGGCCATGGCTGCCAAAGTGAAGCCGGGCCGACCGGAATCGCGCGGCCGGCAGCCGCCGCCATCAAGCCCCGGCGATCGGTCAAACCGGCGATTATCGACCTGGCACTTGTCGACCTGCCACTCGGGCGAATGAACGTTAACCTCTGAGAATTCGGGATAGCGGCAAGATGTTTGCCGCACAGCAGCTGAATGTCGCCAAGTGCCGGAGCGGGATATCCAACACCTAGGCCACAGCCACCACTATGTGAGCCTGGATTTTGGCAGCAACCTCGCCGCTGCCATGCCTGTCAGCAATCGCGGCTGCGGCGTAGTCGGTTGCAGCGTCCAGTTTTCCCGCCTCTCTGGTCTCGATTTCATTGCGAAGGAGAGTGCCCTGGCAATAAGCAACGGCCGGAACGCGCGGCGAGGAGGCACGGCTTTGTTCGGCCCTCGTCTCGATCACCACACCGGAAAAACCTGCGTCCTCCAGCTCGCTACGGATCAATGCCGTATCGTGGTAGCCATGCGGCGTGCGTGCCAGAAAGCGCGGCGGATCGTTCGGAAAAATCCTCGCCAGGGCATTCGTCACATCGTCGGCAAATACATTCTCTTCGATGCGATCCCATACGCTGAATAGAAAATGTCCTCCGGGCTTCAGGACTCGCCGGGCTTCGCGATAGGCGGATGAGCGGTTGGGAAAGAACATCGCACCGAACTGACAACAAACGAGATCGAATGCCGCATTTTCGAACGGTAGCGCCAGAGCATCAGCCTGACGCCATTTGATGCGATCGTCGGGAGCTTGCCGCGAAGCGGCGTAGTCGAGCATCGGCTGGTTGAGGTCGGTTACGACACAGCTTGCATCGGCGGACAGTTTTGGCGCCAATGCGCGGGTGACAACCCCGGTGCCCGCGGCGGTTTCCAGAACGGCGCTTGGCGACAAGGACGCTGCTCGTCGTGCAAGATCTGCGGCGAACGGCTCGAAAATCAACGGCACCATATAGCGGTCGTAGTTTTCCGGAATTGAGCCAGCGAATACCTTGTCCGTTTCCAACATTGCTATCCCCCGTCGCCCGTTTGATGGCTCGCCAGCATAGCATGGAATTGTTTGCTGTTCGGTCGCATTCGACCGGGAGGCGGTTCGCTTCCGTAAGCTCCGAAACGCCGTGCTGCAATTATCTGCATGTGTGCTAATGTATTGTGGTCATGCGCATTGGTGCGTGGCCAAACATTAAATGGGAGGACGCGATGAAAACCATGAATCGCAGGTCCGCGATTGCGCTCGGCGTGACGGCGGCAGCGGTAACGCCTTTGTTCACGCTGGCGGCGGCGGCAAAGGTGAAGAAATACGGCCCGAAGGAAGGCAAGGAGATTGCACCCGGCGTCAGATTGGTCGAGGTCGGCACCGGCAATTCCGATATCCCCGCCTACAAGAGCATCTCAATTGTCGATATAGTCTTTCAGCCCGGAGCAGCCGCCCCTCAAATGGTGATGGACAACGACATGGTCTGCACCATTGCTGCCGGTGAATTCACGATCAAGAAGGCGGACAAGGAATTCAAGCTCAAGGAAGGTGACGTGTACACCTGCTCCAAGGGCAAGACCGACGAGGCAGCCAACACCAGCAAGGTGGTCGGCATCCACCGCATCGCTGTCTTGATACCTGCCTAGCGTATACCGACGAAATCGGCCCGCGTCCGCTTCGGAGACGCGGGCCTTTTGATGACGTGCGTGGCCTTGAGCGGTTCATCGCTTCACCGCTTCGACCCGGTCGACTTCGTCCAAGTGTGGTGAGGCTCATGCTGTTCGTGGTTTTTCCTCCCGATTTTTACTTATGAGCGGTTCTCCCTCCGACCGCTTTGAAAGGGTGATATTATATTAGAGATCGCGCAAGTTTCTGGCTGACTGCTGCATTGGCGGATTGGCAATGCGGCAGCGCGCTCAGCGTTTTGGAGTTCACGAAACGGCCCGGTGCTCTTCCCGAGCTGCCTCCCAGACCTCGCGCGCCGCATCTGCATTCAGTGCCGCGATTCCCAGGCCGACGATCAAATCCGGCCACGCCGAGCGCCACAGGAAGGCCGTCACCAATCCGGCCAGTATGATCGCAATATTGGCGACCGCATCGTTGCGGGCCGAGAGGAATGCCGCCCTGGTAAGACTGCCGCTGTGATGGCGGTAGCGCGCCAGCATGTAGGCGCACGACAGATTGACCGCCAGAGCGCCTAATCCCGCCAGCGTCAGCGCCGTTGGCTGCGGCGGCACCGGCATGTTGAACTTTTCCCACGCGGTCCACAGCGTCGCCAGGCCCGGCACCAGCAGGATAAGCGCCAGCGCCATGCCGACCCGCGAGCGGGCACGCAGCGACCATCCCATGGCGAGCAGTATGAGGAGATTGACCGAGGCATCTTCCAGAAAATCGACGCTGTCGGCGAACAGCGACACCGAGCCGATCGCCAGCGCGACGGCGAATTCAATGCCGAAATAACCCAGGTTCAGCAGTGCGACGACAAGCACCACCCGGCGAAGGCCTTCCGACGCAATGGCTTGCTGCATGGTCTGCCCTAACACGATGCCGTTGTCGCTCTTACCAGCTGCTCTTCCAACGCAACAGCCGCATGGCATTGGCCGTCACCAACACCGTCGCCCCGGTGTCCGCGAGAATGGCGGGCCAGAGGCTGGTGATGCCGGCGATCGTCGTCACCAGGAACACTGCCTTCAGGCCCAACGCAATGGTGACGTTCTGCTTGATGTTGGCCATGGTTGCTTGGGACAGCCTGATCATGGCCGCAACGTCGCCGACGCGTCCATGCAGCACCGCTGCGTCAGCCGTTTCAAGAGCCACATCGGTGCCGCCGCCCATGGCAATGCCGACATCGGCGGCGGCAAGTGCCGGCGCATCGTTGATGCCGTCGCCGACCTTGGCTACCCTAAGCCCCTGCCCCTTCAACTCGCCGAGGATGCGCTGCTTGTCCTCCGGGAGCAGTTCGGCGCGCACCTCGATGCCGAGCTGTTTGCCAATGGCAGCCGCCGTGCGCTTATTGTCGCCGGTTAGCATGACTGTCCTGATGCCTGCATTGGTCAGCGCCTTTAACCCGGCGAAAGCATCCGGCCGGCGTTCGTCGCGCATGGCAATGAAGCCGGCCAGCGCGTTGTCTACAAGCAGCACCGCCACTGACTTGCCTTCATCGTTCAATGCCACGATGCGTGCCGCCTGGTCTGCTGGCAGCAGGTTTATCTCGCCCGCCGCGACTGGCGAGCCCAGAAACAGGTTCTTGCCGCCGACACGACCGATAACCCCTTTACCGCCGATCGCTTTGGCTTCGGCGGCAGGCGGCACGGGAATGTTGCCGGCTTTGGCCCTTTGGAGGATGGCCAAAGCGAGGGGATGGCTCGAGCCGATCTCAAGCGCTGCCGCCAGCGAAAGGATGTCGCGTTCACCGGCACCCACCGCAACGACATCGGTGACCTGTGGCTTGCCGAGCGTCAGCGTGCCGGTCTTGTCGAGCGCCACGGCGTTGATGGTCGCGAGCCCTTCCAGCACCGCCCCACCTTTCATCAGCAGGCCGCGCCGGGCTCCGGCCGAAAGCGACGCCGCGATCGCCGCCGGCACTGAAATGACCAGTGCGCACGGGCAGCCGATGAGCAGCAGCGCCAGCCCTTTGTATATCCATTCGTTCCAATCGCCGCCCAAGAGCAACGGCGGTGTGGTGGCCACGAGCGCCGCGACGGCGACAACGCCGGGCATGTACCAGCGCGAAAAGCGATCGATGAAGCGCTCGGTCGGCGCCTTGTTTTCCTGCGCCTCCTCGACCAGCTTGATCACGCGTGCAATCGTGTTGTCTGCGGCGGTCGCCGTCACCTTGACGCGCAGCACGCCGTCGCCGTTGATAGTGCCGGCAAAGACCGTGTCGCCGACGTCCTTGCGCACCGGCACGCTTTCACCGGAGACGGGTGATTCATCGATGGCGCTCCCGCCTTCGGTGATCTCGCCGTCAGCCGGAATCCGGTCGCCCGGCCGCACGAGGATGATGGCGCCCACAGCCAGGCTTTCGGCCGGCACCTCGCGGGTCTGGCCGTCTTTCTCGACGAACGCGGTTTTGGGAACGAGGGTCGTGAGCGCTTGAATACTGGACCGTGCGTTGCCGGCCGCAACCCCTTCGAGCAACTCGCCGATCAGGAACAAGAAGACCACCGTCGCCGCTTCCTCGCCGGCACCGATGCTGACGGCCCCGGCCGCCGCCACAGTCATCAGCATTTCGATTGTGAACGGAATGCCTGCCGCTGCGGCCATGGCCGCTCGGCGCGCGATCGGAGCCAGGCCGAGCAGCATTGCGGCGATGAAGGCCCACGGGCCGGTCGCGGGCCAGGCGTAATCAATCGCGAAAGCCACGGCCAAGGCGACCCCGCTGGCGATGGCCAGGCGGCCCTTGGCGCTGTCCCACCATAGCTCCGACGCCGGCGCATCATCGTTATCATGTGACCCCGCTACGTTCTCGTCGTGATTGCGCCTTCCGTCGGCATGGTTATCGGCGGATTGATCGGGCGCCGGCGTCCCAGACTTGGAGGTCAGCGGAGCGACGGCGTAGCCGAGGCCGGTGACCTTCCTCTCGAGCGCGCGGAGATTGCTTTCGGGAGTATGAGTGACCGTCAGAGTGCCCGCCGAAACGGATACGTTGATGTCCTGAACACCAGGCATCCGCCGCACGGCCGTATCGATTTTGCTGGCGCAACCGGCGCACTCCACGCCTTCCACGCGGTAGCGGGTCTGGTGTTTGGTCGCAGCCATGGTGAACCTCTTGTATCTTCGAGCGCGACGCTACATCCTCTAGCGACTAGAGGAGCAAGCGAAAATGCCAGCAGGTATGACCATCGGTGAAGCGGCCCGATACAGCGGCGTGAAGGTTCCAACCATCCGCTACTATGAGCAGATAGAGTTGGTTCCTGCCGTTGCCCGCAGCGAAGCCAATCGCCGGCAGTATGAAGCGGCAGACTTGCGCCGGCTCGCCTTCATCAGGCACGCGCGCGAGTTGGGGTTCGGGATCGAAGCCATCAGGGCGCTGCTGACGCTGCAGGATAATCCCAGCCAGCCTTGTGCGACCGCCGACGCCATTGCCCAGGCGCATCTGGCCGACGTGGTTCAGCGGATACGCAGCCTTACAGCATTGAAAGCCGAGCTGGAGCATATGGTCGAAGGCTGCCGGCACGGAAAAGTCTGCGAATGCCGTGTCATCGAGGTGCTGGCGGATCACGATAAATGCGAGCATGCCCGGCACTGATTGGCTCCCCTTGGTCGCTATGTCACAGCATTGGCACTTGCAAAAACCGTACTTTGCGGTCAGCCTGAGCAGATGTTGGCTCGGCTGTCGCCAAAACACATGCTTGTCACGCTGCTCGCGGTCTTCCTGACCGTGGGGCTCAGCCTGTCCGGTGCACAGGCCAGCATCATGTCGGCAACGATGACGGCCGGCATGGCTGCCGGCGATGGCATGACCATGCCTGCGGGGCCCGGCATGGACAAGATGGCCGATGCCGCCATGAAGGGTGACTGCAAGGGGTGCCTCAAGGGTGCCGGCGGTGACGGCAAGGGGATATACTGCCCGCCGACCTGCATTGCCCCGGCGCTTGCGTTGCTGCCGCAGAAGCTCGACATGGTGACAATCCCGCTGCCGTCGCAAATATCGCCGCTGCCGGCGCCGTTCCTGCACGGGCGAAGTTCCCTGCCCGACCCATACCCTCCCAGAGCCAGCGCTCTCGTCTGACGCCGTTTCAGCCGTCCCACGGCTGATGTCCGGCGTCCGGTCGCCCGCTCGCGTTGATGCGCGACGGGCGCGGACAAGCAATCAGTCGACGCTCGCCGTCGATCGAGATCGCAAGGAACGTAAGGGTGAATAGCAATTCCAGTCTTTTCCTGTCGCGCCGCGGGTTCCTGCTTGCGGCGGCGGGCGTCGCCGTCTCGACGTCGATGCGCCCGGCGCGGGCAGCCGCAGTTGATGAGCGCCGTATCAAGGTCGCGCCAGCCCATGCCCGGTTAATCGACGCAGGTGGTCCGCAAACCACGGTATGGGCCTATGACGGCACAATTCCCGGCCCGACCCTGCGCCTGCGGCAAGGCCAGCCGGTCCGCATCACTGTCGAGAACGGTCTCGACGAGGATACGACCGTCCACTGGCACGGCATTCGCCTGGCAAACGCCATGGACGGCGTGCCGGGCCTGACCCAGAAGCCGATCGGGCCGGGGCAAAGTTTCATCTATGAATTCACCCCGCCGGACGCCGGCACCTTCTGGTACCATCCGCACGCCGACAGCCTGGTCCAGCTCGGCCGAGGCCTTGCCGGCGCACTGGTCGTCGAGGAGGTCGAGCCGGTCGCCGTCGACCGTGACATTCTGTGGCTGCTGCAGGACTGGCGGCTTGCGGCCGATGGGCAGATCGCCGGCGGCTTCGGCAGCGCCATGGATGCGTCGATGTCGGGCCGCGTCGGCAATGTCGTCACCGTCAACGGCACGGGGCCAGGCGATCGGGGCGTGAAAGCCGGCGAGCGCGTCAGGCTGCGGCTCGCCAATGCCTCGCTTGCCCGCATGATGGCGCTGCGCTTCGAAGGCCACCGTCCGGTCGTCGTCGCCATCGACGGCCAGCCCTGCGATCCGCATGAACCGGAGGGCGGTCGCCTGGTGCTGGCGCCCGCCATGCGCATCGACATCGTGCTCGACATGCAGGGCCACCCCGGCAGCCGCCACGCGGTGATCGACGATTTCTACGACGGCCTCGCCTATACGATGACCACGCTGGCCTATGACGCAGCGCCGCCGATCAGGGCGCATCCGCTCGACGCGCCAGCCGGCCTGCCGCGCAACCCTCTGCCCCAACCCGACCTCGCTGGCGCCGAGCGCCAGGAAATCGTGCTGCAGGGCGGCATGATGGGCGGCGGCAAGCTCAAGGGCGTCGGCGGCATGATGGGCATGGGGATGATGGGCATGAACGGCGGTGCGGCCTGGGCGATCAACGGCATGTCGATGACCGGCGACGGCCATGCCGGCATGGCGCCGCAGTTCACGCTGAAACGCGGTGTGACCTGCCATCTCACCATGCGCAACGAAACCGCCTGGTGGCACCCGATGCATGTCCACGGCTTCAGCCTGTCGGTCATCTCGCGCAACGGTTCGCCGGTGCCGCACCGCCAATGGCAGGACACGGTGCTGCTCGCCCCCAAGGATGTGATCGAATGCGCCTTCGTCGCCGACAATCCCGGGGACTGGATGCTGCACTGCCATGTCGCCGACCACCAGATGGCGGGTCTGATGACCGTCTTCCGCGTGACCTGATTTTTCGCCACCCAATCACCCAAGGAGAACTGCAAATGAAACTGCCCTACTCAATCGCCGCTCTCGCGGTCGCAATCGCAATGCCGATGCCTGCATTCGCCGCAACGATCCAGGCGGTGATGTACAAGAACCCGAGCTGCAGCTGCTGCGAGACCTACGCCGCCTATCTCGAACAGAACGGCTTCAAGGTCGAGCTCAAGCCGACCAACGACCTCAGCCAGATAAGCGCTGGGCTCGGCGTTCCCGCGCAATTGCAAGGCTGCCATTCGGTGGTGATCGGCGACTACGTGGTCGACGGCTTCGTGCCGGTCGACTTGGTCAAGAAGATGCTGACGGAACGGCCTCAAATCACCGGCATCGCCATGGCCGGCATGCCGATGGGCTCGCCGGGAATGGGCGGCAAGAAGACCGAGACCTGGAAGATCTACGCCTTCACCAAGGACGGCAAGGCGCCGACCGTCTACGCGACGCAGTGACGGCCGGCGATGAATTTCTGGAACCCGAGGAGACTGCCATGAAACTGACCTACTCGCTTGCGGCCTTCGCCGTCGCGATCGCCATGCCCCTTCCGGCCGTCGCCGCGACGATCGAAGCGGTGATGTACAAGAACCCGCAATGCAGCTGCTGTGAATCCTATGCTAACTATTTGGAGCACAATGGCTTCAAGGTCGAGATCAGGCCGGTCAACAACCTCTCGCAGATTAGCGGCGATGCCGGCGTGCCGGCCGACCTGCAAGGCTGCCATACGCTGATGGTCGACGGCTATGTCGTCGACGGCCTAGTGCCGATCAAGATCGTCAAGAAGCTTTTGACCGAAAGGCCAGCAATCACCGGCATCACGCTGGCCGGCATGCCGACGGGCGCGCCCGGCATGGGCGGCGAGAAAGACGGGACCTGGACGATCTATGCTTTCACCAAGGACGGCAAGGCGCCGACCGTCTACGCGACGGAGTGAAAGGCACCGCGATGTTGACCGATATTTCCGATTGTCCGGCCAGAACCTGGCTTGCGATGACCTTCCTGTCCGTTGCCGGTTTCCTCGTGCTGCTGGTTCTGGTGCTCGCCGTCGCAGCACTCGCAAGATACGTGCTGACGGGTCGTCGGACCACAATCGGCCGGGTGCATCATGACCAGCGGTGACATTCAATCCGATGCGGGACCGGCAGCCGTTCGGCGCGCCTTGCTTCGACGATTACTGGTCGTCCTGCCCGTGATGATTTTCGTCGGGCTGGCCGTGTTGCTCGCCTGGGGGCTCACGCGCAATGCGTCCGACATTCCATCGGTGCTGATCGGCAAGCCGGTGCCCCAATTCAGCCTGCCGCCGGTCCAGGGTCGCACGTTTGGTTTGTCGAGCGGTGACCTGCGGGGCGACGTTTCGCTGGTCAACGTCTTCGCATCCTGGTGCTTGGCCTGCCGCGAGGAACATCCTGTGTTCATACAACTGGCGGCGAGCAAGACGGTGCCGCTGCATGGGCTCAACTACAAGGACAGGCCCGATGACGCCGCACAATGGCTCGACACGATGGGCGATCCTTATACGCGTACCGGCGCGGATCTGAACGGCCGCGTCTCCATCGATTGGGGCGTCTACGGCATACCGGAAACCTTTGTCGTGAGTGCCGACGGCCGCATTGTCTACAAGCACATTGGCGCGGTGACGGAAGAGGCCCTTGAGAAAACGATCATGCCGCTCGTCGAGCGCCTGAGGGCCGAGGCGAAGGAGCGGCAACCGTGAAGATGCTCGCTCTCGCACTCTTCGGCGCCTTGCTCGCGGTGGCGCAGCCCGCATCGGCCGTCGAGCCGCCGCAGGACTTCGCCGTTCATGAGGCTCCCGTCCCCGTGCCGGAAATCAGCTTTCAGGACGCCGACGGTCAACCGAAAACGCTTGCGGATTTCCACGGCAAGGTCCTGCTGCTCAACATCTGGGCGACATGGTGCGCTCCCTGCCGCAAGGAAATGCCGACGCTCGACCGGTTGCAAGCCAAGCTCGGCGGACCGGACTTCGAGGTCATCGCGCTGTCGATGGATCGCGGCGGTCCGGACATCGTGAAAAAGTTCTTCGCCGAGATCGGCGTCGAGCATCTCGCCCTCAACATCGACACAACGGGCAAGGCGATGTTCACGCTCGGCGCCCTCGGCCTTCCCATGACTTTGCTGATCGACCGCGAGGGCAAGGAAATCGGCCGGCTGATCGGCCCAGCCGAATGGGATTCACCCGAAATGATGGCGTTCATCCGCAGCCATTTCGGGGCCAACTGAGAAAGGAAATGACATGACCACAACAGAATCGCCCCAAACCTCGCAGGCTTCGCTCGGCCGCAGCATTCTTCACGCCATCCGCCACTATCTCGGTGACCGGCGCGGACTAATCGCTGCCGGCATGGTCATTGCCGTCGCCGGCCTCGCCTTCAACTGGACATGGCTGGTCGCCGCGGGCATTGCGCCACTGCTGCTCAGCGTCCTGCCTTGCGTGGCCATGTGCGCGCTCGGCCTGTGCATGAACCGGATGACAGGCCGCACCTGCCAAACGGAAAACGCTGCCCCAAAAGCGGATGGGGAAGGCACCACGAAAGGCAGCGGTTGATGCCTATCCAGACCCAAAACGAGCGGCAAGCGCTCTCGCCGACTTTGGGCACGCGCTTGCTGTGCGGCCTGATCGCACTGGCGGCGCTGATCCTCGGGCTTTTTCACGGCGCGCAGGCGCATTCGCTCGATGAAGTCGACGCCATGCTCAAGGGCGACGAGAAGTATTTCCAGCCGATTGATAAGCCGATACCCGATTTCACCCTGCGCACCGCTGAGGGGCGTATCGTGCGGCCGACCGAGTTGCATGGCAAGGTCGTCGTCCTCCACTTCGTCTACACGTCGTGCACGGACGTATGCCCGCTCCACGCCGAGAAGATCGCCGAGATCCAGGCGATGGTGAACGCCACGCCGATGAAGGACCAGGTCACCTTCGTGACTATCACCACTGACCCGACGCGGGACACGCCGGACGTGCTGCGCAGCTACGGGCCGGCGCACGGGCTCGATCCGGTCAATTGGTTGTTCCTGACCACGACACCCGATCAGCCGGAGGACGCGACCCGCAAGCTGGCGGAAGCCTTCGGCCACAGATTCAGCAAGACAGATGACGGCATTCAGGCGCACGGCATCGTCACTCATGTCATCGACAAGGAAGGCCGGTGGCGCGCCAATTTTCACGGCCTGGATTTCGCGCCGGTCAATCTTGTCACCTTCGTCAACGCGCTCACCAACGGCGTCGAGCGTCCGCACCATGAACAGGAAACGGGTGGGGAGCCGGACGAAGGCTGGCTGGCAAAATTGAAAAACTTCTTTTGACGCGCAATTTCGCCGGCGGCATGCCGACCGGGCGCCTCGACGGAGAACAAGGAGAGATGCATATGACGATCAGCGTAAAACAGGCAAACCGATATGGGAGCTGGCTTGTCCGCGCCCTGCTGCTTGCCGCCGTGACCGGATGGTTCCTGCTAAATCCGGGCCTTCAGGGCGCCGGGCGATCGGCGATGGCGGCTGGCGGAATGTCCCAGGACCAAATCGACCAGCGCATCCACGACTATATCCTCGCCCATCCCGAAGTCCTGGTGCAGGCGCTGCAAAGCCTGGATCAGCGCCAGCGCGAGGCCGAGGCGGCCCAGGTAAAGGCGGTTCTGGCGTCGCGCGCGGACGACATTTTCCGCGACAAGCAAAGCCCCGTCGGCGGCAATGCGCAAGGCAACGTCACCATGGCCGAATTCTTCGACTATAATTGCCCTTATTGCCGCCAAGTGGCGCCGATCATGGCGCAAGCCGCGGCCAACGACCCGCAGTTGCGCATCGTCTACAAGGAATTCCCCATCCTCGGCCCTGATTCCGTATTTGCGGCCAAGGCAGCGCTCGCGGCTCAGATGCAGGGCAAATATGCGGAGTTCCACAAGGCCCTGTATGACGCCAAGAGCCGGGTGAACGAGACGATCGTTCTCAGGATCGCGGCCGAGGTCGGCCTCGACGTCCCTCGCTTGAAGACCGATATGCAGCATCCGGACATCCAAGCGGCGATTGACCAAAATGCGAAACTGGCTCAGGCGCTGAAAATCGCCGGAACGCCGACTTTCGTCGTCGGCGACCAGATTTTTCAAGGCGCGACCGATCTTGCTTCGATGAAGAAATTGATCGGGCAGGCAAGGGCCCTGAAGAAGTAACGCCGGCAAGCGGGAACAATTGACCGATGCCCGAACTCTCCAACATCGGCGTGCTGACCGCCTTCGTGGCTGGCATCGTCTCGTTTCTCTCTCCTTGCGTGCTGCCGCTGGTGCCGGGCTATGTGTCCTATGTCGCCGGCAGGACGCCGATGGACGGGTCGGCGCGCCTGTCGGCGGCCGCTTTGAGCCTCTGTTTCGTGCTCGGGTTCTCGACCGTCTTCATCGTGCTAGGCGCCAGCGCCACGGCGCTCGGCCGATTGCTGCTCCGCCACCGCATCGAGCTCAACCTTGCCGGCGGTGCGATCGTCATCCTGTTCGGCCTGTTCCTCACCGGTCTGCTTCGCCCATCCTGGATGATGCGCGAAGCGAGATTTCATGCCGATATGCCCGGTGGCAAGGCGACGTCGGCCTATGTTCTCGGCCTCGCCTTCGCCTTCGGCTGGACCCCGTGCATAGGCCCGATCCTCGGCGCCATCCTGACCGTCGGCGCCGCGTCGGCCACCGTCGCCGAAGGCGTGACGCTGCTCGCCGTCTATTCGCTCGGCCTCGGCCTTCCCTTCTTGCTTGCCGCTCTGTTCACCGACAGTCTGGCGCGGCGGCTGAAGGCGATGCGCCGGACCGGCTCGATGTTGCAGTTCGCCGCCGGGGGTATCATGGTCGTCATGGGGCTCGCCATGGTCACCGGACGGATGTCGACATTCTCGTTCTGGCTGCTCGAACAGTTTCCAATATTCACGCGCATCGGCTGAAGACCGGGAAAGGAATTAGTCATGGTCCGGACAATGTCCCCAAACAGACGAATGGTTGTTTTCGGCGGTGTTTTCGGCGCCGCGATGGTTGCCGGCTTTGTCAACGAACCGGATTTGGCAATCGCTGCGGAAGACCCCGGTATGGCGGGTCGCTTCAAAGACCTCAGCGAAAATGGCAACAGCACGTGTTCGGCCAAATTCACGGAGTCGATCGCAACCATGCCAAGCACGTCGCGGATCAAGGGCTCATGTTGCAGCCCGATGGAAATGAAGCGCTACATCGAGCAGTTGAATGGGCTGACCAAGTATCGCGATATCGCCATGATCCCCGTCGATCCATACGACATTCCGGCTGGCATCGCCCAAAAATTGATTCCCTACTACGATGTGAAACTCTCCGGCGAAGAGCAGCAGGCCTACGACTATGCGATGGCCAATTCCAACGAGAAAGGCCCATGCTGCTGTCAATGCTGGCGCTGGAAAGTGTATGGCGGGCTGGCGAAGTTCCTGATCCGCGAGCACGGTTTCACCGGCAAGCAGGTCGTCGACGTCTGGGATCTCTCCGACGGCTGCGGCGGTGGAGAGTAGAGCCGGGCGACGCCTCGGATGCGGTTCAACAAGCGCTCTCAACCTGTTCTAGCTTCTTGAAAGGAGCGCTTGACCTTCCGGTGGCTGGAACGGTTAGGCTCATTGCCAACTTCCGGAGATCTTCCAATGGCGGACCGAACCATGAATTTCGAAAGGCAGCTACTGGCCCTGTTCAGAGAGGCATATCGGCAAGGCAGATCAGATGTCGCGGAGCATTTGCTGCGAGCGCTGGAGGCACTGGATCAAAGCCCTGCCATTCCCGAGTTACCGCACGGCCAGCATGTTTTGGCCGAAGCCTACTATGAACTCGTTCGTCGATAGCATTGAACATGCCCTGATTGACCGTCAAGCCACCGCCTTCGTGGGCTGATCGAGTTCGCCTTGACGGGCGTACATGGCGAACTAGTTCCCCTCGCAATCGCCGGTGGCAGCGGCGGCGGGAGGGATGATTGTAATGATGATGGACGGTTCAATGTGGATGATGGGCGGCATGGCGCTCATTTGGGTCCTGGTGCTTGTCACCCTCGTGCTCGCGATCGCGGCGCTGGTCAAATATTTGCGAACCTGACGGCATAGGCAGTCGGGGTCAAAAGAGCAAAAAGGACGGAAAGTTGTAGGCGTCACCGGAAGCAGCAGCGTCATCGGGTCGGCGTCGGAACTGGTCCGGCCCTCCGGCTCTTAACGTCTGTCGCCTTCGGCCCTCTCAGGAGTGGCAAATCGCCGGCTATGAGGTCTGGATGGCGAAGCGCAAAGACACGGTTATTGTTACCGGCAGCACCGGCTTCATCGGCTCGGCTCTGGTCAACAGCTTCGCCGACCGGTTTGCTCTCGTCGGCCTCGACCGGGCGGCGACGCGTCAGCCGCCGCCGGCCGCGGAGTGCGTCTGCATCGACCTGACATCGGAGGACGCCGTGGCAGCCGGCTTGGCGCGCGTGCGGACGGGCTATGGCGCCCGCCTCGCCTCGGTGATCCATCTTGCGGCCTATTTCGATCTCACAGGCGAACGGAACCCGCTCTACGAAAAGATTACGGTTGGCGGCACCGAGAAGCTCCTGCGCGCCCTGAAACAATTTGAGGTCGAGCAGTTTGTCTTCATGAGTTCGATGCTGGCGCACAAGGCTGGCCGACCAGGCGACATCATCGATGAGGATTGGCCGCTCGAATCGAACCTACCCTACCGCACCTCGAAGATCGAGACCGAGCGCCTGATCCATGAGCAGCACGGGGCGATCCCTGTCGTCTATGCCAGGCCGGCCGGCGTCTATGATGATCTTGGCCGTAACGCATTCCTCGCCAATCAGATTGCGCGTATCTACGAAGAGGATCCGACCGGGCATGTATATCCGGGTGACCTGCGCACCGGGCAGTCGTTCCTGCATCTGGAAGACCTCATCGAGGCGGTGGCGCGCCTTATAGATCGGCGCAAGAAACTTCCCACGGAGCTGGCGCTGCTTCTCGGCGAGCCTGAGGTCATGGGCTACGGCGAACTTCAAGCCGAGATTGGTCGGTTGATCCGTGGCGAGAACTGGGAGACACGGGAGGTGCCGAAGGCGCTCGCCAAGGCGGGTGCCTGGGTCCAACAGGACGTGCTGGGCGAAGAATCATTCGTTCGTCCCTGGATGGTCGATATCGCCGACGACCACTACGCGATCGATATCAGCCGTGCCCGCAATGTCCTCGGCTGGCAGCCCCGGCATTCCCTGCGCGAGACGTTGCCGCGGATCGTCGACGCGCTCAAGGCAGATCCCGCCGGCTGGTATCGGGCCAACAAGCTCAACGCCGCCAAGGTGGCCGGCAGCGGAACAAAAGCGCGAGAGAAAGACAAGGCGTTCGAGGCCAAACACGACAAGATGAAACCCGGACACATGGCCGAGATGGCGGGGATGGGCAAGCAGATGCTCTGGGCTCATTTCCTGGTCATCACGCTTGGCGTGTGGCTCCTCACCAGCCCGCTTCAGTTCGCGCTGTTCGATCCGGCGGCGGCCGGCACTGTGCGTGACGTCACGCAAGAGCGTGGACTGTGGGAACCGGTGCTGCGCAACGCGCTCACCGGCTGGAGCGACATTGTCTCGGGCTTGCTGCTGATGCTGTTTGGCGGGCTCGCACTGTCGCCGCGTTTTTCCTGGGCGCAATGGGGCACGACGATCGCCGGCCTATGGCTGCTGTTCGCGCCGCTGTTCTTTTGGACGCCGAGCGCCGCCGCCACCATGAACGACACGATCGTCGGCGCGCTGGCCATCACTTTCTCGGTGCTCGTCCCGATGATGCCGGGCATGAGCCACGAAGGGATGATGGACGAGAGCACCGTTCCGCCCGGCTGGACCTACTCGCCGTCATCCTGGCTGCAGCGCCTGCCGATCATCGCGCTCGGTTTCTTCGGTTTCCTTATCGCCCGCTATCTCACTGCCTACCAGCTCGGCCATGTGGGTGCTGTCTGGGAGCCGTTCTTCCCCGGCGGAGACGGCAGGAACGGCACGGAATTCATCATCACATCCGACGTTTCTCGAGCCTGGCCAGTCGCTGATGCCGGGCTTGGCGCCGTGGCCTATATGATCGAAACCCTGATGGGCGCGATGGGCACGGCGACCCGCTGGCGCACCATGCCCTGGATGGTGACCTTCTTCTTCATCCTGGTGGTGCCGCTGGGCGGCGTCTCGATCTTCTTCATCATCATCCAGCCGATCATGATCGGCACCTATTGCACACTGTGCCTGATCGCGGCGGCGGCCATGCTGGTCATGATCCCGCTGACGCTGGACGAGGTGGTCGCCATGGGCCAGTACATGCTGCGCAGCGTGCGGGCAGACCGTCCGTTCTGGCGCACCTTTTTCCAAGGCGGGCCGGAGCCGAACGGCGAGGCGGACAAGAACGATCCCGGCTTTTCCGCCGCGCTTGCCGCACAGTCCGCCGCAGCCATTCGCGGTGTCACGTTTCCATGGACGCTGGTCGCATGCTGTATCGTCGGCGGTTGGCTGATGGTCTCGCGGCTGGTCTTCGGCACGGCTGGCGCCATTGCAAACAGCGATCACCTCTCGGGCGCCATGATCATCACGATCGCGGTCTGCGCCATGGCCGAGGTGGCACGGCCATTGCGTTTCCTCAACCTGCCGTTCGGGTTATGGCTGATCGCAGCGCCCTGGCTGCTCGACGGCGCGACCAGAGGTTCGACATTGAACAATGCCGTTGCAGGGCTAGTTGTGATCGGCCTCAGCCTGCCTCGGGGGCGCCGAAGCAAGGAGCACTACGGCTCATGGGACCGCTATGTCGCCTAGACGAAGCCGGGAACCGGCTTGGTCTTGCCGCTCAGTTGCGCGCCCAGCGTCAGTGTCTGCGGGAAATTCCGGACGATCGCTGCCATCAAGGTGGCGCTGCCGGGGCGAAGGGCAATTCCGGCAACGGCCGCGGCGGCGTAGACCCGTGTCGAGAACAGTCTTTTCCAGGCCGCCCCGTAGCGTGTGGCGGCAGCCTCGCGCCCTGCCCGGCCACTTGGCGCGCATGCGAGTTCGCAAGCCAGCAGCCAGCCGGACTGAAGCGCCATCGAGATGCCCTCGGCGATGACAGGATGAGACTCTCCAGCTGCATTGCCGACGCGGAAGATGTCCTCTTCGTAGCACGAGCGAATTCCCGGCCGGATCGGACCTGCGGCAAGCCACGAACCGTCGAGGAGAGCCGGTTCCAGGGCGTTCCTGACGCCTCGGCACGAGTCCACGAGATGGCGCGAGACCGCATCGGCGGCCGACACGTGACTCCGTTGTTTGGTGCCATATTGTTTACGCAGCCGCGCGAGCATATCGCGCCGGATGCAGCACGAGATCGACAACCGGCCATGATCCGCCGAAACCATGCCGCCATAGCCGCCGGGGAAGGCCAGCAGAGGCATCAAATCCGGCGGCAGGGACGACCCGGTGAAATGCGCCTTGAAGCCGAGCAGGTCCGACGGGCGATTGGCCTTTGCGAGCTGGCTGGGCAATGGTCCCGGTTCCCACGAGCCGTGTGCGGCGACAATCACCGGCGCTCGCAATATCGCCGCTTCATCCCCGGCCTGAATTCGCACCCTTTGCATCCCACCGTCCGGCTCGATGGCGACGGCGCGGCAGGGTTGAAAGATTTCGGCACCCGCCGATCGCGCTGCCTGTAGAAGCAGAGAGTCGAGAATGTCCCGGCCGAGCGCCCGGCCAAAGCCATCTTTCGCACGAGGCCCAGCTCCTGCACCAGGCATTGCCGCCTCGACGCAGGTCTCGCCGGAAAACAGGCCGACGCGGCGGATTTCGGGGCCGGCATTGGTACGCCAGGCATCGCCGATCTCGAGCCGGTCGAGAAGCGCAAGATTGCTTGCCGAGATGTATTCGCCGCAGACCTTGCGGCGTGGAAACGCACTCTTTTCCACAATTGCCACAGCCCATCCGCGCCGGACCAGCGTGAGCGCGACGGATGTGCCCGCCGGGCCGGCGCCTATGATGATCGCGTCATGGGTCGACAATCCCGTCATGGGTCGTTGCCGGCGCTGGCGCCGACGAAAATGTGGGAAAACAGGCCGGCGCGTCGTTCCTCGACCGGTTTGCCGTTGGCCGCAAGCCAGAGACCGGAAAGCTCGCTGCCGCGAAAGCCGGCACGCACGCTTTGCGCCGCGTCGTTTCGTGTGACGTCGTTGGCGCCGATTGCCGGCAGAAGACGGGTCGCGGCCAGCGGCAATTTCGCCCGCAGCGGCTCTGTCGCAATGAGCAACGGGGCTTTCGGCCCGATCAGCGAAAATAGACGCACGAGTTGCGCATCGTCGAGATGATGCAGAAACAGATTGACGGTGACGGCGTCGAACCGCGCGCCCTCGATCTTTCCTGCCCAGTCGAAGACATCGGCGGTGACGCCTTCCGCCCTCCATCCCAGCCGGTCAAAATCGCCGCGCAATTGCGCGGTGAGGAGGCCGACGCGGTCGAGCATCACCAGTTCGACCCCGGGCCAATGCCTGGTCATGCGCCGCGCCACCGTCAGCATGAAGGAGCCATCGCCGGCGCCGATCTCCAGAATGCGGCGTGGCGGCTTTGGCACAAACCTCCTGAGCAACGACGTCATGATCGGCACCTGAAACATCAGCATATTGATGCGCCGAAGGTCGCGGCGCGCGGCCAGCGCTCGCGGATCGTCGGCCGCAAGTCCGTCGAGGATTTCCGGCGCAAGCTGCCGGTGCTCCAGGCCGCTCATGACACCGTTCGAAAGAGCATGGTTTCGGCCGTCAGCCCGGGTCCGAACGACATGCCGCAACCGAGCAGGCCGGGTGGCGCCTTCAGCATCTCCTTCATCACGAACATGACGGTCGCCGACGACATGTTCCCATACTGGCGCAACACCTCGCGCGATGGTTCCAGCGCGGTGGGCTCCAGTTCCAGGGCCCTTTCGACGGCGTCGAGCACCGAACGTCCACCCGGATGCACGGCCCAAAGGTCGATTGCCTCGGTCGGCCGGCCGCCGAGCATGGCGGCCTGGCTGTTCCGCAATGCTTCATGAATCGCTGCCGGCACCTGGCCGGAAAGAACCATTTCGAAGCCGTGGTCGCGAATGTTCCAGCGCATCAGGTCCCGCCGTTCCCTCGCCACCAGACAGTGAAAGCTATCGAGCTCGATGCCGGCCGGCTCGGCAGTGATGAGCGCAGCCGCGCAGCCGTCGCCCCAAAGGCAGAACGACAGCAGTTTTTCCAGCTCGGTGGTCTGTCGCAGATGCATCGTGCAGAGCTCGATATTGACCAGCAGGACCTTGGCCTGCGGGTCGGAGCGGACGATGTGGCGGGCCAGCTTGAGGCCGTTGATCGCCGCATAGCAACCCATGAACCCGATCATCGTGCGTTCGATCCCGTTCGGCAGCCCGCAACGCGCAACCAGCTCGAGATCGATGCCCGGCGCCGAAAAGCCGGTGCAGGTGGTGACGATCAAATGGGTGATGCGGGAAGCGTCGTCGCCAAGCTGCAATCCGTCGATGCCCTTTTGCGCCAGAACAGGTGCGGCATCGTCGAACATCGCCATTCTCGCCGCCGTTCCGGGAAACGCGCCCCGGATGAAGGTTCCGGCCAGGTCGGCGGACGGTCCGTCGGGGTCGGACGCCGGCGCAAAGCAGGAATATCGGTGCTCGATGCCGGCAAGATCGGCCATGCGTTCGAATATCCTCCGGCGATCGGCCGCGAGCATGGAGGCCGCGAAACGCAGGTAGAATTGATGAACCTCGTACTCCGGCACCGCTGTCGCGATCCGGTTGATATAGGCCTTGACGGGCATGTTCTGTCTCCTCGGCGTCTGCACGGTGTTGCGTCGAGCCAGCGCCGGAGGGTCTTTGCTCATCGGCACCCGGTGTCGAACACCGGGTTTTGAGCACTGTTCGGTAAAAACGTTTCCGAGGACCGATTTCTTCCCGAAGGTTCAGTATGTACTGGCAGGCAAACGGTTGGAGCGGGCGGGCGGTTGCGTCAGGCATCCAAAATCGCCACATCATGTTGACCTTCCATCTACTGGAAGGTCTATTTCCTCCGACAAAGGAGATTTCCACCATGAACATCGGCGTCGCATCCGAAAAATCCGGCTTGCCGGCCAAGACGATCCGTTACTACGAGGATATCGGGCTCTTGCACCCGGCCCGGACGGACAATGGCTATCGTGATTACTCGACGGCCGATATTCACCGGCTGCGCTTCCTGCAGCGCTCGCGAAGCCTGGGGTTTTCGGTCGACGAATGCCGCCAGCTGCTGTCGCTGTACCAGGACAGGGAACGTGACAGCGCCGACGTGAAGGCGATCGCGAAAGCCAAGCTGGTCGAGGTCGACAGGAAGATCGCCGAACTGGTCGGATTGCGCGGCTTGCTTCACCAATTGGTCAGTCACTGCCACGGCGACGAGCGGCCGGATTGCCCGATTATCGACGAGCTGGCAGGACAAGGCGTCGCCCAGTGAGGTGGATTGAAAATCGGAGCGGCTGACGTGCAAACTTCGCTGTCATGCCGGCTTGTGCTGCCGCACGACCTTCCATTCATGCCAGATCAGCACCATGACGACAGCATCGAATACGGTCAGGACAAGCAGGCCGAACGAATGAGTGTAGGAGTAGCGGTAGACTTGATAGAACATAAATGCGCCCAGCGCCGCAAGCGATGCCGGATACGACCACAGCTTGCCTCTCAAAAGCCCGACAACGAGCAGCAGTTTTATAAGGCCGTGGCTAAGCAGGTAGAAGGCATAAAACTCCTTGCTGGCGACGGAAAAGTGGCTTGCCATCTGCGACAGATAGCCAGCTATGAAATCGTTCGGATCTTCGATCAATTCCTCTTGGGTGAATGTATTGACCCAGGAGGCAATGGCGTCGGTGGTGACGACATAAAGCAGGATCCCGCCCACGCATTCGATCAGGGCATGCGCCCCTTTAAGCCAGATGCTGAGCTCGAAAATCTGATGGATGCGGCGTTCGTCTACTGCTTTCACAAAATTCACCTTGCGATCGACAACAGCGGAAACGAGAAACGATGGATGCAGCTCTAACCCACTGGATCAACGCGGCAGCCGGGATCAGCCCTTTTCTTGATAAGGCAATGATCGCCGTCTCACAAATCGGCGTTCCGCTGATGGTGCTGGCTGTTGCCCTGCAATGGTGGGCAAAGGCCGACCGCTACCATGTGCGCCATGCTGCCTTGTCCGCCGGCTTGGCGTTCCTGCTCGGTCTGGCGATCAATCAGTTCATTTTGCTATTCGTCCACCGGCTGCGGCCCTACGATGCCGGCGTGACGCATCTGCTGATTGCGCCCAGCGCCGACTGGTCGTTTCCCTCCGACCACGCGACAGCCAGCTTTGCGGTTGTTGCTGCTCTTGCAATGCAAGGTCTGCCGCGCCGGACGCTGGCCCTCTCCATCATGGCATTGCTGATCTGCTGGTCGAGAATTTATATCGGCACCCACTATCTCACCGACGTGATAGGCGGTGCCACCACTGGCGTCTTAGGTGCCGTTGTGGTCCGATTTGCCTATCGCGAGAACTCCCGACTGGACAGTCTGGTCACAAGAATTCTCTAGCTCCTTATGTGCCAACGATGAGACGAGCAGCTATCATAGCGGTCCTGTCGCTTGCCTGCGTCTCTGTCGTGCTCGCCGCCGCCCATTCGGGTCGTGATGCGGTCATCCAGGCTCGCCAGGCCTCGATGAAGGAAATGGCCCAGGCCGCAAAGACAATAGCCGGGATGTTCGACGGCAAGCAGGCGTACGACGCCGCGGCCTTCAAGGCGGCGGCCGAGACCATCCGCGCACGCACCGGGCCTGCCCTGATTGCCGAATTCCCCAGCGCGACATTGGGTGCGCCTTCAGGCGCCAAGCCGGATATCGACCTCGCCCGCGCGGAGTTCGAAGCACTGGCTCGTCATATCGGAACGCTGGCCAGCGCCCTGGCCTCCGACGCCGAGCGGGCACCGCCGCATATCACCGACGGCATGAGAATGGGTTCCGGCCTGGCAATGGGCGGTGGCAGCCTGCTTGGCAAGCGACCATCACTCGCGGAAGCCGATCCCACTAAATTGCCGGCGGAGCACCTCCTGCATCTCATCTTGCAGGATTGCTCGAGCTGCCATTCGAAGTTCCGGCAAAAGGTCGAGTGATAGCGTCAGCTCCGCTGCAGCTGACCCGCCATGAAATTGCGCCAGCCGCCGAAATGCGAAATCTCCTTTGCATCGGTGAGACCGGCACTTTCGACGAGGAAGCCTTTCGGCGAAGTTCCGTCATCGAGCAGAAGCGTGCCGATGCCGAGCGGCGGCGGGATCGCGGCGACGAAGCGGCCGAAGGCTTGCGGCGATAGCCGCCAGACTTCGACCTCGATCGCTGTCCCCTTGCCGTTGCAGGTGCGCTCGAGCCCAGGTCGCGACACCGACTGGCCGGCGAGCGCGTAAAGCCGATAGAGCGGCGCCGTTCTTGCAGCCCGGGCGAACATCGCGCCGAGCTGCTGCAACTGGCCGTTCAGCGCCATTCCCGACAGATGCGCGCCGACCACGGCCAGTTCGATCGTGCCTTCATCCACGCCCGCCAGAACATCGCCGCGCTGCGGCTGCGGCCAACCGATAGCACCAAGCGCAAGGCCGCTTGCCGCATGGACATCGCGCGCAAGCGACGCAGTCAGGTGGTCCTTGCCCGCCGCGGCAAGCAAGGTGACGCTCATCGGCAGACCGTCGCTACGGGTTCCGCTCGGCACGGCAATGCCGCACATGTCGAGCAGATTGACGAAGTTGGTGTAGGTGCCGAGCCGGCTGTTGGTGACGATCGGATCGGCCAGCACCGCTTCGACTGTGTAGTGCGTCGGCGCGGTCGGCACGCAGAAAACGTCGACCGAGGCGATGACCGGCGCAAGCTTGGCCTTATAGCCTTGCAGGGCATAGAGCCCGTTGAAAGCGTCCGCAGCGGAAAGTTTTCGCGCACCGCCGATGATCTGCCGCGTGACCGGATGCATGGCGGCCTCGTTGGCATCCATGAAGTCCCTGATCGCGGCGTAACGCTCGGCCACCCAGGCGCCTTCGTAGAGCAGAGTGGCGGTGGCGTAGAAATCACCGAACGGGATTTCGACCAGCCGGCAGCCCAGCGTCTCCAGCGAGGCAAGAGCGGCCTCGAAACCCGCCTGCATCGCCTCGTCGCCGAAGAACGTCCAGTCGGCCCTGGCCGGCACGCCGACAGTCAGCACCGGCGGGCGCGCGGCAAGAGCCTGAATGCAGAGGTCACGTGAATAGGGATCGGCGTCGTCCTTTGCCGCCGCCGCCTCGAACACGTGATAGGCGTCATCGACGGTGAGCGCGAAGACCGAGACGCAGTCGAGCGTCCGGCAGGCCGGCACGACGCCGGCGGCTGATAGCGCGCCGACGCTCGGCTTCAGCCCGACGATGTTGTTGAGGCCGGCGGGTATGCGCCCCGAACCGGCGGTATCGGTGCCGAGCGCGAAGGAGACGATGCCGCGCGCCGTCGCCACGGCCGAGCCGCACGAGGAACCGCCCGGCACCAGTTTCGGGTCGATCGCATTCCTCGGGATTGGATAGGGCGTGCGAACGCCGACCAGGCCGGTGGCGAACTGGTCGAGATTGGTCTTGCCGACAACCAGCGCGCCGGCGGCCTTGAGCCGCGCGACGACGGTGGCGTCTTTCGCCGGCAAGTAGGCATATTCCGCACAACCCGCCGTGGTCGGCATGCCGGCAACATCGATGTTGTCCTTGACCGCGAACGGCACGCCCCACAGCGGCTTTGCCGCGGGATCGAACGGGCCGAGCTTTTCCGCCTCGGCAAGCAACTCCGCCCTGCTCGCCAGATGGATGAAGATGCCGGGGTCATCGGCCGCCGCGAGCCGCGCATGGACCACATCGATCACCTCGCCAATGCCGACGCCGGCCTGATAGGCAACGTGCAGGCTCGCTATGTCGAAGCGGATGTCGCTCATTTGGCCTCGCCCAGAATGACTACCGGCAGGTTCCACTGGATGAGCACGACGCAGCCATCCTTGGTCCACACCGAATGCTCGGTTCCGACCGGGTTCAGGATCACGCTGCCCGCGGCATGATCGCCGTTCTCGTCGCTCTGCGTGCCTTCCAGCACGATGATCGTCTCCAGCCCGGCATGGCGATGACGCGGCACGCTGGCGCCAGCCCGGTAGTTCAGGATGGCGACCGACGGTTCCATCGGCCCACCCTTGAGCAGCCAATGCACTGTGATGCCTTCGCGAAAATGCTCGAATGGCAGATCACGCCAGCCCCCTTGGATGAGAGCCGCGTATGCGACGTTAGGCATTGGAAAGTCCCTCGAGCACCTGGTCCGTCGTTGCCGTCCAGCCGACGATGGCGCCCTGCGCCCTGATCATGGCAAGGGCTGCCGCCTTGAACTCCGGAAAATAGCTCTCAGTGGCATCCTCCGCCAGAAGGCATTCATAGCCGCGGTCGTTGGCCTCGCGCATCGTCGTCTGCACGCAGACCTCCGTCGTCACCCCGGCAAAGACTAGCTGCTGTGCGCCGAGCCGCTTGAGGTCGTCGCCGAAGCTGGTGGCATAGAACGCGCCCTTGCCGGGTTTTTCGATGACGATCTCGCCAGGCAGTGGGGCAAGTTCATCGAGGATCGCCGTTCCCGGCTCGCCGATGATCAGCACACGACCCATTGGCCCGACATCGCCGATCCTGATCGACGGATTGCCGCGATTGCGCTTGGCCGGCGGCAGATCCGAAAGGTCTGCCTTGTGGCACTCCATCGTGTGGATCACCGGCAGGCCAGCGGCGCGAAACCCCGCGATCAGCCTCTTCACCGTCGGCACGATCGCCGTGACCCGGCTGACGTCATTGCCGAGGCTGGCGCCGAAGCCGCCGGGTTCGGCAAAGTCGCGCTGCATGTCGATGACGACCAGCGCCATCGCCTCAGGCTTGAACACAAACGGAAACGGCAGCGCCTCGATCTCCGCCATCAGTGATGTCCCGCCATGTGCTCGCCGATCGTCTGCACGCTCGCCTGCGCGATCGGCGTTTCATAGACCAGCGCGCCATCCGACATGACGAAGATGCGGTCCGAGAGCTCGAGCAGCTCATCAAGGTCCTCCGACATAAGGAGCACGGCGGCACCGGCGTTGCGCGCCTTCATGATGCGGGCGCGGATTTCGGCGACGGCAGAGAAGTCGAGGCCGAAGCAGGGGTTGGACACGATGAGCAAATCGACCTCGCCGGTCAGCTCGCGCGCCAGCACGGCGCGCTGCACATTGCCGCCCGAGAGCGACGAAATCGGCGAAGCGAGCGATGCCGTCTTGACCTTGAACTGTTCGACCAGGCGGGCCGCGTAGTCCCTGATCGCACTCATCCTGATCCAGTTGACCGGCTTGCCGGCCTCGTTGAGGTCGAAGGTCCGGAAGGCCATGTTTTCCGCCACCGTCATCTTCGGTGCGCAGGCATTGCGCAACGGCTCCTCCGGAATGAAGCGGACATTGAGCGTGCGCGCCTCGCTGCGGCTGGCGCCATAGGGCGAGCCTTTCACCAGAACGTCGCCGCCATTGCGCGCCCGTTGTCCGGCAAGGACTTCGAGAAACTCCTTCTGGCCGTTGCCGGAGATGCCGGCAATGCCGACGATCTCACCCGACTTCACATCGAGTTCGCCGATGTCGATGGTTTTCAAACCGGTGCGGTCGGGCGCCTTCAGCGACTTTACCGTCAGCACCTGTCTGGCGCCGGCCGGCACCGGGGCGCGGCTGTCGAGTGCGGCGATCGGTTGGTCGCCGATCATCATCGCCGCCATCTGCTTGTGGGAAAGTTCGGAGACCTTTCCGGTTCCGGTCAGCCTGCCCTTGCGCAGCACGGTGATATCGTCGGCAAAGGCCGTCACCTCGTGGAATTTATGCGAGATCATCAGCACGGTGAGGTCGCCGGTCCTGGTCATGTCGCGCACCAGGCCAAGCACTTCGTGTGCCTCGCCGGGAGTGAGCACCGAAGTCGGCTCGTCGAGCACCAGGAAACTGCGGCCGAGATAGAGCTGCTTGATGATTTCGAGCTTCTGCTTCTCGCCGGCCGCAAGTTCCGCCACCTTGACGTCGAGCGGCAGCTTGAACGGCATCCGCTGCATGAATTGCGCAAGTGCGGCGCGCTCCTTGCGCCAGTCGATGACGCCGGGCACCTTCTCGCGCGAAATGACCAGGTTCTCCGCGCCGGTCAGCGACGGGACGAGCGTGAAATGCTGGTAGACCATGCCGAGCCCCAATGCCGAGGCATCCTTCGGACTGGCGATCGCGACCTCGCGGCCATCGACCAGCATGTCGCCGGCGGTCGGATGGTAAAAACCCATCATGCATTTGACCAGCGTCGACTTGCCGGCGCCGTTTTCGCCGAGCAGCGCATGGAACGATCCCGCCGGCACCTTGATCGAGACATCGTCCAGCGCGGTGAAGGCGCCGAAGCGCATGGTCATGCCGATGGTCTCGACGCCGACGGCTTTCTTGCCGATGCTTCCGCTCAAGATCGTGTCCTCACGGCAGCTGCGCGACGAAGGATACCGAATTCGACACCGCGCCGAACACGCCGCCCTGCATCTTGATCATCTTGATCGCGGCGAGATGGTTGCCGTAATCGGTCGCGCCGCAGCAATCCTCCAGCATGACGCATTCAAAGCCGCGATCATTGGCCTCGCGCATCGTCGTGTGGACGCAGACATCGGTGGTGATGCCGGTCAGCACGATGTTTTCGATGCCGCGCTGGTGCAGGATCAGCTCCAGGTCGGTGGCGCAGAACGAGCCCTTGCCCGGCTTGTCGATGATCGGCTCGCCAGCCGCCGGATAGAGGTCGGGGATGATGTCCCAGCCGGGTTCGCCGCGCACCAGGATGCGCCCGCAAGGCCCGGGGTCGCCGATGCCGGCATTGATGCGGCGCGAGCGCCAGCGCTTGTTGGCCGGCAGGTCGGCGAGATCGGGCCGATGGCCCTCGCGCGTGTGGATGATGGTGTAGCCCTTGGCCCGCATGGCTGCGAGCACCGACTTGATCGGCTCGATCGGCGCCCGCACTAGCGAAAGATCGTAGCCCATATGATCGACATAGCCGCCCGGCCCGCAGAAATCGGTCTGCATGTCGATGATGATCAATGCCGTATTGTCCGGCCGCAGCTCGCCATTATAGGGCCATGGATAGGGGTCGGCATCGATGTAGCGCTGGGTGATCTCGGCTCTGGCGTTCATCGGAAAAAACTCCAGTCATTTGGTGATCGACAACTCGCCCGGCGCGCCGGCAAGCGAGCGGTTCGGCGACGATGTGGCGATCATGATAATGAGCGTGAGGATGTAAGGCGCGGCGTAGAAGAGATAGTAGCCCTGCGTCACCCCGACCGATTGCAACGCCGGGCCCAGCGCGCCGGCGCCGCCGAACAACAGTGCCGCGGCAAAGCAGCCAAGCGGGTTCCAGCGCGCGAAGATGACCAGCGCCACCGCCATCAGCCCCTGCCCCGACGAGATGCGTTCGGTCCAGCTGCCGGGGTAATAAAGCGACAGATAGGCGCCGCCGATGCCGGCGAGCGCACCGCCGACGCCTGTCGCAAGCAGGCGCACGGTGTTCGGATTGAGGCCCATGGCGCGCGCCGCATCGGAGCTGTCGCCGACGACGCGCACGACCAGGCCGGCGCGGGTGTTGCGGAAGGCCCACCACAGGAACAGCGCAAGTGCGGCCCCGATCAGGAACAGCACGTTGACGTTGAGCGCCGCCTGCACCTGCGGGATATCCGACCAGCCACCGAAGGCGAGGGCCGGCAGGTCTGGTGCCGAGGGCTGGATGAATGGCTTGCCGAAGAAGAAGGCGAGACCGGAGCCGAACAGCATAAGCGCGATGCCGATGGCGATGTCGTTCACCCCGCGGAATTTGCAGATCCAGCCGTGGAACAGCCCGAAGCAAAGACCGGCACCTGCGGCAGCCAGCAGGCCGAGCCATGGCGAGCCGGTCATCACCGCGACGGCGTAGGCAGTCATCGCACCGAAGACCAGCGTGCCTTCGAGGCCAAGATTGATGCGGCCGGAGCGCTCGGTGATGGCTTCGCCGAGCGAGACGAAGATGAAGGGCGTCGAAACGCGGATGGCGCCGCCGAGAATGGCGAGCGGCACGCCCCACAGGCCGATCTCGGTCGCGTCCATCAGGAGCCCCTCTTCCACAGATCGGGATTGAAGACCTTGAAGCGGCCGTAAAAGGTTTCGCTGAACAGGATGACGACGAAGAGCATGCCTTGCAGCACCAGCACGGTGGCGTCGGGAAGGTCCATGCGGCGCTGGATCAGCCCGCCGGAAGCGCCGATACCGCCGAGCAGGAAAGCGACCGGGATGATGGCGAGCGGATTGTGGCGGGCGAGGAAGGCGACGAGGATGCCGGTATAGCCATAGCCGGCGGCGAGCGAGGCGTTGGCGCTGCCTTGCACGGCGCCGACCTCCAGCATGCCGGCCAGCCCGGCAAAGCCGCCGGCGAGCCCGGTGAAGCCGACGATCAGCGGCCCGACGGCAAGCCCTTGCACCTGAGCTGCCCTGACATTGCCGCCGGCGATGCGGGCGGCAAACCCCCAGCGCGTCTTTTCGATCAACAGCCAGGACAGGACGCAGGCGAGAATGCCGACGACCAGGCCCCAGTGCACGTCCATGCCTGGAATGTTGCCGATGCGGTAGGCATCCGCCAGCGGCTCGGTCGAGGGTTTGTTGAGCGAAGCCGGATCGCGCAGCGGCCCTTCGACCAGATGGTTCATCAGCGCGATGGCGATATAGGCCATCAGCAGGCTGGAGATGGTTTCGTTGACGGCGCGGTAGTGGCGGAGTGCGCCGACGGCACCGATCCAGATGCCGCCGGCGACCGCGCCCGCCACGCCCATCAGTAGGATGACCAGAAAAGCCGGCGCGCCATTCGCCGCGACGCCGATGGCGGCGGCGGCAACGCCGCCCAGCACGATCGCGCCTTCGCCGCCGATGACGACGAGGCCGAGCCGGGCCGGCAGCGCCACGCAGAGCGCTGCCAATAAAAGCGGTGCTGCCCGCGACAGCGAGTTCTGGATCGAGAACCACGAGCCGAAGCCGCCGCGCCACATCGTCTCGTAGAGTTGCACCGGCGATTTGCCGACCAGCGCGATGAACACGCTGAACAGCGCCATGCCGACGATCAGCGCCGCGAGCGGTATGACGAAGGCTTCCGCCCGCCGCGCCGCCCATTCGAGCGCCGCCGGATAATTCCTGGCGCCAAACAGCGCCGGTGCGCCCGCAGTGCTGACAGTGTCTGCCATGGCCCCGTCTCCGATCCGGTTCAGGCGGTCGAACCGACGACGCCCTCGACCAGGTAGTCCATGCTTTCGAGTTCGAGCGCGGTCTCGGCGAAGGCCTGGCCTTCGGTCGCGACGACGACGCCCTTGTTGCTCTTCAGCGGACCCTTGATGACGGAAAAGCCGCCTTTCATCATTTCGGCCAGCGTGCCGTCGAACTGCTTGCGGGCGGCCTCGCCGACAGCGGGGCCGAGCGGGCTCATCTTGACGAAGCCGTCGGCCAGGCCACCGCGCGTGAAATTGGGCAGCGGCGTGCCGGCCACCAGATCGTCGACGAACATCTTGTAGACCTTGGCCCAGTTCCATTCCGCGCCGGTCAGGTATTTTTCCGGCGCCAGCGGGCTCTGGTTGGCATGATAGCCGCAGACGAAGGCGCCACGCCCGGCCGCCGTCTCGACCACCACCTTGGGGCTATCGACATGGCAGGTGATGACGTCGGCACCCTGGTCGACCAGCGCATTGGTGGCCTCGGCCTCCTTGACCGCTAGCGACCACTCGCCGGTGAAGATCACCTGGCAGGTGATGGTCGGGTCGACCGAGCGCGCGCCGAGCAGGAAGGAATTGATGTTGAGCAGCACCTGCGGGATCGGCTTTGCCGCGACGAAGCCGAGCTTCTTGGTTTTGCTGGTGTGACCGGCGACGACGCCGTTCAGATACTGGCCCATGCCGATATAGCCGAAATAGGAACCGGCATTCATCGGATGCTTGTCCTTGTTCCACATGCCACCACAATGGCGGAACTGCACGTCGGGGAATTTCGCGCACATGGCGAGCATGTGCGGATCGAAATAGCCGAACGAGGTCGGGAAGATCAGCGACGCACCGTCGAGATTGATCATCGATTCCATCGTCTTCTGCACGTCGACCGTCTCCGGCACGTTCTCCTCCTCGACGACGGAAATGCCTTCGATCCCCTTCAGCGTGGCGGCGCCTTCGGCATGCGCCTGGTTGTATCCGTAATCGTCCTTTGGCCCGACATAGATGAAGCCGACGGTGGCCGTCGCGGCGAAGGCCCTGCTGATCGGAAACGATGCGGACGCAAGGCCGAGCGCCGCTCCGGCGGCGGAGGTCTTGAGCAGGTCGCGGCGGCTAAGCATGAATCTCTCGGACATTGAATGCTCCCTCTGTGGGGCCTTTGGGGCCGGTTAACACCTCAATGAAAGAAGTGTATGCAATCAGCATGCCAGTTTCAGAAATGAGATTTATTCAGCAATATCAATGAGTGTGCCGATGTGGACTGCACAAAGCCGTAGCAATTGCATACACTTTTTGCCCCCAAAATCGCCAATTTGACATGAAGGCTAAAACATAGGCATACAGAGGTGCGGAGGAATCGAAGCCGGTGAGTGGCTTACGGCTCTAGCGAAAAGACTGGACGGAGGAGACGTGTCGGGAAAGCGCAATTTGATCAGGTCGGGCACGACCGTCGATCAGATGGTGAGGGCGATCAGCGACCGGATCGTCACCGGTTTCCTGCGCCCGGGCGAAAAGCTCGACGAGGCCTCGCTCGCCGCCCGCTTCGACGTCTCACGCACGCCGATCAGGGAAGCGCTCAGCCGGCTCAGCGCCATGGGGCTGGTCGAAAGGCGGCCGAACCGCGGCGCCACCGTCGCCGTGGTGACGCAGGAGCACCTCGCCTCGATGTTCGAAAGCATGGCCGAGCTTGAAGCGATCTGCGCGCGGTTCTCGGCCGAGCGCATGACCGCTGGTGAGCGCCGCACGCTGGAGGCCGAGCACCAGGCCTCGGCGCGCTTGGTGCAGCTCGGTGCTGAAGAAGAGTATGAGCTTTTCAACACCGAATTCCACACCCGGCTCTATCGCGGCGCCCACAGCAAGCACATTTATGAACTGACCGTCATGACCCGCGGCCGGCTGGCGCCGTTCCGGCGCGCGCAATTCATGCTGCCCGGCCGGCTGGCCCAGTCATGGCAGGAGCATGACGCCATCGTGACAGCAATCATGCGCGGCGACAGTGCGGCGGCCGGAACAGCCGCCAAGGATCATGTCTCGATCGTCAGCGAGGCGAGCGCCGTCTTTGCCATCGGCGATCGCCCCAAAGGCAGGACCGAACCGTTCCCGACATCGGCTTCCTAACCGTCAATCGACCAGCACGGCGACCACGGCAGCGCAGTCGCCGGCCTTGACCAGCCCCGGAAAATGCCGCGCCGCCAACAGACCGGACATTTTGGCCCGGATCTCCCGCGGAGCGCCGCCGGTGCGGCCTATAGAATGGATACGTGCCAGCACCTGGTTCTCTGCCACCGCCTCGCCGAGATCGATCATCGTTTCGATCATCCCGTCGTCCTCGGCGAACGAGAAGCAATCGCCGGACGGCATGTCGAGCCAGCGGGTCGGCTGCATCTCGACCGCGCCGGCGACAATGCCGGCATGGCGCAGCACATTGAGCACGCCGCGACGCGCGATCCGCACCGTTTCCGCGCGCGAAGTCCCGCCGCCGCCAAGCTCTGTGGTGATGAACAGCTTGCCCATCTCTTCGGCGGCAGTGTCGAACATACCGACCGCGTCGATCTCCAGCATTTTCATCGACCATGGTGCGGAGAAGGCTTCAACCGCGGCGAAACCCTTCGCTTCCAGCACCTTGTCGGGCCGGATGTGGGCGGCGCAGAACGGCACGAAGTCGAGCGTCTTGCCGCCGGAGTGGAAGTCGAGCGCGATGTCTGTACGGGGCAGAAGCTCGCGCTGGAAATAATCGGCGATCTTCTCGGTCACCGTGCCGTCGGGCCGGCCGGGAAAGCTGCGGTTGAGATTGCCCTTGTCGATCGGCGAGGTGCGTGTGCCGGCGCGGAACGCCGGATAGTTCATCGCCGGCACGATGATGATCGTGCCGCTGACTTGCTTCGGGTCGAGCGTACGGGCGAGGTCATAGAGCGCCAGCGGCCCCTCGTACTCGTCGCCATGATTGCCGCCGGTGAGCAATGCGCTCGGCCCCTTGCCGTTGCGGATGACGCAGATCGGGATCATCACCGATCCCCAGGCGGAATCGTCGCGGCTGTAAGGCAGGCGCAGGAAACCGTGCTGCACGCCGTCGCGCTCGAAATCGACGGTCGGCGTGATCGGTGACGGGCGAAGGCTGGACATCGGGCTCAATTCTTCACCACCAGTTTGCGCGGCACATTCGCCAGGCACTCGACGCCCGTCTCGGTGATCAGGATGGATTCGGTGATTTCCAGCCCCATCGTCTCAAGCCACAAGCCGGTCATGAAATGGAAGGTCATACCGGGCTTCAACTCGGTGCGGTCGCCTGGACGCAGGCTCATCGTGCGCTCGCCCCAGTCAGGCGGATAGGAAAGCCCGATCGGGTACCCGGTGCGGTTGTCCTTGACGATGCCGTACCGCTTCAGCACCGCGAAGAAGGCGTTGGCGATGTCCTCGCACGTGTTGCCGGGCTTGGCGGCGGCAAGTCCCGCCTCCATGCCTTCCAGCGTCGCCTTTTCGGCATCGAGGAATTCCTGCGTCGGTTTACCAAGGAACACAGTCCGGGAAAGCGGACAATGGTAGCGGTTGTAGCAGCCGGCGATCTCGAAGAAGGTGCCCTCGCCCGATTTCATCGGCCGGTCGTCCCAGGTCAGATGCGGCGCCGATGCGTCGGCGCCCGACGGCAGCAGCGGCACGATCGCCGGATAGTCGCCGCCGATGCCGTCGACGCCGCGCGTGCCGGCATCGTAGATCTCGGCGACCAGGTCGCATTTGCGCATGCCGACCTCGATCTTGTCGACGATGCGCTGGTGCATCGCTTCCACGATGCGGGCGGCCTTGCGCATGTAGTCGATTTCGGTCGGGCTCTTCACCGCGCGCTGCCAGTTGACCAGTGCCGTGGCGTCGACGAAGCGGGCATAGGGTAAGTGTTTCTGCAGCGCTGCGAAGGCAGCGGCCGAGAACCAGTAATTGTCCATCTCGACGCCGATGCTGAGCTTGCCCCAGCCGCGATCGGAGAGCACGCTGGACAGAAAATCCATCGGATGGCGCTCGGTCGACTGCACATAGTGGTCGGCATAGCCGATGATGTTGTCGTGCGCGAGATAGGCGGTGCGCTTGGCGCCGTTGGCGTCCTGGCCGCGCCCGTACCACACCGGCTCACCCGACGGCGGCACGATGACAGCCTGGTGCACGTAGAACGACCAGCCGTCGTAGCCGGTCAGCCACGCCATGTTGGACGGATCGCTGACGACGAGCAGATCGACGCCCTTGGCCTCCATCGCCTTCCGCGTCTTGGCGAGGCGCTCCGCATATTCGCCGCGCGAGAATTTCAAATTGGGCTGCATTGTTCTTGGTCCTCGTTTGTTGGGCCTTGCGGCCAGCATCAGCTTTCGAAAATCGTACCGGTCTTGGCTGCACGCGCACGGTCGCGGGCGAGCGTGGCGATCGCCGTGTCCTGCACGCCGGTGCCGGTCAGGTCGGCAATGGTGATGTCGCTGTCCGAGCGCCGGCCATGCCTTTCGCCGGCGATGATGTGGCCAAGCTCGGTGATTTCGGCATCGGACGCCATCACGCCCGCCGCGATAGCATGGTGCAGTTCGCCCAGCCGGCGCGTCTGTTTGGCGCTATCGGCGACGTAGAGATCGGCCATGCGCAGGATCGCCGGCGCGATCTCGTTCTTGTGCTCGGCATCCGAGCCCATGGCAGTGATATGCTGGCCGGCGGAGACGAAGCCGGCCTTGATCAGCGGCTCGGTCGACGGCGTCGTGGTGACGATGATGTCGGCATCGGCCGCAGCCTTTGCCGCGTCGGGCTCGGCGTGAACGGCGATGCCCAGTCTTTCGGACAATGCGTCGGCCGCGGCTTCGGCCTTGGCGGCATCCCTTGCCCAGATGCGGGCTTTGGTGATCGGCCGCACCAGCATCAGCGCCTCGAGCTGCAGTCCGGCCTGAACACCGGCGCCGAAGATCGCGGCAACGGAGGAACCCGGCCGCGACAGATGTTTGGCGGCAACCGCGCCGGCCGCCGCCGTGCGGATGTCGGTGAGATAGCCATTGTCGAGCAGCAGCGCCTCGACCAGACCGGTTTTCGCCGACAGCAGCACCACCATGCCGTTGACGCTGGGCAAGCCGAGCTTCGGATTGTCGAAAAAGCCGGGGCTGATCTTGATCGCAAAACCGTCGATGCCCGGTACATAGGCGGTCTTGACGTCGACCTCGCCGCGATGCTCGGGAATGTCGAGCCGAAGGATTGGCGGCATCGCCACCGGCAAGGTGGCGAGCGCGCGAAACGCGTTCTCGACGCAGGCAACGGCATCGAGATCAAGCTCCACGATCTTGCGCAATTCAGCTTCGGTGAGGATCGTCATCCGGCTCATGCTGCGCTCTCCGCAATTGCTTCGCCGCAGATGATCTTGCGGTGCAGTGTCATATCGATGTTGCGGCCGGACAGCACGAGCACCGTCGGGCCATTCGCTTTGACCTTGCCGGCAAGCACGGCCGCGATGCCGACCGCGCCGGCGCCTTCGACGATCTCGCGCTCCTGCTCATAGGCATGGCGGATGCCGGCGGCGATCTCGTCCTCGCTGAGCAGGATCACATCGTCGAGCAGGTCGCGGCACATCGAGAAGGTCAGCCGGTTGTCGAGGCCGATGCCGCCGCCGAGTGAATCCGCCAGCGTCGGCAGTTCTTCGACCAAAACCGGATGTCCGGCGTCGAGGCTCGCCTTCATCGCCGCACCGCGCGCCATTGAAACGCCCACCACCTTTGTCGCCGGGCTGACGCCCTTGACGGCAGCGGCAACGCCAGCCGCCAGCCCACCGCCAGAAAGCGGCACCAGCACAAGGGCGGCATCAGGAACCTGTTCGATGATCTCCAGCCCGAGCGTGCCTTGCCCGGCGACAATGGCAGGATGGTCGAAGGGCGGCAGCATGATCAGCCCCTCTTCCGCGACCGCCCGTTCGACCTCCCGCTGCGCATCGTCCTGGCTGTTGCCGACGATGCGGATCCCGGCGCCGAGCCGGCGGATCTCGTCGAGCTTGTTCTGCGGCACCAGCCGCGACATGCAGATCGTCGCGTGGATGCCTTGCGATTGAGCAGCATAGGCAAGTGCCCGGCCGTGGTTGCCGGTCGAGGCCGCGACGACGCCGCGCGCCTTCTCCTCTGCTGTCAGCGAAGCGATAGCGTTCGAGGCACCACGCAGCTTGAAGGCGCCGGTGGTCTGCCGGTGTTCGAGCTTGAGATAAACAGGAGCGTCCAAGTGCTGGGAAAGACTCCGGGAAGGAACGGTCGGCGTACGCTCGACCTTGCCTGCGATGCGCTCGCGCGCGGCGTGGATTTCGGACAGGCTTATCCTGGACGTGGTCATGGCTCTGCAATCAGTTCAGCGGCAGCGTCATCAGACGGCCGAATTCAGGGCGCGGCTCGTCGTCGTCGCAAAGCCGCAGGCAATTCCAGGCCGTCGCCTGATTGCTGGTGACGACAGGACGGCCGATGGCTTCTTCCATACCGACAACTGCCGCCGCGGACCGCAGTGCCGTGCAGGAGACAAACAGCGCGTCCGAGTGTTCGGCCGTCGCCTCGCGAGCCAGATCGACCAAGGATTTCGGCGCAATCCGCGCCATCTCGCGATCATCCTCGAAGCCGAGGCAAGTGAAGCTGGCGATCTCGAAGCCATGCTCGGTGAAAAAGGCCGCCATCGGCCGGCTGGTCTCGATCGTATAGGGAGTGAGGATGCTGATCGTCCTGGCGCCCAGCGCCTTCAGGCCGCGCACCCCGGCCATCGGCGGCGTGACCACCGGCACGCCGGGCTTGGCGGCCTGCACCGCCGCCTCGATTTCGGCATCGCCGATCACGACGGAAGCTGAGGTGCAGGAATAGCAGATCGCGTCGAGCGGCTCGTCAGGAAGGATCAGGGCTGCGCCCGCCGTCAGTGACGGCTGCATCTTGCGCAAATTCTCCGGCGTCGTCGGGTTGGCGTAGGGAATACGCGCGACATAGACGCCGATACGATCGCTTGCCACCATGCGGCGAAAATCCGGTTCGCTCGTGTGGTCGGTGGCAAGGATGATCAGGCCTACCCGCTTTTCCAGCGGACGCGCGTCGAGCGCCGGCCGGGCCGAATGCAGGCGGATTTCGGGTGCAGCAATCATCGTTCGATCCGCCCATAACGGTGTTCCAGCCAGCGCAGCAGCACCACCGAGAACAGGCTGATGGCGAGGAAGAAGGCGCCGACCAAGGTGATCGGTTCGATATACCGATAATAGGTATTGGCGACGCTCTTGGCCTGGTTCATCAGTTCGAGCACGGTGATCGCCGACAGCAGCGGCGTCTCTTTGAACATGGCGATGAAATAATTGGCAAGCGCCGGGATCATCGGCGGAATTGCCTGCGGAATGATGATGTGCGTCCAGGTCTGGGTGGCGTTTAGATTGCAGGCCTTGGCCGCTTCCCACTGGCCGCGGGGCACATTGTCTATGCCGGCGCGGTAGACCTCGGCCGTGTAAGTGCCGTAATGCAGCCCGAGACCGATGACGCCCGCGACCAGCGGCGGCAACAGGACGCCAAAATCCGGCAGCACGTAGAAGATGAAATAGAGCTGCACCAACAGCGGTGTGCCACGGATGAACTCGGCAAGGAAACCGACGGTGCGCGACAGAGCCCTGTTCGGCGACCGGCGCGCCAACGCGATGCCCAGCCCGACGATCGCCGCCAGTACCGAGCCGAGCAGCGTCGCCAGGATGGTGATCTTCACCCCCTCGATCAGCGTCGGCAGGATCTGCCGGACAAAATCCCAATCCCATTCCATTATCAGGCCCGATCCATCATACGCGCACCCCGTCGAGGCCACGAGCCATGCGGCGTTCCAGCGACCGCACGCCCCAGGAGATGAGCAGCGCCAGGACGAAATAGATGACGAGGATGGTGCTGAACGGCACCAGAGTATTGCCGGTCTGCGAGCGCACCACCTGTGCCTGGAAGGTCAGGTCGGCGAGCGAGATCAGCGAAACGACGGCGGTGGCCTTGAGCAATTCAATGGCGTTGTTGCCGAAGGTCGGCAGCATCACCAGAAGCGCCTGCGGCAGGATGATATGGCGCATGGCTTGCCAGCGGCCGAGATTGAGGGCGGTACAGGCCTCATATTGTTCGCGGCCGATAGACTTGATGGCGCCACGCACCACTTCCGCCGCATAGGCGCCGACATTGAGGCCCAGCGCCAGCACCCCGGCCTGCAGCGGCGTCAGCGAAATGCCGGCAATGGGCAGCACGAAATAGGCCCAGAACAGCTGCACAAAAATCGAGGTGCCGCGGAAGAACTCGATATAGGCGGTGGCCAGCGCCCGCAGCACGAAAAACCGCGACAGCCGCCCCAGCCCGGCGAGAAAAGCCATGATCAAGGCCAGCACCGACCCCATCAGCGTCAGCTCGATGGTGACAAGCGCTCCTTGCAATATCAGGCCGAAATAGCCGGACCATTGGGTCATTAGGGCTAAGCGTTTCCTCGCTTGGTGATCATTACAGAACGCCGGCGCCGCCCCTCATCCGCCTGCCGGCACCTTCTCCCCGTTATAGGGACGGGGAGAAAGGTGAAGCTCCAGCGTTGGCGCCCCCCTCTCCCCATTTTTGACGGGGAGAAGCTAGGGTGAGCGGCACTTTTTACTTCGCCGAGCAGAGCTTGTCGCGGCTCGTCGACATTGCCGCCGCCGCCGAGAAGCCGTAAGGCTCGATGATCTTGGCGAACTCGCCGGACTTCTTCAGTTTCGCCAGCTCGACATCATAGGCGTCGCGCAGCGCTTCGTCGCCCTTCTTGAAGGCCGCGCCGTCGCAATAGACCGGCGCACCGACCACCGGCGCGATGACTTCGAGGTTCGGATCATTGGCTTTCTTGACCAGGTCGTTGATCGACAGCACGGGCAGCGAATAAGCATCGATGCGGCCGTCCTGCAGCATCTTCAGGCCGCTCTGGCCGTCCGGCACGACGATGACGCGCTCGCGCGGCACACCTGCGGTGAGCGCCAGCTTCTCTTCAGTGCCGCCACCCGGCGCGCCGATCGTGGCGCTCGCGTCCTTCGCGACGTCCTCGTAGCTCTTGAAGCCCTTCGGGTTGCCCTTCTTCACCAGCATCGCCTCGGCGTCGCACAGCACCGGTTCCGAATAGGCGACCGCAGCACAACGTTCCGGCTTCATGAACAATCCGGCGGTGACGACGTCGAAACGGCCGGCCTGCAAGCCGGGGATCATGGCGCCATATTCCGAGATCGAGGCGACGATATCGTTGACGCCAAGGCGTTTGAAGATTTCACGGGCAACGTCAGGCGCCGCACCCGAAACCTTGCCGTCGGCAGCGACCGCCGTATAGGGCGGCTCGTTGGCGATGGCGACGCGGGCAAAGCCTTGCGCCTTGAGCTCTTCGAGCTTGCTGTCGTCGGCCGAGCCGGCCGTCGAGGCGGCCAGCACCGCCGTCAGCGCAATACCGGCGACGCCGGCCAAAATGGCAAATTTCTTCATTGTTCCCAACTCCTTGTTTGTCTGTCTTCTTGGCTTGCTTGAGGCGTTGCCGCCTCGCATGGCAGTCAGACCCGATGTCCGGCCGCAATGATCTTCTTCAGGAAACCTTGCGTGCGCTCCTGTTTGGGATGGCGGAAAATCTCGTCGGGCTTGCCCTCCTCGACTATTCTGCCGCGATCGAAGAACAGCACCCGGTCGGCGAAGTCATGGGCGAAACCCATCTCGTGGGTGACCAGCAGCATGGTCATGTCGGTCTCGGCGGCGAGCTTGCGCATGACGTTGAGCACCTCGTCGACGAGCTCAGGGTCGAGCGCCGAGGTGACCTCGTCGAACAGCATGATTTTCGGCGACAGCGCCAGCGCCCGCGCAATCGCGACGCGCTGCTTCTGGCCGCCTGAAAGCTGCGCCGGCATCGCTTTGGCCTTCTCGACCATGCCGACCATGTCGAGCAGTTCCATCGCCCGCTTTTCGGCGGCGGCCCGCGGCACGCCTTTGGTCAGCATCGGTGCCAGCGTCACATTGTCGATGACGCATTTGTGCGGAAACAGATTGAACAGTTGGAAGACCATGCCGATCTTCTGGCGCATCTTTGCCAAATGCCGTTCATCGGCCGTCAGCAGCCGGCCGTTGCGCTCCATGTGGTACAGCTGTTCGCCGTCGACTTGGATGTGGCCGCTGTCGATACGCTCTAGCGTCATCAGGATGCGCAGGATCGTCGTCTTGCCCGAACCCGACGGGCCGATCAGTGCCAGCTTCTCGCCGGGCATGACTTGCATCGAGAGGCCGTCCAGCACCTTGAAGGTGCCGAAGCTTTTCGAAATGCCGTCGATCTTGATGATGGGCGCCGACAATGAATTTCCCGTGCTGGAGAAGCTATGCCTTTAACGATGCGGATCGCGGCAAATCATGTCAATCAAGAAAATAATATCATGACAATATTCCGAACTCCGCACAATTCCCCGCCATTTGTTGCCTAGATGGCAAGCAGGAGATGCTCGGGATCGCCGAGCAGAAGCTTGGTGACAACGCCGAGACCGGCACGCAGTTCCCCCTCCGTGGTCGAGCCCAGCGAAATCCGTACGGCGGGATGCCAAGGCATCTGCGAAATGCGAAACGACGTACCGGGCGCAATCGCCACGCCCTGCAGGCGCGCCTGGGACACAAAGCTTTCCTCGCCGCGATCCTCGGGCAGCCGCAGCCAGACATGCAGCCCGTCGCGATGAGCCCGATAATCCACTCCGGCAAGCACCTCGGCGGCTATGTCCAGACGCCGCCGCAAAGCCAGGCGCTGCCATCGCACGAGTTCCATCGCGGTGCCGTCGGTCACCCATTTGGTGGCGATCTCGGCCACCAATGGCGTCGCCATCCAGTTCGAGACGAGATGGCGATTGGCGACCGCGGCGACATAACGATCGGGCGCCGCGAGATAGCCGATGCGCAGGCCCGGCACCACGATCTTGGTAAAGGAGGTGACGTAGAGCGTGCGCTCGGGGGCAAACGCCGCGACCGGCGGCGGACGGTCCTCGACCAGCGGGCCGAGCACGTCGTTTTCGATAATGGCGATGTCGTGCCTGCGCGCCACCGCAGCGATCTGCTCGCGCCGGGCGGCATCCATCAGCGTTGCCGTCGGGTTGATCACCGAGGGCTGCACGAACACGGCGCGGATGTCGGACAGCCGGCAGGCCTCGTCGAGCACTTCCGGGATCAGCCCATTGTCGTCGATCGGCAAACCCTCGAGGTTGAAGCCGAGATAACGCGCCAGCGGGATCAGCGTGTGGTGGCCGATCGCCTCGGTGGCGACGGTCGAACCGGGCGGCGCTACGCTCATCAGCGCTACCGTCATACCGGCGGTGGCGCCGTTGGTCAGGCTGATGTTCTGCGGCGACGCGTCGAGGCCGCAGAGCCGCAGCCACTCGACACCCACCGCACGGTGGCGTGGGAACACCATGTTCGGCCTGAACGACAGCGCCGAGCTCGACGGCAGGTTTTCGGCGAGCCAGCCCAGTGCCTGCCTCAGCCGCTCCAGATGCATCGGTTCGCAGACCGGCTTCAGGATGGAGAGGTCGATGACCTCGCCCAGCCGCTCCGGCAGATAGGGCGGCTCCGGCTCGCGGCGCTGCGTCTGCACGAAGCTGCCGCGGCCGACCTCGCCGGAAACCAGCCCGCGGCGGATCAGCTCCTCGTAGGCGCGGCTGACCGTCTGCACGGAAAGTTGCAGATCGTCGGCCAGTTGCCGGTGCGTCGGCAAGCGCGCGCCATTGGCCAGGCGCCCGTCATGAATGGCGCGCGCGAACTGGTCGGCCAGCGATTGATAGGCCGGCCGCCGGATAAGAGCGGGATCTGGTCGCCAAAATGTCATGACTTATTAGAGATCGAAATCAGTGCAATTGACAATCGAAATAATGCGCCGTCATGGTGTCCGGCACCGGAAGTGGGCGATCATGGCTGCAGCGAAACTCGATCCGATCGATCTGAAAATACTCGACGCCATCCAGCGCGACGGGCGCATCACCAAGCTGGCGCTGGCCGAAAAAGTCGGCCTGTCGCCGACGCCGTGCTGGATGCGGCTGCGCAAGCTGGAAAAGGCCGGCATCGTCTCGGGCTACCATGCCAGGATCGCCATGCGCGCCATCTCGCCGGTCGCTACCGTGCTGATGGAGGTGACGCTTGCCAGCCACCGCCAGGCCGATTTCGACCGTTTCGAGCGCGTCATCCGCGACATTCCCGAGATCGTCGCCTGCTGGTCTGTCGGCGGCGGCGTCGATTACCTGCTGAAGGTGATGGCGCGCGACATCGACGCCTATCAGCGGCTGGTCGACACTCTGCTCGAACGCGAGATCGGCATCGACCGCTATTTCACCTATATCGTCACCAAGACGGTGAAGGAGGAGAGTGTGCTGCCGGTGGCGGACCTGTTGCCGGCATCTTCCTGATACCGGAGAGATCGTCTGCGCGCTCGGTGCAATAGAGACAATCTCTCTACGTGCAGGCACGCAAACAGCCTCTCTGTTTGCGCGGCAGAGATAGTCTTGCGGCATCACCCGAACCGGGAGCCCGATGATGTCCGCACATTTTGCCCGCTCGCAGCGCCATGAAGCACTTGACCGCCTCGCCGACCGACGGCTGCTGCGCGAACTCGCCTATGTCGCTGGCCACTGGACGGCGAGCGAGACCGCGGAGAGTTTCGAGGTGACCGATCCGGCCACCGGATCCACCGTCGCTTTCGTTGCCGCGCTCGATGCCCGGCAGACGACATTGGCGATCGATGCGGCATCGCGCGCCTTTCCTGCCTGGCGCGCATTGCTGCCGCAGGAACGGTCGAAAATCTTGCGAAAATGGTTCGATCTGATCGTCGCCGCCAAAAATGACCTGGCCCTGCTGATGACGCTCGAACAAGGCAAGCCGCTGAAGGAATCGCGCGGCGAGATCGACTACGCAGCCTCTTTTGTCGAGTGGTATGCCGAGGAGGCCAAACGTCTCAACGCCGAAAGCGTCACCAGCCATTTGCCAAATGCCGAGATGGTGGTGCGACGCGAACCGCTCGGTGTCATCGGCGTCGTCACGCCGTGGAATTTTCCAGCGGCCATGCTGACCCGCAAGGCGGCTGCCGCCCTTGCCGCCGGCTGCACCATCGTCGCGCATCCTTCCTCGGAAACGCCGCTGTCGGCACTGGCGCTGGCCGAGCTTGGCGAACGTGCCGGCCTGCCGGCTGGCGTGTTCAACGTCCTCACCGGCAGGGCTTCGACCATCGTCGGGCGGATGTGCGAAGACCCGCGCGTTCGCGCCATGAGCTTCACCGGCTCGACCGAGATCGGCAGGCTGATTGCCGCGCAAAGTGCGCCGACGATGAAGCGTCTGGTGATGGAACTTGGCGGGCATGCGCCGCTGATCGTCTTTGCCGACGCCGATCTCGACAAGGCGGTGAGAATAGCCGTCGACGCCAAATTTGCCACCTCCGGCCAGGACTGCCTCGCCGCCAACCGCATCTATGTCCAGCGTCCGCTCTACGATCGGTTCTGCGCTGCTTTCGCCAAACGCGTCGAGGCATTGCGGACCGGCAATGGCCTCGCTGAGGACACCGAAATCGGACCCTTGATGCACGAACGCGCCGTCAAGAAGGTCGAGGAGCAGGTGGCCGATGCGCTCGCCAAAGGCGCGCGTTGCCTGACCGGCGGCAAGCGCCATCCTGCCGGGCCGCTGTTCTACCAGCCGACGCTGCTGGCCGATGTTGACGACGACGCCCTGATCATGCGCGAGGAGACCTTCGGTCCGGTTGCGGCCGTGACGCCCTTCGACAGCGAAGAGGAAGTCGCCGCCCGCGCCAATGCCACCGAGTACGGCCTGGTCGCCTATGTCGTCACTGAAAACGGCGGCCGGCAATTGCGCATGGGCCGCGCGCTCGACTATGGCATGGTCGCCATCAATCGCGTCAGGATCACCGGCGCGCCGATCCCGTTCGGCGGCGTCAAGCAGTCCGGCATCGGCCGGGAGGGCTCGCGTCACGGGCTCGAAGCCTTTACCGATCTCAAATATCTCTGCCTGGACGTGGCCTAGAACCGCGCCCGACACTTTTCCTCAGGAGTAAAAAGATGCTCGACCAGTCAAACGAACTCGCCGCCTGGGACCGCGATCACTTCTTCCATCCCTCGACCCATATGGGCACGCATGCACGGGGTGAATCGCCGACCCGCATCATCGCCGGCGGCGAAGGCGTCACCATCTGGGACAATAACGGTCGCAAGAGCATCGATGCTTTCGCCGGCCTCTACTGCGTCAATGTCGGCTATGGCCGTCAGAAGATCGCCGACGCCATCGCCGCACAGGCCAAGAACCTCGCCTATTATCACGCCTATGTCGGGCACGGCACCGAGGCGTCGATCACGCTTTCCAAGATGATCATCGACCGCGCGCCGCAGGGCATGTCGAGGGTCTATTTCGGGCTCTCCGGTTCCGACGCCAACGAAACCAACATCAAGCTGATCTGGTACTACAACAACGTGCTCGGCCGGCCGGAGAAGAAGAAAATCATCTCGCGCTGGCGCGGTTATCACGGCTCCGGCATCATGACCGGATCGCTGACCGGCCTCGACCTGTTCCACAACGCCTTCGACCTGCCGCGTGCGCCGGTCCTGCACACCGAGGCGCCCTACTACTTCCGCCGTGCCGACCGCTCGCTGAGCGAGGAGCAGTTTTCGCAACACTGTGCCGACAAGCTCGAGGAGATGATTCTCGCCGAAGGGCCGGAGACGGTCGCCGCGTTCATCGGTGAGCCTATCCTCGGCACCGGCGGCATCGTGCCGCCGCCGGCCGGCTACTGGGAGAAGATCCAGGCGGTGCTGAAGAAATACGACGTGCTTCTGGTTGCCGACGAGGTCGTCACCGGCTTCGGCCGGCTGGGCACCATGTTCGGCTCCGACCACTACGGCATCAAGCCCGACCTGATCACGATCGCCAAGGGCCTGACCTCGGCCTATGCGCCGCTGTCAGGCGTCATCGTGTCAGACAAGGTCTGGCAGGTGCTGGTGCAGGGTTCAGACAAGCTCGGCTCGCTCGGTCATGGCTGGACCTATTCGGCGCATCCGATCTGCGTCGCCGCCGGCGTCGCCAACCTGGAACTGATCGACGAGATGGACCTGGTGCGGAACGCCGGCGAGACCGGCGCCTATTTCCGCGCCGAGCTGACGAAAGCCGTCGGCGGCCACAAAAACGTCGGCGAGGTGCGCGGCGACGGCATGCTGGCGGCGATCGAGTTCGTCGCCGACAAGAACGATCGCGTATTCTTCGACGCCTCGCATAAAATCGGGCCGCAGGTCGCGACCACCCTTGCGGCAAGCGGCGTCATCGGCCGGGCCATGCCGCAGGGCGACATTCTCGGTTTCGCGCCGCCGCTCTGCCTGACGCGGCAAGAGGCCGATATCGTCGTGTCGAGGACGGCCGACGCGGTGAAGAGCGTGTTTGCAAATATCTGAAGAGCCGACATGAATGCCATGACCAAGACCCTCCCCGCCACCATGGCCGCCGTGCAACTGATCGGGCACGGCGGACCGGAAAAGCTCGTCTACCGCACCGACGTGAAAGTGCCCTCGCCCGCCCGGGGCGAGGTGCTGGTCAAGGTCACCGCTTGCGGCATGAACAACACCGACGTCTGGGTGCGCCAGGGCGCCTATGGAACGGAGGAGGATGCCGCCGCTGTGTCGACCTGGCGTCGTCGGGGCAATACGCTGAGCTTCCCGCGCATCCAGGGCACCGACACGGTCGGCAACATCATTGCCGTCGGCGACGGCGTCTCGCCGACCCGCATCGGCGAGCGGGTGATGGTCGATTTCTCCATCTACAATCGCGACGACGATTCACTCGCCGACATCGACTATATGGGCCACGGCCGCGACGGCGGCTATGCCGAATATCAGGCGGTGCCGGCAGAGAATGCCCATGTCGTCGATACCGATCTCAGCGATGTCGAGCTTGCCACTTTCTGCTGCGCCTATCTCACCGGCGAGCAGATGTTGGAACGCGCCGCATTGAAAGCCGGCGAGCGTGTGCTTGTCACCGGCGCCTCTGGCGGCGTCGGCTCCGGCATCGTGCAGCTGGCGCGGGCGCGCGGCGCCATTCCCTATGCGGTTGCCGGCAAGGGCAAGGAACAGGCCGTGCGTGAGATCGGCGCCGAGGCGGTGATCACCCGTGGCGTTGCCGATCTGCCGGCCGCCGTCAGCGCGGCGACCGGCGGGCGGCCAATCGACGTGGTCGCCGATCTGGTCGGCGGCGCCATCTTCAATGACCTCTTGCGCATCTTGAGGCCCGAAGGCCGCTACACCACGGCCGGCGCGATCGCCGGCCCGGTCGTCCAGCTCGACCTGCGCACCATGTACCTGAAACAGCTCCAACTGCATGGCTCGAGCCAAGGCACGCGGGCGGATTTCCGCCGCATCGTGCGTTACATCGAGGACAAGAAAATCCGGCCGCTGGTCGGCGGCGTCTACCGGCTCTCCGATTTCCACCGTGCACAGGCGGATTTCATCGGCAAGGATTTCGTCGGCAAGCTGGTGGTCGTACCGGATGCGGCCGCCAAATAGCGCGTCGACCACAAACGCCTATGACAGGCTCGGGCCGTTCGCGGACGCGGTGAGGTCGAGCGCCACATCCAAGCAGCGTTTTCGTGATGGCTTTGTTTATCTGAATGAGCAAAACCCATTCTGATTTGGCTGCACGCCGGCAACAAGGATTCCTGACCCTCTCCTGCGGTGTTATAGGTTTTCGCGATTTTCTTATAACTCCCGCTTGCGTCCCTTGAGGTCATGCCGCTATAAGAGAACCGCATTTTTCTTATAACCGGAGCCGCCTGACATGAAGACGGTCGACCTCGTTTACCGCACGATGTATGCGGAACTCGTCCAGCGATCCTTGGACGCAGTCTTCGAAACGGATTTCCCTACGACGGGCAATCTCGTCAAGGTGCCCGTCAAGGGCAAGGTATACTGGTATTTCGAGGAAACGCAGCCGACGAAGACGCGACGGTATGTCGGGCCTGACAGCGATCCCGAGATTGCAAAACGCGTTGAATCCTTCCGTCAGATCAAGGACGACCTCCGCGCCCGCAGGAAGCTGGTATCCACGCTCGTGCGCGAGGCAGGGCTGACAGAACCCGAAAGGTTCACCGGGGATGTCGTCGAGGCGCTGGGGAAGGCTGGCATCTTCCGCTTACGCGGCGTCCTGGTCGGCACAGTCGCCTTTCAGTCCTACGCGGGCTATCTGGGCGTGAAGCTGCCCGGTGCAGCGTTGCAGACGGGCGATGCAGACTTCGCCCTATTCCATTCCGTGTCGGCCGCGGTCGAGGACAGCCTGCCGCCCATCCTCGAAATCTTGAGGGAGATCGACCCAACCTTCAGGGAAATCCCTTACAGATCAGATCCCGGACACGCGACGCAATTCGAGAACGCAGTCCGATACAAGGTCGAGTTCCTTACACCGAACACGGGCAGCGATGACTACGCCGATCATGCAACCTCGATGCCGTCTTTGGGCGGTGCATCCGCGCAGCCTCTTCGGTTTCTCGATTTCCTGATCCACGAACCAATCAGAACTGTGCTGCTGCATCGATCGGGAGTGCCTGTCGTGGTACCGTCGCCCGGACGATATGCGGTTCACAAGCTGATCGTTGCCTCGCGCCGACAGAACAACGCAAACGGCGTGGGCAAGCGGGAAAAGGATGTCCGCCAGGCAGCACTTCTGGTCGAGGCACTGGAAGCTACCCGTCGCCAGGACGATCTCGCCGTCGCGTTTTCGGAAGCGTGGGCCAGGGGGAAACATTGGCGTGAAGCGATACAAAAAGGACTTGGCTTGATTTCCCAGAAACAGCGTGGCGACGTCGAGGCGACGATCGTCAACGCACTTTCAGGAATCGGCGAGGAACTGGAAGGATTCAGCGGCTCATCTGCGAAAACAAAGCACGGAGACTAAACGGCAGCAACGGGTGTGGGGGGTAACCTTCTGCCAGCCGTCGCCGAGGCGTTTTTGTTTTCAGGTTTCAAAATCGACTTTGCCTATTCAGCTCTGCGATCGGACCTGCTTGGCGGCAGCCTCGAGCGACCGTTCAAACGCGTCGATCACCTGGTCGACCTGCGGCTCGGTGATGATCAGCGGCGGGCAGAAAGCCAGCGCATCGCCCATATTGCGCGAGATGACGCCGTTCTGCTGCATGAAGCCGTTGACGAGCCCGCCCAGTTCACTGGTCTTCCCCCACGGCGCCTTGTTCGCCTTGTCGCCGACCAGTTCGACCGCCGAAATCAGGCCGATGCCGCGCACCTCGCCGACAAGCGGGTGCGAAGCGAGCGTGCGCAGCCGCTTCAGCATATGCGCGCCGACCGCACGCGCATTGCCGACAAGGTCGCGCTCCTCGATCAGCTTCAGGTTCTCGAGCGCGACCGCTGCCGCAACAGGATGGCCGCCGCCGGTGAAACCGTGGCCGAAGGTGCCGATACGGTTGCTTTCGTCGGCGATCGGCTCGAATACCTTGTCATTGATCAGCAGGGCTGAGATCGGCAGGTAGGACGAAGAGATCTGTTTCGATAACACCATGATGTCGGGCCTGATGCCGAAGGTCTGCGAGCCGAACATCTCACCAGTTCGGCCAAAGCCGCAGATCACCTCGTCGGCGATGAGCAGGATGTCGTATCTCGACAGGACCGCCTGTATCTTCTCCCAGTAGCCCGCCGGCGGTACGATGACGCCGCCGGCGCCCATGATCGGTTCGCCGAAAAAGGCGGCGATGGTTTCCGGTCCTTCGGCGAGGATCAGCTTTTCCAGTTCGTCGGCAAGCCGCGTCGAAAACAGCTCCTCGCTTTCACCCGGCAGCGCCTCGCGCCAATGGTGCGGCGTCGAGGTATACAGCACATTGGCAATCGGCAGGTCAAAGGAAGTGTGGTTGTTGGGCAGTCCGGTCAGGCTTGCCGAGGCGATGGTGACGCCGTGATAGCCCTTCTTGCGGCTGATGATCTTCTTGCGCGCCGGCTGGCCGAGCGCATTCGACCGGTACCAGATCATCTTCATGGCCGTATCGTTGGCCTCGGAGCCGGAATTGGTGAAATACGCCTTGCTCATCGGCACCGGCGCCATCTGCACCAGTCTCTCGGCGAGATCGATCAGCGGCGAATGCGATTTGGAGCCGAAATCGTGATAGTAAGGCAGCTTCGACATTTGCCGTACTGCCGCATCGACCAGCCGCTTCTCCGAAAAGCCGACCGCGACGCTCCAGAGCCCCGCCATCGCCTCGATATAGCGGTTGCCGGCAAGGTCCTCGACATAGATGCCGTCGCCCTTCTCGATGACGAGCGGCCCCGACTCCTGATGCTTGCGCGCATTCGTATAGCCATGCATGTGAAAGCTTATGTCGCGGGCTTCGGGTGAATTCGGTCGTGCGTCCATGACGGCTCCTGATGCTGACGCGGAACAATCCTGCCGCCGGTCCGGCTCGGCAGGTCCCCGTGCGTTATGCCGTTTGATGCATCTTTCTCGAACGGTATAGTGTCAAGCGCTTTCGGCAGGGCCAGCGGATGGATGGACGCATGCAGAACTTCGGCTTGACCTGACCGTGGACCATGTCGACTGCATTGTCGCCGGCGCCGGCGTTGTTGGCCTGGCGATCACGCGAGAGATGGCGCAGCGCGGCATCGATACGCTGGTCCTGGAAGCCGAGAACGCTATCGGCACCGGGACAAGCTCGCGCAATTCCGAGGTCATCCATGCCGGCCTCCACTATCCGGTTGGATCGCTGAAAGCCCGGTTCTGCGTGGCCGGCCGGGAAAGACTCTATCGCTATTGCGAGGAGCGGGCGGTCCCACACGCGCGCTGCGGCAAGCTCATCGTTGCCACAAGTGCCGAACAGGAGCCGGTGCTCGCCTCAATCCGGGCCAATGCACGCGCTTGCGGCGCCGGCGACCTGTTGCGCTTGAGCGAAGCCGAGGCGCATACGCTGGAGCCCAGCCTTAAGTGCACGGCGGCGCTGCTGTCGCCCGCCACCGGCATCATCGACAGCCATGCCCTGATGCTCGCCCTGTTGGGCGACGCCGAGGAGCACGGGGCGGCACTTAGTCTCAACACGCGCATCGCCTCCGGCCGCATCGAAGCAGGCCGCGTCGTGCTCGAGACGGTGGACGCTGCCGGCGGCGAGCGCTTCGAGATCGCCACTCCGCGTTTCGTCAATGCCGCCGGGCTTGGCGCCGCAGCACTTGCCGGTTCGCTTGAAGGGCTCAATCAGCAATTCGTGCCAAAGCTCCATTATGCCAAGGGCAATTATTTTTCGGTGGCCGGACGGGCGCCGTTCTCGCGATTGGTCTATCCGGTGCCCGAACCCGGCGGGCTCGGTGTTCATCTGACACTCGACCTTGATGGCGTCGCCCGCTTCGGGCCGGACGTCGAATGGACCGATCAACTCGACTACCGCGTCGACCCGGCTCGTGGCGAGCGCTTCTACAGCGAGATCCGCAAATACTGGCCGGACCTGGCCGATGGCAGCCTGCAACCCGCTTACAGCGGCATCCGGCCAAAACTGTCCGGTCCCGGTGAGGCCAATGCCGACTTCGTCGTCCAGGACGTGGCGGTGCACGGCGTGGATAGCCTGGTCAACCTGTTCGGCATCGAAAGCCCCGGCCTGACCTCCTGCCTGACGATTGCCGACCACGTCGCGCAGTGCCTCGCGCCGAAGTTGTAGCGTGCGGTGCCCCGCGCCGCGATCTGCACTGTATCAAGGCGCATTGCGTGAACTTTCAGACGCAAGTCGCCTATGAGGCACATCGCGCACTTGCAGCCCGCTCCGCGCTCTGATTCCCTGCATTCTGGGGCTGTCCTGATTCGCACTGCCCGGTTCAGAGTTTTCGCAGTGCGCCCGGGACAAGCTTCCAGCGACCACTCGGCGTATCCAGGGAGAACGGCAATGAACACCGCGACGAGGCCGGTAATCTCGGAGATGAGGCCCAAGATCACCGTCGTCGGGGTCGGCGGCGGCGGCGGCAACGCCGTCAACAACATGATCGCCGAAGGCCTGCAGGGCGCGGAATTCATCGTCGCCAACACCGATGCCCAGGCCCTTGCCATGTCGAAGGCAACGAGGCTGATCCAGTTGGGCGCTCATATCACCGAAGGTCTCGGCGCCGGGTCCCTGCCCGAGGTCGGCCGTGCCGCGGCCGTGGAATCCATCGACGAGATCATGGATCACCTTGCTGGAACGCACATGTGCTTCGTGACCGCCGGCATGGGAGGCGGAACCGGCACTGGTGCCGCGCCTGTTATAGCACAGGCAGCGCGGGCAGCCGGAATACTGACCGTTGCCGTCGTCACCAAGCCATTCGTCTTCGAAGGCAGGCGCCGCATGTACGCTGCCGATGAGGGCATCGAGCGCCTGCGCGAAAGCGCCGATACCGTCATCGTCATTCCCAACCAGAATCTGTTCAGGATCGCCGACGCCAGAACCACGTTCGCCGACGCCTTTGCCATGGCCGACCGGGTCCTCTATGCGGGTGTCGGCTGCATCACCGATCTGATCGTCAAGGAAGGCCTGATCAATCTCGACTTCGCCGATGTGAAGTCGGTGATGCGCGACATGGGCCGCGCCATGATGGGAACCGGCGAAGCCGCCGGAGAAGGCCGCGCCAAGAAGGCAGCGGAAGCGGCAATCGCCAACCCGCTGCTCGACGAAGCTTCGATGATGGGCGCCAAGGGCGTCCTTGTCTCGATATCGGGCGGCATGGACATGACGCTGTTCGAGGTCGACGAAGCCGCTACCCGCATCCGCGAGGAGGTCGACAACGATGCCGACATCATCGTCGGCGCCATCTTCGACAAGGCACTCGCCGGAAAATTCAGGGTATCGGTCGTGGCGACCGGCTTGCGGCGTGGCCTGGAGATTCCACTGCTTGCCGAACCGGAAGTTCGCATGAACTGAACAGCGTTATCGCGTGCGGTTCGCTCAGCTGTTTGCCAGCCTCGCGTCACCACGGCCGCGCGCCGTCGATGACTTCCATGGCGCGTGCAGCAAAACGGCCGGCCAGCGGTGCCACGTCGGCCGCATCGGCCGCAACCGCGCTGCCGGCCAGCACGCGGTCGGCGATGCCGACGAAGATCACGGCAAAGCGGAACATGGCAAACACCAGATGGAACCGCTGGAGCGGCGCCGTCGGCACGGCGTGGACGAAGTAATGATCGAGGAATTCGCGCTGTGTCGGAATCCCGAGGGCTGCCTGATCAAGGCCGAGGATGCCGCCATATTCGTCCGATGAGGAATGCCAGGGCATCGAGCAGAAGCCGAGATCAGCAAGCGGATGGCCGAGGGTCGATAACTCCCAGTCGAGTATGCCGATCACCTCGGGCCGCTCGGGATGGAAGATGAGATTGCCGAGACGGAAATCGCCATGCGCGATCGAAACGTGGCCGTCATCTGGCGGAAGATGTCGCGGCAGCCATTCGGCGACGGCTTCGAGCGCGGCAATGCGCTCACTCGGCGATTCCCGCAACTGTCTGGTCCAGCGCGCGATCTGTCGCTCAAAATAGTTCCCGGGACGGCCATAGTCGCCGAGCCCAACCTCTTCCGGCCGGACTGCGTGCAGCTTTGCCAGCGCCTCGGCCATGCCGAAATAGATGCCGCGCCGCTCGTCCGGCGCCAGTCCCGGCAACGCGCCATCGTGGAACACCCGGCCGTCGAGCCGCTGCATCAGATAGAACGGCGTGCCGAGCGGCTCGTCGCCGTCGTGATAGAGCACCGGCCGCGGCACCGGCACCTTTGTCGATGCTAGCGCCTCGATCACCCGGTACTCGCGATCGACCGCATGAGCGCCGCGCAGGATCGGTCCCGGAGGTTTCTTGCGCAGAACCATGCGGCGGCCGCCATAGTCGACGAAATAGGTCGGGTTGGATTGGCCGCCGACGATCCGCTCAAGCGACATTTGGCCATCGCCAAAATGCGCTCTCAGAAAATCCTCCAGGCGTACCGGATCGAAATCCATCCTCATTGCCGGCTCAGCGGTTCCCGCCGCGACCTGTTTCGTCTTGTCTGCCGGCTTCGACATGCCAGCGCCAGAAGCCCGCACCTTCCTCGTTGAGAAAGCGGTTGAGCACCATCTTGTGGACCTCGTCGGCGCCGTCGACCAGGCGAGCCTGGCGGGCGTAGCGGTAAATCCATTCGAGTACAGTGTCTTTCGAATAGCCGCGGGCGCCGTTGATCTGGATCGCCACGTCGGCGGCGTCATGCAGCACGTTGGCGACCTGGATCTTGGCCATGGAGACCTCCTTGCGGGCAAAGCCACCGCGATCGAGCTCCCAGGCCGCCTTCATCACCAGCAGCCGCCCGATCTCGATGCGCATGGCAAGGTCGCCGAGCATCAGCTGGATACTCTCACGGTCGGCCAAAAGCTGCCCGAAACCGCTACGCTCGGCGGCATAGGCGCGCGCGATCTCGATGCAGCGCTTGGCAAGACCGAGCCAGCGCATGCAATGGGTGAGCCGCGCCGGACCGAGCCGGACCTGGGTAACCCGGAGGCCGCTGCCTTCGCCGGCAAGCACGTCCTCGACCGGGACTTCCAGGCCGTCGAACTCCAGCTCGCAATGGCCGCCATGTTCTTCCGGTCCCATGATTTCGATGCGCCGCACGATCCGCCAGCCCGGCTGGTCCTTGTGGAACAGCAAGGCCGAAAGGCCGTGACGCGGATCGTCCGAAGTGCGCGCAATGAGAATGAAGTGGCTCGCCTCTTGCGCGCCGGTGATGAACCATTTGCGGCCTGTGACGACATATCTGTCGCCACGCCGTTCGGCTCTGGTCATGATCATCGACGGGTCGGAGCCGCCGCCCGGGTGCGGTTCCGTCATTGCAAAGGCCGAGCGCACCTTGCCCTCGACGATCGGTTTCAGCCATCTTTGCTTCTGCTCAGGCGTTCCCAACCGTTCCAGCATCATCATATTGCCATCGTCGGGGGCCGCGGAATTGAACACGACCGGACCGAAGATCGAGCGGTTCATCTCTTCATAGCAGACGGCCATATCCACCTTGGAAAGGCCGGCCCCGCCGGTCTCGGGTTTGAGCTGCAGGCACCACAGGCCGGCTGCTTTCGCCTTGCCGCGCAGCGTTTCAAGCAGCGGCAGCGCAATATTGCCATGGCCGTCATAGCAAGCCTTGTCAGCCTCGAGCGGCAGGATTTCGCGCTCGACGAAATCGGCGATCCGGCTGCGGAAGGCCTCGGTTCGGACGGAAATGTCGAAATTCATGGCGCTCACAAGGATGAAACGAGATGCCGCCATCGGCTCCGATGGTCGCGCCGGTAGTGTAACTGCCCTCGTTGAATGGGAGCAACAGCAGTTCGCCGGCCGTTCCTTGCGCACGTCAAAGCGCCGGGTTCGATATGGATCGATGCCGGCGTGCTGCCGATGCCGGTCGAATTCCAGGATCAAAGAGTGCTCAGGTTTCGTATCGTTAACGTCCGCGACAATGCTCAGATCAATTCGAGGACAGCGCAGCCATAGCCGTCCAGCGTCAACACTCCGGAGACAGGTCCTTCGCTATCGAGCAGGTTGCTGCCGAAGGGAACGCCGGTTACCGTAACGGGCGTGTCTTTGACGTTTTGCACGAACAACAGCCGGCGTTCGTCATTCTCGCGCATTGTGACCTCGACGCCGTCCGGCAGATCCGGAACCAGAGGCTCCACATTCGCATCCACGAAAGTGCGCGTAGCGAGTTGAGCTGTCAGCTCCGGCGTTAGATAAGTGCCGACATAGAGCACACGGCCCTTGCCGACGGCGCGGGAGGTAATAGCAGGCGTTCCTGCCGCGTAGCGGTTCGACCAAACCCCTACAATTTCGACTTCCGGTTCGACTGCGAGGTTCTCATAGAAATAACCGGCATCGAACTCGTGGTTTCCGACGGTGAAACGACGGATACGGCGGCTGGATTCGGCCGGTCTGTCGGGAGGAATGACGAGCCCGCCGGAGCGCGACATGGTATTGAACAGGCCATTGGCCCCAGGTGCCGCCAGCCGCCCGAAATCCTCGACGCGAACGCCGGTCAGCTTCGACAGCGAATGGCCCGGCGCTGTCTCGCGGATGACGTGGTTGTTTTCGTCGCGGGTTCCCGTGCGCGCGCCGATGATGACGGTACCGCCATTTTCGGCAAAGACTTGCAGCCGCTCGGTCCAGCTGTCCTTCCAGATCACCCAATGCGGCACGTAGAACACCTTGAGCTTCGACAGATCGTCTTCCGGGTGGATGAAGCCGCAGGCGATGCCGCGGTCATAGCAATACTGATGCAGCAAGGTTGCATCATCCTGCGGACTTGGCAGGCCGATGGGGAAGGTCTTGTGGGCTTCCTGATTGTCGAAGTCCGAGCCGGCGATGCCGACATCCATCCGCACATGGGTGCCCAGGATCTTGTCTTTAAGCGCCGTCATCTCGGTGGCGAACTGCCTGGCTTCGTCATAGCGGCGGCGAGCGACATCATCGTGGTCGATGATGCCCATCCAGTATATCTCCGCACCGAAATGCGCGGGGCGCCAGCGGAAGAACATGATACCATCGGCGCCACGCGCAACCGACGACATCGCCATACGTCGCATTTCGCCCGGCTCCGGCGTCAGCGTGCAGAAGCCCGGCTGGGCGCCAAAGCCCGACTGTTGTTCCGGCACTATGTAGTTGCCGGAAAATCCCCTGCAGATGTCGAGATGCAGCGCCTGGATTTTGGCGTGGTTGCCTAGGCGAAAGAACTCGTCATAGAGGAACGGATAGATGTCGTAGCCGACGAAGTCGAGATCGGTGGAGAATTGGCCGCGAAAGTCGATGTCACGCAATCCGCCGAGATTGTGGAAAATGAACCAACTGGCATTCGCTTTTTTCAGGATCTCGACCTGGTCGTGCTGGAACCGTGCTGTCGAAAAGGCGAGAAAACGGTGGTAGTCCTGGAGGTGACCGGGACCGGGAAAGGACGGGGAAAAATCCAGCGGGAAGACAATTTCGCTGAAATCGCCGTAAGCCGTCGCCCAGAAATCGCCACCCCAGGCGAAGTTCAGCCTGTCTATCGTCTTGTAGGTTTCCTGGAGGTAAGCCTGGAATTCCTTCAATGCCGACGGCGAATAGGATTCCGGCATGCTGGTGTTGAGTTCATTGTCGGTCTGCCAGCCGATGACATTTGCGTTGTCGCGGTAGTGGTCCGCCATCGCCCTGGTAATCTTGCGGCTGTAGTCGCGAAACACCGGGCTGCTGGTGTCGGCATACTGGCGCGAGCCGTGGCCCATCGACCGGCCATTTCCATCAAGCCGCAGGATTTCCGGATGTTTTGCCGTCAGCCAGCGCGGCGGGGTGGCGGTCGGCGTGCACAGGATCGTGTTGACGCCGTGACGCGCGAGGCGCTCGATTGCCCGGTCGAACAGGTCGAAATCAAAGGTGCCTTCACGCGGTTCGAAAATGTGCCAGGCGAATTCGCCGAGGCGGGCGACGTTGAAGCCGGCCTCGGCCATGCGCCGGGCGTCGTTGTCCCAGTAACTCTCGTCCACATGTTCGGGATAGTGCGGCGCGCCGACCAGAAAGCGGTCGGTCTGGATCGTGCGCCAGACCGACAGGGCGCGGCCTCTTGAAGTCTTGTTCACGAAGGATACTCCTGCAGATCAGTCGGTGATGGTGGATTTGCGGGCACTGATTGTCCGCTCATCGACAGAGGAAAAGAGATAGACGTCACGCGGCTCGACCTTGAAGCCGACGGTCGCGTCGGCAGCGACGGCACTCGCATGGCCGATCTGGACGGTGACGTTGCCGCTGCCGCTTTCGGAACTGACGCATTGCAGCGGGCCCGCGTCGGCATAGAGGATGGTCTCGCGGCCGAGATGCTCGACCAGCCGCACCCGTCCTGCAAAACTCGCTGTCCCTTCCGCGGCCAAGCTGATGCTCTCCGGCCGAATCCCCATCGTCACCCTATCGCCGACCTGTACGGATGCCGCTTCCGTCAGTTCGACAGTCAAAGGAGAAAGACCGGCGGTCGACAGCGTGGCGGCACCGCCGGAGACAGCGGCGACGGTCACTTCGAAAAAATTCATCCGGGGTGCGCCGAGGAAGCCCGCGACGAAGAGATTGGCCGGATTGCGGTAGAGTTCGAGCGGAGCGCCCACCTGCTCGACCGAGCCGCGATTGAGCACGACGATACGGCTCGCCATTGTCATCGCCTCGGTCTGGTCGTGCGTGACATAGACCATGGTGGCGCCGAGCCTGGCGTGCAGATCGGAAAGCTCGACACGCATCTGCGTGCGCAGCGCTGCGTCGAGGTTGGACAATGGTTCGTCGAACAGGAACACGTCGGGCGAGCGGGTTATCGCACGGCCGATCGCCACTCGCTGACGCTGGCCGCCGGAAAGCTGTTTCGGCCGCTTGTCGAGCTGGTCGGTAATGCGAAGGATCTTGGCGGCTCGCAGCACGGCGGCATCGATCTCGGCCTTGGGGCGATGCGCCATGCGCAGGCCGAAACCCATGTTCTCGGCGACGGTCATATGCGGGTAAAGCGCATAGGACTGGAAGACCATGGCAATGCCGCGCTCACCCGGCTCGGTGGTGGTGACATCACGGCCGTTGATCAGAATCTTACCGGTCGAGACGGTTTCAAGCCCGGCGATGATCTTCAACAGCGTTGACTTGCCACAGCCGGACGGCCCGACGGTGACAATGAACTCGCCCTGTTCGACGCTGAGATCGATGCCGCGCAGCGCGTGGTAGCTGCCATAATTCTTTTGTATCTGCCGGAGTTCAAGACTGGTCATGGAGCCCTGCTTGCGAAATCAGTTTCGGATCGGGTGGGCGACGCCTTGAAGTCATGGTCGCTCATCCCTTGACCGCTCCCATGGTGAGGCCGGTGATGAAGTGCTTCTGCATTAGGAAGAACATGGCAACCGGCGGCAAAGCCACGACGATGGTGCCAGCCGAGATCAGGTTCCAGGCCGAGACCCATTCGCCGCGCAGGTTGGCGAGGCCGGCGGTTACCGGTTTGACGGTATCGCTGATGGTCAGCACGACCGCCCAGAAATAATCGTTCCAGATAAAGGTGAAGAGCAGGATGGCCAGCGCCGCGAGAGCCGGCCGCACCAATGGGACCACGACATGTACCAATGTCTGAAACGGCGTCGCGCCCTCGGCCCTGGCGGCCTGAAACAGTTCTCCCGGCAAGGCGGCGATGAAGTTCCGCATGAACAGTGTCGCAAACCCGGTCTGGAAGGCGATATGGAAGATGATCAGGGCCGCCATCGTGTCGTAGAGGTTGAGCCGCACCATGAGATCGCGCACCGGGATCATCATGATCTGGTGCGGCAGGAAGTTTCCGCCGACGAACAGGGCGAAGACGAGCATATTGCCGCGAAACCGGTAACGGGCGAGCACGAACCCGGCGAGCGTGCTCAAGATGAGAACGCCCATCACCGAGGGGATTGTGATCGTCAGGCTGTTGAGGAAGTAGCGGGCCATGGGCGTCTGGGTGAAGACCGCCGTGTAGTTGTCGACCAGGCCGAATTGGGTCGGCCAGCCCCACAGATTGCCGTCCATGACATCCTGTGTAGAGCGGAACGAGGTAAGGATGATGGCAAAGAGCGGCGCCAGCCAGACAATCAGGATGCCGACCACCAGCACGACATAAAGGCCACGCTGCCAAATAGCAGTCTCGGGAATCGGGCGGGGAAACATCAGCCGCCTCTGTCATCGGCGCGGATCATCCGCGTCAGGTACCAGGCGATGAAGACCGCCATGATCACGAACAGCACCGAGGCAATGGCCGCGCCATAGCCGAAGCGGTAGGAAAATATGGACTGCTCGAACATCTGATAGGCAAGCACCTCGGACGAACCGAAGGGGCCGCCGCTGGTCATCACCGAGACCATGTCGAAGGAACGCAGTGCGCCGACAACAGTGACGGCGATGGCGATAAAGGTGACCTGCGTCAGCTGCGGCAACACGATGTGGCGCAGCATGTTCCAGCCCCTGGCGCCGTCGACCCGCCCGGCGCCGATCAGGTCCTCGCTGAGATTGTTGAGGCCGGCGAGATAGAGCACCATGCAGAAGGCGATCTGCGGCCACAACGCTGCGATCACGACGGCGAAGGTGACGAAGTTTTCATCCGACAGCACTGCCGGGGCGGTCGCGCCGAAGGTGCGGAAGATCAGGGCGAGAAGTCCGAATTCCGGCGTATAGACCCAGGTGAAGACAACGCCGACGGCAACCGAAGCCAGCACCAGCGGAATGAAGAACAGCGATTTGAGCAGGCGCATGCCGCGGATTTTCTGGTTGACGAGCAGCGCGATGGCGAGGCCGAGCGGCGGCGCCAGCATGAACATCACCAACCAGATCAGATTGTTCTTCAGCGAAACATAGAACTGCGGGTCGGCGAACAGTTCGCGGTAGTTGCCGAGGCTGATCCAGACCATCGGGCTGAAGCCGTCCCATTCGTGCAGGCTGATCCATAGGCTCTCGACCGCAGAGGCCAGAATGACGACGGAAAACAGCACAGCGGCTGGCAGGATCAGAAGTGTCGGTGTCAGCCACCAGCGATGGCGGCGCCAAAGCTTCGTCATTTTGGGGGACCTCATTCACGGAAAGCATCGGGGAGCAGAGCACGAACCCCGCTCCCCTCCGCTGGGAGGCGCTAGATCTTGAAGATCCGGCGACGAGTTCCCTCGAGACGCTGAAGAATGGCATCCCGGCGCTCCGGCTTGGCCATGAATTCCTGGAAGCCGACCAAACCCGCCTGGGCCATGTCGGGATCGGTGTCACGGTCGTAATATTGCGACGTGCCGGCCACCGTCTTCAGGCTTTCCACAGCCGCGTTGACCAGCGGGTCCTTGCTGGCCGGAAGGTCGTTGCGCGGCGGAACGTTGCCGCCGGGTTCCAGATAGGGGCCGAAATTTTCCGGCTGGTAGAAGAACGCAAGGAACTCGCGGGCACCCGCCTTGTTCTTGGCGTTGGCCGGGATGTGGACCGAATTGACCGAGAATTCTTCGTAGCGGTCGAGGGCGCCGTCAATCTTCGGGAAAGGGGCGAATGTCAGCTGCTCGAGATCCTGCTCAGGGAAAGTAGCTTTCACGAAGGCACCGAGGTTCATCATGCCGGCCTTCTTCTGGGCGAGGAAGGCGCCGGCCTCCTGCCAGCCGAACGACGTCTGATCCGGTGTGAAGAAACCCTGCTTGATCAGCTCTTCCCAGTGGTCGAAAACGGGCGTCAGCGCCGGGTCGGTGTAAGCCATCTTGCCGTTCATCAAGGCAAAGTGCTTGTCGAGACCGTTGATCCGCAGGTTCATCTGGTCGAACCATCCGGCCGCCGGCCAGAGTTCCTTGGTGCCGATGCTGACGGGAATAAGGCCGGCAGCCTTGGACTTCTGGCCGTAAGCAAGGAATTCGTCCCAGGTCGCCGGCACCGTCAGTCCGTGCTCGGCAAAGACGTCCTTGCGATAGAACATGCCCCACATCGTGCCGCCAGTCGGCAGGCCATACTGCTTGCCGTCGACAGTGACGGCACCGGTCGTGGCACCCAGCACGTCCTTGTACTTTTCCTTCTCGAACAGATCCGAAATGTCGTCGAACAGGCCGCGGGTGACGAAGGCGCGCATGCGGTTTCCGGAGAACCAGAAGCAGACATCCGGCGCGCCGGCGACAAGGTAGTTGCGGATCGCGGTCTTGTGGGCCTCGTGATCCATATTGTTGATCACAACCTTGGTGCCGGACTGCTTCTCGAAGTCGGCCGCGATGCGCCGCAAGATCCGCAGGGCATCGGCATTGTTTTCGTCTGAAATGATGGTGACTTCGCTCGACTGGCTGAGTGCCGGCATCGGGAAGCCCGCGAGGGCTCCAGCGGAAATGCCCCCAGCTCCCTTCAGGAAATTGCGCCGCGTCGACGGCTTTTCAATCCACTTGAACGTCATTGTTACTCCTCCCGTGTTGTCAATTCTCTACTGGCACACCGGCCGGCGCGGTTGTTCTTCTCAACGGCACGGCTCACCTCCCGGGCAAGGGAATATGCTTGCCCGCTCCTTCAGAGCGCGGTGACATTGCTAACCGGATTAATTTCGCTGACCCCCGGTTCGGGTGTTGAACAGTCGGGCAAACTTATGCATATGTTTTCTCGAGAGGCAATAATTAATTTACAAAATTAAGAAAGCGGATCCGTGAAGCTCAAGGGTGACCCGAGCACGACTCGGGCGATGAACCGCAGACTGATCCTCAATCTCTTGCGGCAGGAAGGAGCGCGCAGCCGGGCCGACATAGCGTCAGTTACCGGCCTTAGTCCGGCAGCGGTCACCTTCGTCGTGGCCGACCTCATCGAGGATGGCCTGCTGATCGAAGGCAAGACAGTCGTGGGCTCGGCTGGGCGCCGCCCTATCCCGGTGGATATCAACTATGCCAACGGCCTTGCCATAGGTTTCAAGCTGATGGTCGGATCGGTCGAATGCGTGGTCACCGATCTTGCGACCAATCCGCTGGGCTCTCTGCGCGTCAAGCTCTCGGACAGCGATCCCGACCACATCATAGCGACCTTGGCCAAGGCGGTACCGGAGCTGATTTCCATTGTCGATCGGCCCGCTGCCAAGCTTGCCGGGATCGGCATTTCAATGCCTGGCGTCATAGACAACCAGAAGGCTGTGTGTATCCGCAGCAATCGCTACAACTGGGACAACGTTCCCCTTGGCCCGATGCTGGCCGAACTGGTAGACGTCCCCGTGTGGCTTGAGGACGACACCAATGCCTATGCCATTGCCCAGCAACTCTTCGGCCTGGGACGCCAGCACCGCAATATGGCTGTGCTGGCGATCGGCGTCGGAATCGGCTGCGCGCTCGTCTTCGATGGCAAACTCTATCGCGGCGCGAACGGTGCCGCCGGCAAGTTCGGCCACACCTCATATGAGGAGAACGGCCGCCTTTGCGAGTGCGGAAAGCGCGGCTGCTTGATGGCCTATTACGCCGAGCCGGCGATCCTGCGCACCTGGCGCGAAGCCACGGGGCACAACGAAACGGATAGCAAAGTCAGCCTTATGGCAGCCTTGGCAGACCGCGAACCGCGAGCCGTCGCCATTCTCGAGGAAGCGGGACATGGCATCGGCCGGCATCTCGCCAATCTTGTCAACATCACCGACCCGGAGGTCATTGTCGTCGGTGGTGAAGCCGTGTCGTTTGGCGATGCGCTGTTTGGCCCAATGCGGCTGACGCTTGGGAAAAATACCTTTCGCGCGGCACCACCAATGCTGCTGGACTGGGAGGACAATTCCTGGGCAAGAGGGGCGGCTGCACTCGTGACGCAGAAGCTCTTTGATTTCGAAACATCTGCCGGCAACGCCGCTCCGCTTTCAAAGCCGGCCCTATGGTCGGCATAGGCGAGTGAAATAGACAGCCCTGCGCCTCAGGCTGCCCGAACGCTGCGCGCTCCACGCGCCCATGCCGGCAACCAGTCGCCATGCGCAACCAGCAAATCATCGACCAGCGACCATATCTGGTCGAGGTCGAGCTCGGCCGCCGTGTGCGGGTCCATCATCGCCGCGTGATAGATGTGCTCGCGGTTCTCGGTCATCAGCGCCTGGACCGTCAGCTCCTGGACGTTGATATTGGTGCGGATCAGCGCGGTGAGCTGCACCGGCAGGTCGCCAATGAACGTGGGTTGAATGCCGGAGGCATCGACGAGGCATGGCACCTCGGCCGCGCAATTATACGGCAATGACGTGATGCAGCCATTGTTGCGGACGTTGCCGTAGATCACCGACGGCTCGCCGGTCCAGACCGAGTTCATGATCGAGGACGCATATTCCTTCGACTGCTCCACTTCGATCTTGTCAGCCGAGCGATAGGCTTCCGCTTGCCCCTTCCAGCGTTCGATCTGCTCGATGCAGCGCTTCGGGTATTCGTCGAGCGGGATACCGAATTTCTCGATCAGATCCTCGCGCCCGTCCTTGATGAAATAGGGCGTGTATTCCGCGAAATGTTCGGAGCTCTCGGTGACGAAGTAACCGAGGCGCTTCAGCATCTCGTAGCGCACCTTGTTCGGGCAGCGCGGATTCCATCCCGGCTTCGGCGCCCGCCCTTCGCTGTAGGCGCGCAGCAGATCCGGATAGAGATTGCGGTAGGAGCCGTCCGGCTGGCGATGCTCGAACTTCAGGTAGAAGGCCATGTGATTGATGCCGGCCGAGCGGTAGCGAATCTCCTCGTAGGGAATATCGAGATCATGCGCCAGTTCCATCGCCGTACCTTGCACCGAATGGCAGAGGCCGACCTGCTTGATGTCGGGGTATTTCTCCGCGATCGCCCAGGTGTTGATCGCCATCGGGTTGACATATTGCAGCATGATCGCCTGCGGGCAGACCGCGAGCATGTCCTCGCAGATCTTCCAGAGATGCGGCACGGTTCTCAAGCCTCGCATGATGCCGCCAACACCGAGCGTATCGGCGATGGTCTGGCGCAGCCCGTATTTCTTCGGAACTTCGAAATCGGTTACCGTGCAGGGCTCGTAGCCGCCGATCTGGAAGGCGACGACGACGAAATCGGCGCCCGCCAGCGCCTTGCGCTGGTCCGAATAGGTTTCGGCTTTGGCCTTTACGCCAAGCGTCGAGATCAGCTTGCCGACGACGATTGCGCTTTCCTCGAGCCGTTGCGGATTGATGTCCATCAGCGCGATCGTCGAGCCGGATAAAGCCGGACGCTGCAATATGTCGCCGACGATGTTCCTCATGAACACCGTCGAGCCAGCTCCGATGAAAGCGACCTTGGGATTTCTTGCCACAACAACCTCCGGCATAAGCAATTAGGCTACCTCGAAAGCGGCTTTGACCAGCCGTTCGGTGTAAGCGGTCTTGGGATGGGACAGGACTTCGTCGACCGGCCCCTCTTCGACGATCTTGCCGTGCTGCATGACGATGACGCGGTGGCACAGCGCCCGCACGACCTTGAGGTCGTGCGAGATAAAGATGTAGCTCAGGCCCCGTTCGCGCTGCAGCTTGCGCAGCAATTCGATGATCTGCGCCTGGACCGAGAGATCCAGCGCCGATGTTGGCTCGTCGAGTACGATGAATTCCGGTTCGAGCGCGACGGCGCGGGCAATCGCAATACGCTGGCGCTGGCCGCCGGAAAACTCGTGCGGGAAGCGCGAGAGGATATCGCCGGGCATGCCGGCGCTGATCAGCGCCTCGCGCACCCGCTCGATCCGATCGTTCCTGGTGGCGCCCATGCGGTTGACGACCAGCCCTTCCTCGATGATCTGGCCGATCGTCATGCGCGGGTTGAGCGACGAGAACGGATCCTGGAAGACGACCTGCATGCGCGACCGCAACGGCCGCATCTGCGCCCGCGAGCAGCCATGGATCGGCTGGCCATCGAAATAGATCTCGCCGCTGTCGGTGGTGTTGAGCCTGAGCAACGCCTCGCCGAAGGTGGTCTTGCCCGATCCGGATTCCCCAACGAGACCCAGCGTCTCGTGCCGTCGAAGGGTCAGGCTGAGGCTGTCGACGGCAACGAGTTCGCGCAGGTCCGGCCTCATGAACGTGCCATGCCGCAGCATGAAGGAGACGCGCACATTCCTAGCTTCAAGAATAACGTCGGCGCCTTCCGGCAACGGATTTGCCTGGCCGCGCGGCTCGGAGGCAAGCAGGTGACAGGTGTAGGGATGCTGCGGATTGGCGAACAGCTTCTCCGTCACATTGTGCTCGCGCATCTCCCCATGCTGCATGACGTAGACATAGTCGGAGAACTGCCGCACCACGGTCAGGTCATGCGTGATCAGGATCACCGCCATGCGCAGTTTCTTCTGCAGGTTTCGGATGAGATTGAGGATCTGCGCCTGAACCGTGACGTCGAGCGCCGTCGTCGGCTCATCGGCGATCAGCACATCGGGATCGTTGGCCAGCGCCATGGCGATCATCACACGCTGGCGTTGGCCGCCGGAAAGCTGGTGCGGGTATTGTTTCAGCCGCGCCTGGGGCTCAGGAATCTGTACCTGCTGCAGCAGCTCGAGCGCTCTTGCTTCGGCCTGCCTGCGGCTCATCTTGCGATGCACCCGTATCGCCTCGACGATCTGGCTTCCGATCGTGTAGATCGGGTTAAGCGAACTCATCGGCTCCTGAAAGATCATCGAGATGCGGTCGCCGCGCAGTTTGCGCCGCGCACGCTCGGAAAATTTCAGGATGTTGGCCCCGTTGTATTCGACAGTCGATTTCGGCGACACGACTGCGCGCTTCGACAACAGTCCCATGACGGTGCGCGCCGTCACCGACTTGCCCGATCCCGACTCGCCGACAATGGCGATCGTCTCGCCGCGATAGAGCTGGAAGGAGATGTCCTTGACGGCTTCCACCATGCCGTGTTCGACCTTGAAATCGACGGCGATGTTGCGGGCATCAATGACCGGGTTTTCCGAACGGCCGTCATGGTCGAGCCGGACAGGCGGTGCGAAGGATTTGACGAGCGCGTGTTGCATCATCTCATGCTCAATAAGGATCGACCGCATCGCGCAGTCCATCGCCAAGCGCGTTGAACGCGAAGACGGTGACAAGCACGAAGCCGACCGGTGAGAGGATCCAGGGATAGGTGCCGATGACCGAATACGTCGCGGTGTCTTGCAGCATCAGGCCCCAGGAGATCAGCGGCGGCTTCACCGCGAAGCCGAGAAAACCGAGGAAGGATTCGAGCAGAACCACGCTGGGGATTGCCAACGTGACCGCAACGATCACGTGGCTCATCACGTTTGGAAAAATGTGTTGCATGATGATGCGGCCATCTGTGGCGCCGACCGCCATCGCCGCACGAACGTAATCAATCCGCGCCAGTGCCAGGGTCTTGCCGCGCACTTCGCGCGACATCTGCGCCCAGCCGAGTGCCGACATGACAACGATCACGAAGGCCAGGAAGACATTCGTCGGCGCCGTCACCGGAACCAGCGAGGTCAGCGCCAGATAAAGCGGCAATTGCGGAAACGCGAGCACCAGTTCGACGAAGCGCTGGACCCAGACGTCGAATGTGCCGCCGAAATAGCCCGACACCATGCCGACCGTCGTGCCGATCACGGTGACGATGAAGACCACGGTCAATGCGATCATCAACGAGATGCGCGAACCATAGATCGCACGAGCCAGCACATCGCGACCGAATTTGTCGGTGCCAAGGAAGTGCACCGGCTGGCCGTCGGTCGAGCCGAAGAAGTGCCGGTTCGCGGGAAGCAGGCCGAGCAGTCTGTACTCCGCTCCCTTGACGAAGAAGCCGAGCAGCCGCGGATGGTCGTAGTCCGGCCCGACGACGGGTTGGAAGGTGACCGGGTCGAGGTCTTCCGAATCCGCCAGGGCATAGACGCGTGGCTGGAAGACGAAGTTGCCGTCCTTGTCATGGAAGCTCATCATCTGCGGCGGGGCGAAGCCGACATCGGTCACCTTGGGATCCATCGGCGCGAAGAAGTCGGCAAACACCGCCAGCAACACCAGAAACGCGACCAGGATGAGCCCGGCCATGCCGGTCCAGGACCGTTTCAGGCGGCGCCAGACGAGTGCGATGTAACTCTCATTGCCGCGCGGCTTGATCTTGGCCGGTTCCTCGGCAAGTGGCGGCAGCGAGGGCTCGAAAGCAAGCATCTCAGGACCCTGCATATTGGCGCACACGCGGATCGAGCATGACGAGCAGCATGTCGGCGATGATGTTGCCGACGATCAGCGTCGCCGACAGCACCATCATGAATGTCGCCGTGACATAGACGTCGCCGACCGCCATCGAGCCAACGATCGCCGGGCCGACGGTCGGCAGGGCAAAGATGATCGCGGTCTCGATCTCGCCGGTCAGCATATAGGGCAGCACCACGCCCTGATACATGACCAGCGGATGCAGCGCATTGGGCACCGCATGGCGCATCACGACCGCACCGCCGCTAAGGCCCTTGGCGCGAGCGGTTTCGACATATTGCGCGTTCAGCGTGTCGAGCAGATTGCCGCGCATCACCCGCATGTTGTAGGCGAGCCCGCCGAAGGTGGCGATGGCGACAACCGGCCAGACATGCCGGACGAGATCGACGAACTTCGCCCAGGACCACGGCGCCCCGCCAAATTGCGGCGAAAAGAAGCTGCCGATCTCGGAAACGTTGAACTGGAAGACCAGCAGATAGACGATGATCAGCGCCATCAGGAAGCGCGGCACCGTCATGCCGAGGAAGGAAATCGCTGACAGCGTACTGTCGATCCAGCTGTACTGCCTGGTCGCCGCCCATATGCCGAAGGTGATACCGAGGACCGAGGCCAGCAGATGGCACACCAGCGCCAGCAGCAGCGTGCGCGGCAGCCGCTCGCCCACCACATCGGCCACCGGCTTGTTGTAATAGAGGCTGTAGCCGAAATCGCCGCGGGTGATGATGCCGCCGATCCAGTTGAAATACTGGACGGGCAGCGGCTTATCGAGACCGTGTTCTATCCGATAGGCCTTGGCCTGCGCGTCGGCCTCGGCGAATGAGGCCCCGCCCTGATTGATCAACTGCGAGCGGATGTAGTCGGCATAGTCGCCCGGCGGCGCCTGGATGATGGCGAAGGTGACCAGGCTCAGAATGGCGAGGACCGGGATCGCCGACGCTATGCGCGTGAGCAGGAATCGCAACATCGGTCGGTCCGCTTCCTTGTCTGGCCGGTCGCTCTCTTTGAGCGTACGGAGGTTTGCTTTGTCCGGCCGCGCCAACTGCCGCGGCCGGAGTTCTCAGTCAGGGGAGGTAAACCTAGTTCATCGGGCCCTTGTCTCCGGGCTTGCCGGGAAGCTCTTCGGGGAACAGCTCGTACTTGGCCTGCTTGTCGGCAGCGACAAAGACCCGCTCGCGGACGATCGAATCCTCGGCCCAGTTGAACATGAAGATCGGCGTGCCCTGCGGGATGTTGGAGAAGCGTTTGTTGATGATCAGCGCGCCGGGATATTCCGTCAGGCCGACATTGTAGACGTGCTCGGTCGAGATCTTCTGGAACTTTCTCATCAGGCTGGCGCGCTCGTCATTGTCCGCGGACGAGACAAACTTGTTGACGATGTCGACGAGGTCCCTCTCGAAAGGCATCATATCGACCTCGCCGTTTTCCGGCGCACGATGGTCCCAGCTGGTTCGTGGACCGACCGGGGCCAGCTGATCGGTATTCTGGACGACGGAAGTCAGCTCCTGATCGTTGCGCCGTACCAGCCAGTCGAAGCGGCCGGAGTATTGCGAGGCATCGCGCTGGGTGCCGTTGAGTCCGTTCAGCACGATCCGCAGCCCTAGCTTTTCCATCTGGGCGACGACACCTTCGGCAAGGCTCTTGTCGGTGGTGTAGTCGTTGTTGACGAGCATCACGATCTCGACATTCTTGCCGCCGGCGGTACCTGCAGGAAAATTGACGAAGCCGTCGCCATCCGTGTCCTTCAGGCCTGCCTTGGCGAGTTCCGCCTTAGCGCCTTCGAGATCGAAGGGGTAGTAGACCGTCGACTTCCGGTCGTAGAAGCTCGTGCCCGAGGATAAGCCGCCCGGATAGATGGCAGTGAACGGACCCTTGACCAGCGAGTCGCCGAGCGCCTTGCGGTTGAGCGCCATGGTGACGCCTTTGCGGAAGTCCTCGTTGCGGTTCAGCTCGCGTATCGCCTGTCCGCGCTCGTCGGGGTTGCCCCAGCCATTGGCTGAGAAATTCATGCGCAGATTATAGCCGATCAGCCGCGCGCCGAACGCAAGCCGTGCCGGTGCGTCTTTTTGCGCCGCGCGCTTCAGCGAGGCGACGAAGTTCTCTGGCTGCTCCAGATTGGAGAAGTCGCCCGCCCCCGATACCGCCTGAACGTCGCGGTCGGCCCAGGTCGACAATTTGTAGTGCAGTTCATTGAGATACGGCAGCTGGTTGCCCTTCTCGTCGACCTTCCAATAGTACGGATTGCGACGCATGACGATGATGTCGTCGGGGCGGTAAGCCACCGGCACCCAGGCACCCATCACCGGCATGTTCATATATTCCGGCGGGAACGCGTTCTTGAACTGCTCGTAGGTGTTCTTCGAATATTTCGGATGCTGCGGCTTGAGGATATGCGACGGGCCCGGACAAAAGGTGCCGTAAGCCATGGCGTAAAGGTATTGTTTCGGAAAGGCGTCCTTGAACGTCCACTCGACGGTGTAGTCGTCGATTTTCTTCAACGTCGTGCCGACGCCGAAGGTCTCCTGCGTCGCGCCGTTCAGCGGCGACACATTGGGGTCGATCACCTCGTCGTCCCAGTAGAACATCACATCGTCGGCGTTGAACGGAACGCCGTCCGACCATTTGGCGCCTTCGACCAGATGCATCGTCAGCGTGTGGCCGTCCTTCGACCAGTCCCAGCTCTTGGCGAGGTTCGGCAGCGGCTCCGTGTCCTTGGCCTCGACCTGGAACAGCGGCGCGGTGCGCGTCAGGCATTCGGAAAGGCCGATGTCGATACCGCCCCAGCCTTGCGTCTGGCCGGCGCCGTAGTTCCAGCCCTCCGGCCGGCCGCCGATGACATGACGCATCGTATCACCGTAGACACCGACGCCGTCCGGCATATTGCCGGTCTTGAAGACCAGCGGCTCCTTCGGCAGCCGGTCCTTGACCGGCGGCAGCTTGCCTGCCTTGACGTATTTGTCGGTGACCCAATCGGGTTCGTGGTATTCCGGAAGTGCCTTGAACTCCAGGATGGAGTCGCGCGCGACGTATTTGATCTTTCCCTCGGCGGGAAATTGCGCGGGCACCGGCGGCACGGTCGGCTCGGATGCATACGCGTTCAGCGCCGGGGCCGAGACGCTAAGCGCCAGCCCGGCGAGAATGCCAATGTTTCGAAAATTCCTCATCGTCTCTCCTCCCTGTTGTTCAGGAGCGCGTTGACGCCGCTCCATTTCTCCTCGAACGAATGTACAGACGGGTGCGGAAAATCCTCCCGAAAGCTTGCCGCGATCCGTTCTGGCGAAATTCAGACGGCCTGCTTGAGAGCCGTTTTTTCCGCACGCAATTCCTCGATCGAACGGACGTCGCGCCTTGCCGCACCGGCCCATTCGCGGGTCTTGATCCTGGATTTCGAAAGCCGTTCCTTCGCGGCCGGCACCGCATCGGCATATTGCGGCAGCCAGCGAGCCTGGGCGACGACCATTTCGTCCACCATTTGCCAAACCTCTTCCGGCGTCGAAACCGCGCCGACCAGCGGGTCGTGCAGGACCGCGAGCTTCAGCAGGTCGATATCGCCGGAGATCGCCGCATGAACCGACATGCGCTGGACGTTGATCGAGGAAATGCAAGTGGCGGCGCAGGCCTCCGGCAGCGTGATGCCGGAGGCCATGTTGATACCGAAGCGGTCGACGAAGCCGGGCGACTCGATGATCGCGTCCTGCGGCAGGTTGGTGATGATGCCGTTGTTCTTGACGTTGAAATGGCCGCGGTAAACGCGGTTCGTCTCCAGCGCCTCGAGAATGTGGCTGGCATGCTCGTTGGAGCGTTTGGCGGGGTCTATCGGCCTGGCGGCGGATTCCAGAAATTGCGGGAACTCCGTTTCGAACCAGTTGCGTGTTTCGGTCGAATAACGAAGGTAGCCGCCGGTCTCGCCGTGAATCCAGTCGGACATGTCGATCCAGCGGGTGATTTCGTCCGGCCGCTTGCGATACCAGGGCAGGTATTCGGAAAGATGGCCGTTGCTTTCGGTCGAATAGACGCCGAAGCGCTTCAGGACATCGATGCGCAGCTTTTCCTGCTGCGAATAGACCGGATGCGCCTCGAAGGCGGCAACCAGCTCGTCCTTACCGATCTTGCGGCCGTTGAGACGCAGGTCGATGAACCAGGTCTGGTGATTGATGCCGGAGCAGACGTAGTCGAGATCGGTGCGCGACTTGGCGCCGAGCACTTCGGCGATCTGGTCGGCGCCATGCTGGACGCCGTGGCAGAGGCCGACGGTATCGACCCTGCCATATTCGATCGCCGCCCAGGTGTTCATGGCCATCGGATTGGCGTAGTTCAGGAATTTCGCCCCAGGCTCGGCGACTTCGAGGATATCCTTGCAGAAATCGAGGATCACCGGAATGTTGCGCTGGCCATAGAGGATGCCGCCGGCGCAGATCGTGTCGCCGACGCACTGGTCGATGCCATACTTCAAGGGAATGCGGATGTCGTCCGCATAGGCTTCGAGACCGCCGACGCGAACGCAGCTGATGATGTAGCGTGCGCCCTCGAGGGCAGCACGGCGGTCTGTCGTTGCCGTAACCTTGGTCGGCAGCCTGTTGAATTCGACGACCCTGTCGAGGATCGACTTGATCATCTGGAGGTTGCGCTCGCTGAGATCGGTCAATGCGAATTCGACATCCCTGAATTCAGGAACGCACAAAATGTCGGTGAAGAGCTTCTTGGTGAACCCGACGCTTCCCGCACCGATGATAGCGATCTTGAAACTCATCAGCCTCACCTCGACCTGATCGAACGCTAGGGCAAAGGCGGCGAAAAGAGGCTGGCCCGCCTGCGACGCTATGCAGGCTGGAATCCAGCACTTCCTCCCATCCGCTCTTTGACCGCGGTTTCTTTTGCTTTTCTCGAGGGATTATGCGCCTTATTCGGCACGCGACCAGAGAAGGATTATGCTTTTAGGGGTAATTTTGTGCTGCGGAACTTGATCGACATCGGGCCGGCGGGCAGGACGGTATCGCTGCCGCGCGGGCGCCAGCGCCTACACACCATGCCGACAAGCACCGGCTATGAAGTGCGCGAGAACGAGGTCTACGACTGGGATGGGCGCAAGCGCGGCCTGACGCCGTTTACCGTGCTCCAGCATACGATCAGCGGCACCGGCCGATTGCGCTACGAGAACCGGAACTACCGCCTGCAAAAGGGCGACACTTTGCTGGTTCTCGTGCCGCACAACCACCGTTACTGGCTGGCCAAGGGCGAACGCTGGGAGTTCTTCTGGATATCGATGAACGGCGAGGAGGCACTGCGCATCCACAGGTCGATCCTTGCCGCCGTCGGTCCGGTGCTGCGGCTGCAGCCCTCGACCATCGATCATCTGGCTGATTGCAGTGTGCGCCTGATCACGGGCGCGGTCTCGCCGGGAGCCGCCTCGGCCGTCGCCTATGAAGCAGCCATGGCGCTCTACGACGATGTCTTCGGCTCGCATGCCGTCACCGACGACAAGAGCGCCATGCAGCCGGTCATCGATCACATCAGGGCCAATCTCGACAGGCCGCTCCGCGTTGCCGATCTCGCTGAGATCAGCGGCTTGAGCCGCGCGCATTTCTCGCGCTGCTTCGCCGAGAGCGAGGGACTTCCGCCCGCCGAATTCGTGCTGCAGCAGCGACTGCAGCGGGCGGCGAAGTTGCTGACGAAGGCCGATTTCCTGCCGGTCAAGGAAGTCGCCATCATGTGCGGCTTCGAGGATGCCAATTATTTTTCGAAGGTCTTCCGCCGCCTCTACGGCATCAACCCGACGCAGTTCCGCACCAACGGGATGTATGCCAGCCTGGGAACCGCCCGATAGCCCGATAGATTGGCACCGCGCTTGGCATCGGGTGCGGGAACGCTTTTGCTTCCCCTCGGTTTAGGACAAGAGAGCCTGCTCGCCGCTGCGGCACCCCCGCTCTGGCGGAGATCAGGCCACAGATGTCAGGGAGTGATCGATGAACAACCCCGATCCGAACAACCCGAATCCACTGCCGGACAATCCCAATCCGGAGCCGGCCCGGCCGCCTGCCCCGCCGGAGACTCCGCCGGGAGAACCTCCAGGCGTACCCCCGCCCTCGCCGGATCCAATTCCGACGCCGGACCAGGAGCCGATCGGAGTTCCTCCCGGCACGCCTTCCGAAATTCCTTCGGAACCGACCTTTCCCGGGCCGACCGCCTGAAGGGGCGGTCGGGTGGAGGATGGCAGGGGTGATTTCGGCGAAGCGCTCGAAACGGGTCTTGCCATGGAACGTTTTGCGCTGGCGCTCATTCACCCTTCCATCATGGAAACCGGCGGCGGGCCCTGCAACCAAGGGAGGTTAAAATGAAAGTTGGCAACTGCATGACAAAGGACGTCGAGATCGCCAGTCCGCAGCAAACCCTGCGCGATGCGGCTGAAATGATGGGTCGCCTCGACGCCGGCGCAATGCCGGTGGGCGAGAACGATCGGCTTGTCGGCATGGTAACCGATCGCGACATCGCAATCCGCGGCGTCGCCCAAGGCAAGACACCTGACGCCAAGGTACGGGAAGTGATGAGCACCGAGGTCAGGTATTGCTTCGAAGACGAAGACGCAGAGGATGTTCTGCGTAACATGGCTGACCTGAAAGTGCGCCGCTTGCCGGTGCTGAACCGCGACAAGCGCCTGGTCGGCATCGTTTCGCTGGGCGACCTCGCCACCAACAGCGAGACGGCGACAGCAGGTGAAGCGCTGAGCGGCATCTCGCAACCCGGCGGCGAGCATTCGCAAACGATACACTGACGGCGCACCACCGGCCGGCCTTTGCTACGACCGAACCGCCGGCTGGATAGACGCCGGCCTGCCGGCGAAACTGTTCAGAGCGAACTGGACTGCAACCCGACGAGGAGCAAGCCATGATTACGATGAAGGCCGTCCGTATCCACGATTTTGGTGGACCGGAGGTTCTTTCGCTGGACGCGGTTCCGTTGCCTCAGCCGCATGACGACGAGGTCACGCTCAAGGTCTACGCGGCAAGCGTCAATCCCGTCGACTACAAGGTTCGCGAGGGCTCTTCGGGCGCGGATCTGCCCGTCACGCTCGGCCGCGACGTATCCGGCGTGGTGGAACTGTGCGGCACGCGGGCCCATACGCTGAAGAAGGGCGATCCGCTATATGCCATGCTCGGCAACGACCGCGGCGGCAACGCCGAATATGTCGTCGTCAAGGCAACGGAGGCGGCGGCGAAGCCGCAACGCTTAAGCCACGCCGAAGCCGCCGCCGTGCCACTTGCGGGCCTTACCGCGTGGCAAGGCCTTTTCGATCACGGCGGCGTCAAATCCGGGCAGCGGGTCCTTATCCATGGCGGCGCCGGCGGCGTCGGTCATCTGGCGGTGCAGTTCGCAAAGGCTGCGGGCGCGTTTGTCGCGACGACCGTTTCCGCGCAGGATTTCGATTTCGTCCGCGCGCTTGGCGCCGACCAGGCGGTCGATTACAAGAACCAGCGCTTCGAGGAGCTTGTCGAGGACGTCGACCTCGTCTTCGACCTGGTAGCGGGTGAAACACAGGACCGCTCGTGGGACGTGCTCAAGCCCGGCGGTGCGCTCGTCTCAACGCTTTCCGAACCGTCGGCGGAGAAGGCCCGCCTGCATCGGGCTCGCGGCGTTTCCTATTTGACCAAGCCGAACGCGGCGCAGCTTGCCGAGATCAGCCGCCTCATCGACGCCGGGAAGGTCAGGCCATTCGTGCAGGCAATCTATCCTCTTGAGGAAGTCGCCAGGGCCGAGGAACAGCTCGAGAAGCAGCACACGCGCGGCAAGATTGTGCTTCAGGTAGCTGCCTGAGCACTCGCCGAACAACAGGCCGCGGGCCAGTTTGCGGAGTGCTCGGACACAGGCCGTTTTCTGCTGTCCAGAAGCCCGGCGGCCGAGAGTTTGACACAGGACGGCCCGCCGGGCCTGGCCGGCTTAGGCAGGTGCCGGCTAAAGCAGCATGCGCCGGGTTTGCCGGGATGCGCAAATCAAACAAATCAAGGAGATGCAACGGATCGTGAGGCACGTCGCGACGACACCGTCGCACGGCCGCCGTCAGTTAACTGCGAAGCGAAGGACACAGCGTTTACCGACAGGCGGGCCAGGTTCCTACCGGCCGCAAGCCGCAAAAACCGCTTCAAACTGTCGGAAACCGGCGATAGGTTCGAACCATGTCTCAACCCGCCAATATCTCGCGCGAAACGGCAGTCTCGCCGTGGCGCCACAACTGGTCAGGAGCGTATGATGGCAGACGAATGCAGGCACGCCGGGGACATTCGCGACGTGACACCGAGCGCGCTCGGCTGCGAGGAATGCCTGAAGAGCGGTTCGCAGTGGGTGCATCTGCGGCTCTGCCGCACATGCGGCCATGTCGGCTGCTGCGACGACTCGCCCAACCGTCATGCCACCAAGCATTTTCGGGCAACCGGCCATCCTGTCATCGAAGGCTACGATCCGCCGGAAGGTTGGGGATGGTGCTACATCGACGAAATCTTCCTCGACCTCGGCGACCGCACCACGCCGCAAAACGGTCCGATACCGCGCTTCATTTGAGCTTTTTGCGAGCGGGCCGTTTCCGTGAAACGATGAACCGTTCTAAAGCATGTCGCGCAAAAGTGTGCAGAGGTTTTGCGATAACGACATGTATAAACAAGAATCTAAAGCGCGTCGCATAAGGCCGATCGAACGCGACGCGCTTTAGTCCAAGGCTGCTTCGGCTTGAGCGGGCGCATCGCGTCCCTCTGGTGGTGCCGATGACCGCTCGCGCATATGCCTGACCGTCTGGAGGACACGATCGGCAAGAAATGCAAGCGCGCCCTGTGCCGTGCGCGTTCCGATGACGGATTCCAGCGTAGCCGCCTGCGTTGAGAATTTGTGTTTGAACGACTCTGCGCCACAGAGGAAATCGACCATGCTCAAACCGTGATCGATCGACCACTGCACGTAATCCATCAACAGGATCACACCCGGCGACGCCCGGCCGAAATCCGGATCGAACGTCGTCACGAAGGCCATCATCACGTCGTGCTGGACGAAGTTGATCGACACCGCGACCATCACGCCATTGCATTCGAGGACGAAGATATGCAGCACGCCGGCGCGCGCCAACGCATCGACGAGCGCGGCGAGTACCGGCACGCCCTCTTCGAACAGATCTGATTCACGCATGCGCTCGGTCAGCCATTTCCGCTTCAAGGCCGCGAGGCGCTCCAGTACCGGTTGCAGCGGCTCGTCGGGGGCAAGCAGGCGAAATCTCACCTCTCCGGTTTCTTCCAGCGCTTTGATGCCGCGCCGATAGTTCTGGCGCGTCTTTTTCGACTGGTCCGCGAACCATGCCGCTCCGCTTTCCCATTGTCCGGCAACGCGATAGCTGACTTCCGTTCGGTGAAACGGACGAAGCCTGATGCCGTCGGAAGCTCCCGGCGTGAAAATTTTGCGGGCCGCCGCATCCGGTGAGAGACGATTGATCAAGGCAAGGTCGAAGCCGCCGGCGTCGCACAGTTGGGTCCATAGCTCCTGCAGCGCCGATAACGAGCATTCCGGAGCAACGAGAATATCCCCATAGTCGGTATAGCTGCCGGCCGCCCATTCGAGAAACCGCAGCCCCCTGCGCCTGCCGATCGCTAGCGGAACGACAGCAACGAGTCTCTCGCCCTTCCAGACCAGGCCGATCCGCAACGCGCGCTGGTCACGCCGTTGTACAGTACTCCACCATGCCGAAATCCAGGCATGGCTTTGAAAGATCAGCCCGTCGGTACGATGCCAAAGCTCCATCCAAGCGGCTTCGACCGCAGCCAGGCGATCCGCCGAACGGACGATTTCCAGGCGCTCCGCGCCTAGGACGTCGATGGAAACAGCGGTGTTCATGAAGGAGAACTGTCCTGTGGCTGCGCGACCACATTGGGCCGTCTGTGAAACAGTCGCATGACATGCCTTGCCATCTTCTTGAGCGGCAGGATGTAGAGCCCAAAGAGCGACTGGTAATCGCGCACATCGCGATCGACCAGGCCAAATTTCAGGTCTTCATCCGGCTCCGGGACAAATTGCGTTCCGAACAGACGATCCCAGAACGAAAAAAGCAGACCGAAATTCTTATCGTAGTGACGAGGGTCGATGCTGTGATGCACCTGGTGCCAGTGCGGACACAGGATGATGCTGTTCAACGGGCCGAACGATATCTTGAGATGCGTATGGCGAACAAAGTCCATCATCAGGATGTTGCGGATGACGTAGACGTTGATGCCGAAGATAGCGACCTCTACCGGATCGAGTGCGATCAGGCTCCAGATCCCGAAGCAGATGCCCGGGATGACGCCATCCCACATACGGTTCATCAGATCGTCCAGCGGATGAACCCGGTCCTTGGTGATCCCCACCATCACCTCGGCCGAATGATGTACCTTGTGCAATTCCCACAGGAACGGCAAACGGTGCTGGGCGACGTGGTAGAGGTAGTATGAAATATCATAGGCGACCAGCATGGTTGCGGTGAAGATGACGATCGTCACCGGTCCCGCCGGGCCGCCGAGAAGCGGCGCGTGGATGTTAAGGAGCCAGCCAATTGCCTCGCGTGTGCCATAGCCCACCGCGACGACGAAGGTGACGCCGGCAGGAATAAGCAGGAAAGGCATCATCGCCCGTTTCGTGATCCAGAACATGGCGTCGGCTCGCGCCGACGGGTGCAGGATGACTTCCTGTGGGAAGGCGAAGTCGAAAAAGTCCCTGAGGGACTTATGTTCGGCAGTTCGCCAGTAGGCGATCACCGCGCTGCCCAGTGCGGTGAGGAGAAGCAGGCCGAGCGTGGTCAGATTGACGTTCGAAAGCTTTTCCACAATCGCTCTGGCAAATTCGGAAAACATTGATGCAGCGGCTCCTGGTCGTAAGAAGGCAGTCTGGGGGTCGTAAGAAGGCGATCTGGCGAATAGCAAAGCACAAAATTCCCGCCAAACTCGCTACGCCGCCTGCAACCAGTGGCTGTTGCGGGCGCAGCGGGCAAAGCAGGCTGGATGGTGCGAGACTAGCAGATCAACGGTAACGAAACCGCTAAATGTCCAAACGTAATTAATGTCGAATACGGCTGGAACTCACGCGGCAACTCTACGTTGGCACCGGTTTTTGCTGTCGCGGCGGGTGAATTGGGGCAAGATGGATATCGATCCCGGCTTCGCCCACTTCACCGTGCCAGGCGAGGCGTTCGGCTTGCTGCCTGCTGCCAAAACGCAGTGAAACCCAACCGCCTTGGCCCGGCATGTCACCGCCGGCGCCGATATCGAGAGCAGCATCAGGAAAGCGGATGGCCAACAGTACCTCGTCGCCGCGCAATACCGCGACCGTATCTTCGTGCCGGTCGGCATGGAGGCCGGGGGCCAGTTGGAAGACGATCTCGGACTGGCGCCTGCCGCCGAGCAGTTGGTCGGTGATGAGGATGCCATCGGCCTGGCGCGCCAAAGTGCGCTGATGCACGACGCCGAAGCGGCTTCTATAGCCGTCATGCCGGGCGCTCAGCCTCCAGTGCGGTCCCGGTTCGCTCTCCACCAGCGATGCGACTGCCTTGTGCGACCAGTTGAAATTTCCAGCGATGGTGCTTTGGCTCTTGCCCTCGATGTTCAGCGTGTTGTGCGCCGGTGTGGAGCGGAACCAGTCGCGCCATGCGCCTCCCGAACCGTAGAGCCAGGTGCCGGGATCGACCAGCACCGGCTCATCGTCGATGCACAGGGTGAGCGACAGCGCGTCGGCATGGCCGTGCGCCGCTATCGAGAGATAGCCGAGCGGTCCATGGTCGAACGTCAGTTCGACATTGCGGCCATTCATTGCTCCGCGCCAGACGGAGAGCCCGCCTTGCGTGAATGTCTGCAAGCCATGCACCGCGGGCGCCGGGCCTGACGGCGCACCAAAGAAAAGCGAACGAAAATCGTCAGGCTCCGGCGCGTTGCCCGGCGTCCCCAGTAAGCCGTGGATGGCGGCCGCGACGGATCGGATATAGTTCGGCTCGTCGCCCAGCTTCAGCACATGGCCCTCATCGTCGTCGCCGAAGCGGGCGGCTTTCTGTGGCAGCCAGCCGACGAAATTGGCGAAGGCGCCCAGACGCGCTTCGGCGGCCGAGGGAAACGGCGTTCCCGCCTGGCGCGCCGCGGCGGCGCACAGCAAGATGAGTTCGGCGCTGAAGGCTGCATAGGTCGGCGTTTGCTCGGCACCGGCGCCGTCGGCAAGAATCTGCTTGTGCGTCTCATTTAAGAGGGCGCTGCGGGCAATTTCGGATTCGGCCCCGAGCGCCAGGCCAACCAGATATTCGCCAGCCAACTCTGCGACGAGATGGTTGTTGGCGGAGGAATATCGCGACGGAAACCGCGGCAGCCAATAGGCGCTTGCCGCGAGTATCTCACCGGCTTTCCGCAGCGTCGCCAGGTCAAGCCGGTCACCGATAAGGTCCAGGGTGACGATCAGGCTGATGGCTCGCAGCGCTACTTCGATGCCGGAAGCCCAGCCAATGCCTCGGTACGGCGGATTGGCGGAATGCCAACTGCCGATTGCCGCCTCAATGGCACTCCGGGATCGATTGTCCTCGCTGAGGAGCAGGTGTGCAGCCAGTACTGGCAATTGCTGCAGCCGGTTGATCTCCCAGACATATTTTATATCGCCAAGGTCGCCGCCATCGCGAAAATCGATATCGAAAGTATGAGCCTCGGCGCCAGGCCAAAGCCTGCCGGTTACCGGATCAAGACGCCAAAGCTCAGCAGGAAACAAACGATCGGGCTCACGCTTTGGCCATGTCCGCCCGAGTGCCGAAAACCGGCCATGAAGCATCTCTTGCGCGGCCGCCGCTATGGCCTGCCGTTGAGCGTCGGTCGCTGCCAGCGCAGCATGGCGAAATCCGGGCAGCACTGGGTGCAACTGCGGCGATGGATAGCGCTCCCACCCATCATCGCGGCGGCGCGACGCGATCCTTCGACGTTGCTCGCCCAGCCGGTGCAACACCTCGGCCGGTCCCATGCTGCGCAATCGGTTGATGTACCAGCCGATTCTCATGCACGCCCCGTCAACGTTTCGGTCCTTGTATACCATGCCGTCGAAAAGCTGCGGGCCGGCAATCTTCTTTCCCGTTCGTTGCGGTTAATATCTCCCGCGAGCATGCGGAGGGAGCGATGCGAAAAGCGGTGTATTTTGTTGCCTGGGTGCTCGCCTTGCTTGTGGCGGCCGAGGCAGAGCCCATCCCTCTCAAGCGCGGCGTTGGCGTGCATCAGTGGCTCAACTGGTCGCCGGTGGCGAAAGACGGAACCTACGTTTGGCCGCCCTATCGCAGCGAAAAGGAGTGGCTTGCGGAAAGCAGGCCGCTCACCGACTGGCCGGCCGGGGAGGTGTTTGCCCACATCCGATCGATGGGCTTCGACTTCGTCCGGCTGAGCGTCGATCCCGGCCCGCTGCTTGCCAGCGGGGACGCCAGGCGGCAGCAGGCGCTGGACATACTTGCCGCCGCCGTCGAGCGGATCACGTCGACCGGCCTCAAGGTGGTTTTCGACCTGCATGGCGTCACTCAGGTTCCCGACTACAGCATGGAGATGATCTATGGCGGCGCCGACAGCGAGGGCGTTGCCCGCTATCGTCAAATGGTTGTGGCGGTCGCCGCCATGCTGGTCAAGATAGGCACCGACAAAGTCGCCCTCGAACCTTACAACGAGCCCGCATACTACCCTTGCGATGCGAGCGGCAGCGATCACTGGCAGCGGATCATGGCAGGGACCGTCCACGACATTCGAGCGGTCAACAGCGAACTTACCATCGTTGCAACCGGCGCCTGCGGCGGCAGCATTGCCGGATTGGTCAACCTCAGCCCCGGCTTTGATGACCCAAACCTCTATTACAGCTTCCATATGTATGAGCCGCACAGCTTCACCCACCAGCGGCCCGATGACACGATCAGCTTTGCTTCGGGACTTCCCTGGCCGGCCGACAGCAGTACACCCGAAGTGGTGACCGAAACCCTTAGAGCGCGGATGGACGCTGCCGGCTTGAGCAGGGTCGAGCAGGTCATGAACATGGCCACCGCGCGCCAAGCAATCGCGAACTATTTCGAGCAGAATTGGGGCCAGAGCCAACTGGAGGCGAGCTTTCGCCAGGCTGTCGACTGGGCTGAAGGCCATGGCATTCCCAGCCGGCGGCTCTTCATGGGCGAATTCGGCGCTATCCTCATGTCCGCGGACGGCCGCATGGGCGCCTTTGAGGCCGACCGTTCGCGCTATCTCAAGGCAGTGCGCCAAGAGGCCGAATGCTTCGCGATCCCATGGTCTGCCTGGGAGTTCTCCAATCCCTATGGGATGAGCCTCATCCCGCCCGATGGTCCCCCAGTTCCCGACCCGGAGATGCTGCAGGCATTGGGCCTGCCATAGGTGCCATCACTCGCCCTCACCAGCGAACAACCGGTGGCAACCCCTGACGGCCAGGCTCGATCGAGGAACGGCCCGTGGCAGCTTTCTCCCCGTTGGGTTGTATTGGCACGAAGTGTTTAACACATTTGTTGTACTGAGTGGGGAATGCGCGCGCCTAGGGGGGAACAATGTGTGGAATTGCCGGATGGATCGGGCGAAGGGCTAAAAATCCACAAGAGCGGGCCGCCAAAATGTCAAACGCATTGCGGCATCGCGGTCCCGATGCCGAAGGCACCGAGATATTGGACCTGAATACCGGCGAGCAACAATTGGCATTGGTTCATCGCCGCCTGGCGATCATTGACCTAGCGCCCGAGTCGAATCAGCCGATGCAGATTGAGGACGGTCGTCTCAAAATAATTTTCAACGGCGAGATATATAACTACATCGAGCTGCGCCAGGAACTGATCGGCCTTGGCCATCATTTTCGAACGCGCTCCGATACCGAGGTGCTGCTCCGAGCCTACGATCAGTGGCGCTTGTCAATGTTCGACCGGCTGAGCGGCATGTTCGCCTTTGCACTCTGGGATGCTCAGAGGCAGGAATTGGTCCTCGCCCGGGATCCCTTCGGGGAAAAGCCGCTTTACCTCATGCAAAACGAAAAATTGCTGCTGTTTGCCTCGGAGATCAACGCATTGTTGTCATCGCAGCAAGATGCTCAGGAACTCGATCTGGATGCCGTGCACGAGTATCTGAACTGGCGTTATGTGCCGGGACCGCGCACGCTCTTCAAACAGATCCGCAAACTCAATCCCGGAAGCTATGCTGTCTGGTCGCAAGGGGTAGTCAAGGAAACGCGCTACTATACGCCTCCGGACCAGGCGGCCGTTACCGAGCGGATCGACGGAAAAACCGCCAAGCGGCGATTTCTGGAATTGCTCGACCATTCCGTCGAGATCAGGATGCGCAGCGATGCACCTTTTGGGGCCTTTCTCTCCGGAGGGCTTGACTCCTCGGCTATCGTCGCGCTGATGGCCAGCCACAGCGCCACGCCCATTCGCACGTTTTCCGTCGGGTTCGACAACGCAGCCTATAGCGAATTTGCATTCGCCCGACGCGTTGCCGATCATTTCAAGACCGATCATTGCGAACTTGTAATCCAGCCAGGCGATCTGATGGATCATCTGCCGACGATGGTTCGCCAACGCGGGGCACCTGTTTCGCAAAGCAGCGATATTCCAATTTACCTGATGTCGGAGCGAGCCTCGCAAGACGTCAAGATGGTGCTCACCGGAGAAGGAGCCGACGAGATTCTCGGCGGCTATCCCAAGCATCGCGCGGAATCACTGGCCGGGATCTACCGGTCGCTTGTTCCAGCCTCGCTGCACGATAACGTCCTTTCCCCTTTGGTACGCGCCATGCCGGGCGCGTCGGCCAAGGTCGATACATTTGCCCGCACCGCGGGCGAAAGGGACTTTGCCGCCCGGATGGTCTCCTGGTTTGGAGCCGTTTCGGCGCAGCAGAGCGCTTGCCTGATCGGCGCGTCCGCAAATCGCCGTTATGAGCGCAACGACTTTCCGTTCTCGTCAAGCGCTGCGGCTTCCCATCTTCGCCGCGTGCTGTTTTTCGATCAGACATCGTGGCTGCCTGACAATCTCCTGGAACGAGGCGACCACATGATGATGGCCGGTTCAATCGAAGGAAGAATGCCGTTCCTGGATCGAGACCTGGTTTCATTCGTCAGCAAATTGCCCGATCGCTACAGGCTGGGTTGGTTGCACAGCAAGCAGATCCTGCGCGACAGCATGGCCAATATCCTCCCGGAGGAAATTCTCAGCCGCCGCAAGGTCGGGTTCAAGGTACCGGTCGCCGAATGGTTTCGCGGATCGATGAGGAACTACCTGCATGACCATCTTTGCTCGCCTCACTCTGTCATTCGCAGCTATCTGAGTCCTAAACAGCTAGATCAAATCGTCTCGGAACACACCACGCGTGCTGCAGACCACGAAAAGCTGATATGGGCGCTGTTGAATTTGGAGATATTCCACCGCGAATTCAGGCTCGACGCGCCGCCGCGATCGTCGGCCTCAGCGCTTGACCGTTTGACGGCTTGACGCGGCCGACCGCCAGACATCGCAGATTGCGCCGACAAACGGGGCGAGCTCAAGCCGTTCCCGATGCACTGCCATGGCACCGGCACCAAGCTTTGCCCGCAGTGCCGGGTTCTCCGCGAGGCGGCTCAGCGCCTCGGTCAACGCTGTAACATCGCCTGGCGGCACCAGCAGCCCGGATTGCCCGTCGGTGATTATGTCTTCGACGGCGCCAACCGGGGTCGCCACCACCGCCAAACCGGCTGCCATGCCTTCGATCACCGACATCGGCAGATTTTCGGCGAAGGATGGAAGAACCAGAATATCGGCCGAAGAAATCAGCGATGCGACATCGTCCGGTCCCACCCAACCCGGAAAGGCGATCCGGTCTGCAATCCCCAGCGCGGCCGATTTTGCCCGTGCCGCCTCGACTTCGCCATCGCCGGCAATCGTGGCGCGCCAATTCTTGACAGGGCTCATGCGGTGCAGCGCGTCTAACAATTGCGGTACGCCCTTGCGGTCGCCGATGCGGCCCAGGAACAGGATATGCACATGGTCGCCGCCGCCGACATGCGCCAGCGACGGGACTTCGGTCGCATTGGGCACGATCACGATATTGCCGGCTGCGCCCGGCGCCCGGCTGGCGACGAAATCGCGCCAAAGCCTGCCCAAAACGATCACCCGATCGGCATGCTCGAACAGAGCTTTGATACGGCGGCTAATGAAACCGCGGTCGGCTTTCCAGAATGTCTGATACTGCGCCCCGTGCAAATGCAGGACATAGGGTATCGACAGCAGCCGTGCGCAGGCGGCGATCACCATCTTGCGGTAGGTGCTGCCGGAAACTGAGATGTTGATATGAATGACATCGGCGCGTCCAGCCAGACGCGCTTTAAGCATCCGTAAGCAAAAACCGAGCATATAGAAGATCGAAAGTCCGACATGCCCCGGGCCACGACTGGCAAGGAAGCACACATCGATGTCGGCGATTTCTTGCCGTTCGAACTCCTGCTTCAGCGCGCCCATGATGCGGTCGATGCCGCCCTGCCCCGAAACGCCCGAGGGCGTCGCGACCAGGACATGTATTTTTCGATCGGATATGAGGCGCTGCAACATGATGGTACTCTAAATAACACAGACCGGGTAACTGCAAAGCAAACGTTCCCGATAAGTTTTACGGCAAATCTTTTAGTTCAAACTGAATCTGTTCACCCTTCGGCGTCATCGGGCTGGATTTTCCGCCAGTCGGCGGCTAGTCGAAGGTGAGTTTTCCAGGGACACGCCCTTGCTGCTCCGTTCCACGCTCATTTATGCTCCGGCGATCCTGCTGACGCGAATTTCGGCGCTGCTCCTGCTGGTCGTCGTGACGCGTTTGATCGACCAGACCGAGTATGGCCTGCTCACCCTGGTGGTGACCGTCGGGGAAATGACCGACATTGCCGTCACCAACTGGCTGCGCATCGCCTTGCTCAGGCTTGGCGGCAAGGGCGAAGTCAGCCGCGGCAGCCTGATGCTGGCCGGGCAGGTGTTGCTTGCCACCACAGCACTGGCGCTGGTCATATCGGTAGGCGCGTCGGCGGTGATCGTGCCTGAACGCTGGATCGAGTTCGCGATCGCAGTCTGCGGCTATCTGGTCGCCGGGTCCATCAGCCGCTTCGCGTTGACGGTGCTGCAGATGCAGCAGCGCCATTCGGTCTATTCGATGCTAGAAGCCCTGCGTGCCCTGCTGCAACTCGCGTTACCGATCGGCGCTATCCTTGTCTTTCAGGATAGCTTTCTGACGGTGTCGCTCGGCTCGAGCCTCGGCGCCTTGATTGCCGGCATCGTGGCGGGCATCATGGCATCGCGACGGCTCGTTGCCGGTCCGCCGCGTTTCACCCACAGGGACTTCTTTGCGCTCGGTGTGCCGCTGATCATCATGGCGCTGGTTGGCTTCGGGCTCAACAGCGCGGAGCGTCTGTTCCTCAAGTTCTATTACGATGCCAGCGCCGTGGCGATCTTCGCGGCAGCCTATGCGCTGGCCCGCCAGCCGATCGATATGGTCGCCAACGCCATCAACATGGGCGCCTTTCCCGAGGTGGTTAGCCGGTTCGACGAGGATGGGCCCGCGGCATCGGGTCGGTTGCTGTCGCAGTTAATGGCCTTGATGATGCGGCTTTGCCTGCCGATTGCAGCGATGCTGGTCGCGCTCAGCAGCGATATCACCGAGCTCATGCTGCCCTCGCAATATCACGGCCGCTTCGGCCTGCTGTTTCCGATCATTGCCTTCAGCGTGCTGTGCGCCAACCTCACCAGCTTCGTCTATGGCGTCGTGGTGCACGCGCACAAGCGGCCGTGGCTGCTGATCATCGCCAATCTCTTCGGCTCGGTGGCAACAATCGCATTGTCCCTGCTGTTGATCCCCCCGATGGCGGAGATCGGCGCCGCTTTGGCGCTGGCGGGGGGCTCGGTGGTGGGCTCCATAACCTGCATCATCATCAGCGAGCGGCTCACACCGGTGCCGGTGCCGTGGCGCGACATCGGTGTTTCGGTAATCATCTCGCTCAGCACGGGGGTGGCCGCCAAGCTTGCCAGCATGGTGGCCGGCGACGTGCCGGCGATCTTCTCGCTTGTCGCCGGCGGCACCACCGGCGCCGCGGTTTTCTTCGGGCTGACCTCGTTGTTCCACCCCGTGGCAGCGACGCAATTCGTCGCCCAGCTGCGAGCGCGGCTACGGATCGCGTAAAGCGAAGTCCAGGGGCAACGCCTGTTTTGTGGGGGGAACGCGAAACTATAAACCGGCGTTTCGGCGCCAGCGACGCTCCCAGAACTCCCGGCACAGCAGTCCCGCATAGGCAGTGTTGGTGTCGTAGTAGCGGCGCCACAAGCGTCGCGGCTCCTGGACGACGCGGAACAGCCACTCCAGGCCGGCCGCTTGTATCAGCTTCGGCGCACGGGCAACCTTGCCCCCATAGACGTCGAAACTGCCGCCTACGCCCATCACGAAGCTTGAGGCGAGTTCATCGCGGTAGCGTTTGAGAAAGCGTTCCTTGCGCGGTGTCGGCATGGCCACCAGCAGGCAGTCGGCGCCCGAGGCGTTGATCGCCGCGACGATCCCGGCCTCGTCCTCCGGCTTGAAATAGCCGTTGCGCATTCCCGCTATGACGAGGCTCGGATGGTCCTTGGCAAGTCTCACTACAACCGCGTCGAGAACGTGCTGTTCGGCCCCCAGCAGATACGGCCTGAATCCACGCTTCGCGCAGAGGCTCAGCAGATTGATCATGATGTCGACGCCCGCCACCCGCTCGGGCAGCGCGACGCCGCACAGACGTGCACCCCAAAGCACGCCGATGCCGTCGACATTGACCACGTCCGCCCCGGCCACGTCCTCGCGCAGCTCGGCATTCTGGCGCATGGTCACCAGCTTGGCGACGTTCACGACCACATGATGCAGCGGCCGCCCCAGGGTCATCGCCTCGTCGGCGATGGCCAGTGTCTCGGCCATGGTCAGCGCATGGATCGGTGCACCAAGGAACTCCCGGCGCCGTGATGCCAACAGGGAATGCTGCGCCCATGCCGGGGCGTGCGCGTTCATGCGGCCTGCTCCCTTGCAAGCGTCACTTGTGCGACCTCTGGTTTCTTGCCTTCGATGCGGGCGTCGGGCTTGCGTGCCTTGCGCCACGTCCACAGACCCCTCGTATCGACGAGCTTCTTGTCCTTGAGCGCTTCGGGGTCGACCAGATTGAACTGCCGATGGTCGACCAGGAGGACGACGATATCGGACTTGTCGATGGCCGAAAGTGCGTCGGTGAACACGATGCCCCTGCCCTCGAGCTCATGCGGCAGCGCATTTGTGTTGGGTTCAGCCGCAATGATCTTCACATTGGGGTTATCGGACAGAAGCTTCACCACCTCGACGGCCGGGCTCTCGCGCAGATCGTCGATATTGGCTTTGAAGCTGAGGCCAAGACAGGCGATCGTTTGCTTGCGGGAGGGGTCGAGCAAGGCCTCGATATCCCTGACCACCGACATCGGCCGCTCGGAATTGATCCGGCGTGCCGAAGCCATCAGCCGCGTGCTGTTGGGTGCGGCGTCGATGATAAAATATGGATCGACCGCAATGCAGTGACCGCCGACGCCCGGGCTCGGCTGGAGGATGTTCACGCGAGGGTGCCGATTGGCGAGATCGATCACTTCCCAGACATTGAGCGACAGGTCCTGGCACACTGCAGCAAGCTCGTTGGCGAAGGCGATGTTGACGTCGCGGAACGCGTTCTCGGTCAGTTTCACCAGCTCAGCACTTTCGGCCGTCGTCATGAACAGGTCGCCGGTGACGAAGGTTGAATAGAGTGCCGCGGTCCGCTCCGACGATTTGCGGGACAATCCCCCGATCGAGCGATCGTTGTTGATCAGCTCGGTCAGCACCTTTCCCGGCAGCACACGCTCGGGCGAATAGGCGACCAGCACATCGGCGTCTTCGCCATGCTGGACAGGAAATTTGAGATCAGGCCGCAACTCGGCAAGCAGCCCGGTCATGATACGCGTGGTTCCAACCGGCGATGTCGATTCCAATACCACAAGGTCTCCGCGCTTCAGCACGGGGGCGATGCTTCGTGCCGCCGCGAGCACGTAGGTTACGTCCGGCTTATGATCGTGGGTCATCGGGGTCGGCACGGCGATGATATAGGCGTCCGCCGGCTGCGGCGTGCTGTAGGCCATGAGCTTGCCGTTCGCCACGACCTTCTGGATCAGACCGTCAAGGTCCGGCTCGACGATGTGGATTTCGCCGCGATTGACCTTCTCGACCACCGCTCCGTTGACATCGACGCCAATGACGTTGAGCCCGCGGCTGGCGAAAATGGCGCAGGTCGGCAGGCCGATATATCCCATGCCGATTACGGAAACGGTTTTGATTTCAGCCATGATGCAGCAGTTCCTCAACAATCCGGTTACTAGCCCGGCCATCGCCATATGGGTTGTGTCGTTCCGCCATGCCGCGATAGGCAGCCTGATCGTCGAGCAGGCGATTGGCGTTGAACAGGATTTTTTCGACATCGGTGCCGACAAGGCGGGCGGTGCCGGCCACGATCCCCTCGGGTCGCTCGGTATTTTCGCGCATCACCAGCACCGGCTTGCCGAGCGAAGGCGCTTCTTCCTGCACGCCGCCGCTATCGGTAAGCACCAGATAGCTCTGCTTCTGCAGGTACAGGAACGGCAGATAGTCCTGCGGCTCGACCAGATGGATGTTCGGCACGCCTTCCAGCTCTGCGTTGACCACCGAGCGCACATTGGGGTTTGGATGGACAGGGTAGACGATCTGCACGTCTCCCCGCGCCGCCAATCCTTTCAACGCCGTACAGATGCGCTGAATGCCGCCGTCAAAATTCTCGCGGCGATGTCCGGTGACGAGGATCATCTTCTTGGAAGGGTCGAGGAAGGGGAAGCTGGCAGCGAGCTTCGCGTTCATCAGCCTGTCGGCATCGATCGCGCTTGAAAAATGCAACAGCGTGTCGATCACCGTGTTGCCGGTCACGAAAATGGTGCTTTCGGCCTTTCCTTCGGCGATGAGATTGTCGCGCGCTTGAACGGTCGGCGCAAAATGCCAGGTGGCGATGTCGCCGGCAATCTTGCGGTTCAGTTCTTCAGGAAACGGCGAGTTGATGTTGTGGCTGCGCAATCCTGCTTCGACATGAGCGACGGGGATACGCTTGTAGAAGGCAGCAAGAGCCGCGGCCATTGCCGTGGTGGTGTCGCCCTGTACCATGACGATATCGGGCTTCGCCTTGTCCAACACCTCGGCCATGCCCAGGAGCACGCGCGAGGTCACATCGAACAGCGACTGGCCGGGTTGCATGATGTTGAGATCGTGGTGCACAGGCAAGCCGGTCAGCTCGACAACCTGGTCGACCATTTCACGATGCTGGGCGGTTATGCATATTTCGGTGATGAAGCCTGGATGAGCGAGGGCGGCACGCGCCACTGGAAAGCATTTGAGTGCCTCCGGCCTAGTGCCGAACACGATCAGCAGTTTCTGCCTGGATGGCAGTTTTGGACGTGAAAGGACGTTCATCGCTGATCCTGGTCGCCTGCAGCCTTCGGGACATGCCGACTATTGCCCGCAAGAGTCATAATAGCGCCGGAAAGCGCCTTCGTGATCTCAATTCTTAATATATGATTAACAACCAAGGCCGCGTTCTCCCGGTTTAACTCTTGTGAAAGGTTGGGCTGACAAGTAGTCTATGGCAGTAGTCTTGAAAAAGAATATATTGGATTGACTAATATTTTAATCATCGGCCACGCCGACACATCCCGGCGCTGGGAAAATGAGCTTCTGGCGCGGTTGAGTGCGGCTGGACATGCGGTTTCGAGTTGCCGCGCGCCGACGCCTGAACCCAATGCGCGCACGATGGATAATGTGCTGGCGCTCGAGGGCCGGCGCTTCGGCCGCTCACTGGCAAGCCGTTCCCGGCCGTTGCCGTCCGGCGACACCGGCCCAGTCGATCTTATAGTCGATCTCACGGCTACCGCCGCACGACGCGGCACGCCTGTCCTGACGCTCGAATTTTGCGGCCAAAGCAGCTTTGCCGCAGGCATGACCGAGATGCTGGCGAGCGGGCGGCTGCCCGAACTCACCGCGCGCCTCGACGGCGTTGCCGTCGCCACGGCGCGGCCGATGATCAGCGACCGGTTGTGGCTGTCCCGAACCAGCAACGACCTGCTCGCCGGCGCCATCTCCCTGATTGCCCAATGTGTCGCCCGCTTTTCCGCGGGCAAACTTGCGCCGATTGCCGAGAGCCCGGCGCCGCCCCTGCAGAAAGGCGGATTTATCGGGCACTATCTGCCCTTTTTCGGCAGGGGGTTAGTCGACCGCGCCGTGCAAAAACTGCGACGTGGTCGGCGTCCCTTCTATTGGCAGGTTGCTTATCGGCTGATCGACGGTCCAGGCGTCGCCGAAACCGGACTGCTGGATGGTAAGCCCTTCACCGTGCTTGCCGATGACGGGCAGCGCTTCTACGCCGATCCGTTCGTTCTCGAGCGCGACGGCCGTCATTTTCTGTTTGTCGAGGAGTTTCCCTACTCCACCGGCCGCGGGGTGATTTCTGTCGCTGAACTTGGCACCGACGGCACTTTCGGCGTGCCGAAAGTGGTGCTGGACGAAGCGCATCACCTGTCATATCCGCAGGTGTTCGCTCACTCCGGCGAGATTTTCATGATCCCTGAAAGCGCTACGGCGCGAGAACTGGTGCTCTACCGTGCCGTGCAGTTTCCGGATCGCTGGGTACGCGATACGGTGCTGATGACGGACAGGGATTTCAACGACGCCACGCTGCTCGAATCCGACGGCCGTTTCTGGCTGTTGGGGACGGAGCGGTTCGGTTACGGCAGCGCGTCCGACACGATGGCCGTCTATTCCGCCCCGGCGCTGCGTGGGCCGTGGGCTGCGCACGCGCTCAATCCCGTCGCCGTCGATCACTCGGCCACTCGGCCGGGCGGCGCTTTCATCCGCCAGGGCGACGCTTTGCTACTGCCCGTGCAAAACGGGTCTAGAGCCTATGGCGGCGGCCTGGGATTGATGCGGTTGGATCGCCTTGACGACTTCGATGTCCTGTTTGCACCGCCCCACCCGATCGGCCCAGGACCGGCATGGGCGCGGGCGGGCATCCACACGCTCAATCGCGCAGGCAATGTCGAGGTTGTGGATAGCGCCGGCTGATGCGTCTGGAGCCTGCGCTTATCCAAGCCGATCCAGTTTCGGCTCGGATGCGACAGCGGTCGAAGACGTGCTCTTCGGCTGGTTTCTATACGGCACGTTTCTATAGGCAAGCAGCAACACCACGATAGTCGTAATATCCGGCGCTTTTGACGAGAGCGCGTTGTTCGACAGCGCAGCAAGCAGGAAGGTCATGGTGCCGATCCATGCCGGCAGCGGCGCCGCGCGCAGCAGCCGAAAAATGAACCAGAATACCAGCACTATGAAGAGCACAGCTATCGGCAAGCCGAAGAGCATGGTGATGACCACCGGAGCGCTCTCGATATAGGGCAGATGCAGCTTCTCTTTGACGATCGCCAGGAGGTCGTCGACGTTCATGCCAAACAGGATGTCTTTCCAGCTAACAAGTCCGAATATCTGGTAGATCGTCACCCGCGCCATGAAATTCTCGTCAAAGATCGTGTTGCCGAATCGATTCAGCAGCCCGCCCGAAAATAGTATGGCCACCAGCACTGCGCCGCTCACCAGGGCGAACAGCAGCACGACGGACTTGGCCTGCCGCTGGTGCTTGAGAGTCAGGCGCGGCCAAGGCACGAACAGCAGCAGAATGAGGGTTTCTCCCGCAGCGAGCATCAGGGCGGCGCGGGCGCCTGACGCAGCACAACCGACGAGCAACACGAGAATCGATGCCACCCGCACCCATATGCGCCAGCGCGTCAGCGGCACGAATCCGATGGCTGTGGCGCAGAGCGCGCCTAGCGCCAGCGGGTGCGCCGATAGGCCAATTGGCCTGAACTGCAGTTCGTTGAGACCGTAAGGCATAAATCGATGTTGAGTCACCGCTTCGATCGTGCCGAGCACAGCGCTGAGGATCACCATTCCAAGCACGACGTCGCCCAACGCCCGCCGCACTTCCGCGTTCAAGGCCAGCATCAACAGGCCTGCGGCGCCGGCCACCAGATAAGAATCGATGATGAACCCGGAGGAGCCCGCACGGCCGGTGACGAACAGATAGGGCACCAGCGCGAACATCAGCACCGAAAAGCGAATCAACGCTTTGAATATCCCAATTTCGTCGCCCTGCAGCAGAAACGGTCGGCTGAAAAGAACGACGGCAAGGACCAGGAAGATCGCATAGGTGCCGAAATGCAGCTTCTCGTAGAACGAGCCCCCCTGGGCCGTATAGTCGACGACCATGTTCATCACCTGCGGCGACACCGTAAAGCGAAGCAGGAGCGCGAAGGCGGCGCATAGGAAAAACAGCAGCGACAGCGCGTTCTCACGGCGCGCTCGACTGGGCAACAATCGTTCCGATGCGGCAGCGGGATAGCTCATGGCCCATCCAGGTGAAGGTATTCAAACAGCATTCCGGGCAACGAGACCCCTTCAACGTCCGCCGGACGGACAGCGAGAGCGGTAAAATGGGCCAACTTGGAAAATAAGATGTTAACGATGTTTCTGTAGAGCAGGCCAAGCGTAATGATTTAACAAGGGTTGTCACCATGTCTGCCGGTTCCGGCACACCCCCTATCTCCGCGACGGCTTCCAATAACAGTGCATTCGAGCGTATCGCCAATGCACGGCGCAGGGCATTGCTGCAACAGCATGGCCCAGTCGCGGGGCTAAGCTCCGCGCCGGTGACGCCGCAACCTCCAGAGCCTGTCGCAACGGTGACCCTGGACAAGATCGGCGATTTCCTTGAGCTCGATTTTCGGCGTCTGTTCGTCTGGCTGCGGGCCGGCCTCGCCCTGGCCTTCATGCTGGCGGTAGTCGGCGGCATTGTCGGCGGCGCCTATGCATTGCTGAGCAAGCAGCGTTACACCGTCACGACCGAGGTCCTCATCAACCCATCCAATTTGCAGGTTGTGGAAAACGACCTCTACTCGCAACCGGGCCAGGTCGATAGCCAGTTGCTCAGCACGCGCAGCAAGCAGCGCATCCTGACCTCGGGCAACGTGCTTTCCCGTGTGGTGGACGAACTGAACCTGACTCACGATCCAGAATTCTTCGATCCGGACCGGAGCACATCCTCGTCCGGCGCTGTGGCGAAGCCCGACCCGAGGCTCATCGCCTTGAAGAACCTGGCGGACCGGGTAGACGCCATCGCGGATCCGACCTCGTTTGTCACAACCCTCTCGGTATCTGCGGAAACCACCGCCAAGGCGATCCTGATCTCGCAGGCCATAGTCAAAAACTTCCAGGAAGAACTGGCTAAGGCCGAAGCTGCCGGCGCCAGCCGTGCCGCGGCTGCCCTTGACAGCCGGCTTGGCCAACTCAAGAGCGACGTGCAGGCAGCCGAAGAGAAGGTCGAGAGCTACAGGCGCAGCCACAACCTGTCGTCCAGCAATGGCCAGCTCGTCAGTTCGCAGACGCTGACGCAGCTCAATGGCGAAATCGTCGATGCGCAATCGCGTGTCATCGCCGCGCAGGCAAGCTACGACGCCCTGGTTGCCTCCGGTATCAACGGGGCCAATCCCGACCCCACGGTTTCGGAAGCGCTCGCTGCGCTGCGCGACAGGTCAAACAGCCTGCGGCAGCAGATCGACTCACAGTCGATGACCTTCGGTCCGCGCCACCCGACGATTGTCAGGCTCAGGACGGAACTCGAGACCGTCAACTCGCAACTCCGGGCCGAGTTCTCCCGCACCGTCGGCACGGCAAAGGCCAGCCTGGACAAGGCCCGGGCCTCGTTGGCTTCTCTCAACGCCAGGATGAACGATCTGAAGGGCAATGTATTCACCGACAGCGAATCCGAAGTCGCCCTGCGTGAACTTGAACGCGATGCCGCGTCCAAGAGAGCGGTCTATGAGAGCTTCCTGTCACGTGCGCGCCAAATCAGCGAGCGCGAGCAGATCGACACCACAAACGTACAGGTGATTTCGACCGCGGTGCCCCCGCCCGCGCGCTCATGGCCCCCGCGCACTGCCCTGGTGGCAGGCGCCGGAGCGTTCGCAGGCTTTGCCCTGGGGATGCTGCTGGCCATCGGCATGGGCATCATCCGCGACATGCGCCGGCCGCCGAACCGATCAGGCGTTGCCGCCAGCCGAGCCTGAAGCAAGGCATGGTGAAGCGCATCGTTTTCCACATCGCCAGCCTGAGGGGCGGCGGCGCCGAACGTGTTTTCGTCCTGATGGCAAATGAACTGGCATCGCGTGGCCACGAGGTCACGCTTTTTACCTGGAACGCGGAAGGCCCTAACGCCGCGCTGCGTTCCGCTGCCGTGCATCTGGTCGACTTCGGCCTTCCCTTGCGCGGCGAGGGTTACGCCAAGTCGGCGACGCTGAAAGGCATCGTGCGAAGCGCAAATTTGTTCCGCCGCCTTGATCCTGATGCGGTCTATAGCGCCCCGGAATTCGCCAATCTGGTGATGGCGCTGTCACTCATGTTGGCCAGAAGCCGGGCAAAATTCTTTCCAAGCTTCCATGCCGCGGCCTCGCTGCCTGCCAGCGGCCTCGGCGCCAGGCTGGCGATCTGGCTTTCCGCGCTGGTTGCAGCGCGCGCAACCAAAGCCATCGCCGTTTCGGCGGGTGTCGGCCGTGACATCATCGCCCGAGGCTTCCCCGAATCGAAGGTTGTCGTCATCAATAACCCGCTGCCGCCAGCTGTAGCACCGCAGAGGAATTCCTATGCCTGGCAGGCAGCGTTGGCGGCGATGGGCGATGGCCCGGTCATCGCCACCGCGGGACGCCTGGTGCCGGTCAAGGACCACCGGACTTTGCTGCGGGCCTTCGCTGCCCTGCGCGCCGGCCGCCCTGCCCGGCTTGTCATCTTCGGCGAAGGTCCGCTGGCTGCCGAATTGCACGCCTGTGCCGAGCAGATCGGCATTGGCCAGGACGTACTCTTTGCCGGCTACGTCAACGATCCCGCAGCCTGTTACGCCGCAGCCGATCTGTTCGTCCTTACATCCACGAGCGAAGGCTTTGGCAACGTCTTGGTCGAGGCCATGGCCGCCGGTGTCCCCGTAATCTCCACCGATGCTCCGCACGGCCCGCGCGAAATACTCGGTGACGGCCGCTTCGGCACCTTGGTGCCGATCGGTGACGCCGCGGCCCTGGCGAAGGCGATGGCCGAGACGCTGGACCACCCCACCCCTGCTGCCGTGCTGAAAAACAGGGCGGTGGATTTCACAGTCGACAAGATTGGCAATCAATACGAAGCGTTGCTCTAGTCGTTACGCACTGGCAGCAAATCGGCGTTGGATGCGGTCGACGTAGTCGGGCTTTGATTGCGATAATCTCTTCACGGGCTGGGGCGCAACGAATTCATCGTGAGACGTTTCCTCGTTCCTTGAGTTGTTGGGCAAGGAAATCCTTGACCGAATCGAGAACCGCGTCCCGTTCATGAGATATGCCTGGCAGCAAATCGAAGCGCACGCGCGCCCCCGCCTCCTCGAACGATCGACACAATGCCACGAGGCGTTCCGGCCGTGTTCGCCCGGCATCGTTGGCGCCTGGCATCCAATGGGTGCTGCCTTGGACATGAGTGATTTCCCAAGTCTCCAGGTCAGCGCCGCCGACGATCATCTGGAAAGGCACTTTTGCCAGCGCTGCGGCATCGAAGGTGATGCCGAACTTCTCCGGCAGATCGCGAATGCCCACCCACCAGTCATGCGTCGGATCGAGCAAGGTCACCGAGCCTGGCGCGCCGATTGAGGCCGCCCAGAGCCTGTCGGGATGCAGGATAGCAAAACGATGCGTGAAATGTCCGCCGCCGGAAAATCCGAACATGGCAAAGCGGCTCCAATCCTGACTGTATTTGGCGCTGACCTCCTCAACCATGGCGAGCAGCACCTGATCGTAGCGTATGTTGCCCTCGAGCAAATATTTGTACCCGCTGCGGGCATCATCCCCGAGAACGCCGATTGGAAACAGCGGACACAAAACGGCGCAGCCGTTCCAGCGTCCGAACTCGGAAAACGCGTCGCGGAATCCAAGAAAAGAGGTGCGGCCGGTGCCATGGACAGCGACCATCAGATCGACTTTGGCCCCTTCCCCAACCGCGGGAGGCACATACAGGCAATAGTGAAAGCGCGCGTCTGATTTGGAAGCAAAGATGGCGGTCGCGCCAAGGTCATAGGTAGCGCGACCGCGATCCGCGACAGGCCCCTTGGCAACACTTGTCAAATCGATAACTCCTTAATAGGCCCGGCGTTCCGACAACAATATACCGGTCGGCCGACCTCGTGAACTGGAGGCGCCTCCAGGCAGCCGCGAGGAGGACCTCGTCGTGCACCGGAAGCAGGGCGCCGCCGGGACGATCAGGGACAAAAAGAATGCCTCCGCCAACGCCTCGGGAAGCCGCCATTAACTTTTCGTTAACCATGCCGGGCTAGCCTTAACCAATCAGTAAGGACTCGCCTCTGTGACCTGCGTCGCTCCCATCCAAAACAAGTCCATACGCTTTCGAGCGCGCTCGTTTGTAGCCTTCACCCTCACCCCTGAGGCTCCGCTAGGGGAATGGCTGCAAAGCCTCGATCACTGGACCGAAAACTCCCCCGGCTTCTTTGCCGGCCGCCCGGTCGTGCTCGATCTGAATATACTCAAGCCCGAGGTGGGCGAGATGCGGGATCTGGTCTTACAGCTCGCGGAGCGCGGGATTCGCATCTACGCGATCGAGGCCGATGGCAATGTAGCGCTCGATGCCGATCTGCCGCCGCTCCTCGTTGGCGCCAAGGAGGCCACCGCTGATGCGCTTTACGTGCAGCCGGACCCGAAGGCCGCCGCTGAGGCCAAGACGGAAGAACCGCAGGCGCCGAACTCATTGATGATCAAGGCACCGATCCGCTCCGGCCAGTCGATCTTTCATCCCGATGGCGATGTGGTCATTGTCGGCTCCGTCAGTTCCGGTTCCGAGATCGTCGCCGGAGGATCAATCCACGTCTACGGCACGCTGCGTGGACGTGCGTTCGCCGGCGCCACGGGAAATTCCGCGGCTCGCATCTTTTGCCGGAAAAACGAAGCCGAACTTCTGGCGGTGGACGGCTGGTACCGCACTGCCGAGGAGATGGACGCCTCCTCGCGAGGAAGGCCGGTACAGGCCTTTCTCGAGGACGGCGCACTTTGCGTCGCACCGCTCAACTAACAACATTGGAGGCACAAATATGGGCAAGGTAGTGGTTGTCACATCCGGCAAAGGGGGTGTCGGCAAGACGACCTCGACGGCCGCTCTCGGCGCCGCGGTCGCGAAAACCGGCAAGCGGGTGGCTCTCGTCGATTTCGACGTCGGCCTGCGCAACCTCGATCTGATCATGGGTGCCGAGCGGCGCGTTGTTTTCGATATCGTCAACGTCATTCAGGGAACCGCCAAGCTTTCGCAGGCGCTGATCCGTGACAAGCGACTCGACACGCTGTTCCTGCTGCCGGCCTCACAAACGCGCGACAAGGATGCTCTCACCGAGGAAGGCGTCGCCGATGTCATCGACAAGCTGCGCTCGGTTTTCGACTACGTCTTCTGCGACAGTCCCGCCGGCATAGAGCGGGGCGCGCAACTTGCCATGCGCTTTGCCGACGAGGCGGTAATCGTCACCAACCCGGAAGTGAGCTCCGTCCGCGATTCCGATCGCATCATCGGCCTGCTCGACTCCAGAACGATGAAAGCCGAGCAGGGTGAATCGATTGCCAAACACGTGCTCGTCACGCGCTACGATGCTGCGCGCGCTGCCCGCGGCGAGATGCTCAGCATCGATGACGTGCTCGAGATCCTGTCGACGCCCTTGCTGGGAATAATTCCCGAGAGCCAGGACGTGCTGCGCGCATCCAATGTGGGCGCGCCGGTTACGCTCAGCGAAAACACCAACCCCGCCGCACGCGCCTATATCGACGCGGCGAGAAGACTCGAGGGCGAGGACCTGCCGGTCATTCTGCCTTTCGAGCGGAGGGGCCTCCTCGACCGGCTGTTGGGAAGGAGGGCAGCATGAACCTGCTCGATATCTTCAAGCGCCGCGGCAGCGCGCCGGTGGCGCGCGAGCGCTTGCAACTGCTGTTGGCTTACGAGCGTCGAAGCCGCAACCAGCCCGATCTCGTCTCGGTGTTGCGCGAGGAGATCATGGCGGTGATCGCCCGGCATGTTCAGGTCGACCAGGATTTCCTGCAGGTGAGCATGGATCACGGCGAAACGACGTCGAGATTGGAGATCGACATCCAGATCCCCAACAAGGTCGCAATGCCCATAGCCGCGGCGTTCTAGAGCGGAATGCATTTGGATCGAATCGGGCATTCCGCTCTATCTGTTTGTTTCAGCCGCATTTGTGCGACGCCAAGTGGTTCCACTTGGCTGCAAAATGCTTAGCGGAATCCTCCAGTCAGGGCTTGCGTCGGCTGCTGCCGAGGTTGCGGCGCCGTGGTTGGCGTGTTTGACCCGGTCGCCACCGGCAAGTCGCGCAATTCGAGGACAATAATCACTGCCTCACTAAAAACCCGCGGCCGTTTCCAGCCGCGGGGGGCCTTGGGAGGGCCTTTCGAAACCGGTGGTCAGATGTTGGCGAGCAATTCGTTGACGCGGCTTTCCATGTCGGCAAGGGCGGTGTCGATGTCCTTCTGGCCACTGATTGCTGCACTCATCTCTTCGCCGATAATGTCCTGGATCGCAAACTGACGCTGTACGGCGGACGGCAGCGGCTTGCCGAGATCAGCGACCGCAGAGATCGTGTTGCGATGCGGCAGGGCCTTGAAGGCGTCCGAGGTGATGACGGCCTTATAGGCCGGCAGGTGACCGGTGCGCGACCATTCGAAGTCGTTGTCGGCGAAGAACTTCAGGAATTTACCGATGGCCGCGATCTGTTCGGGCGTGCGGTCTTTCTGCGAAACGGCCCAGGTGTGGCCGTCGGCATACTGCGCGTGGGCGCCGCCAAACAGCTGCGGATACGGATAGACCGCATAGCCGCCCTTGTTGAGCGCCGTACCCTTGGTCTCGGACTGCGCGTTGTAATCGCCGACCACCCAGGTGCCGTTAAGGTGGACGCCACCCTCGCCGGCAAGGAAGGCGTTGATCGACCCGCCATAATCGAGATCCTTGGTGGTGTAGCCCTTCTCGAAGATCGCCTTGTACATCTCGATGACCTTCTTGGCTTCCGGCGTATTCAACTTCACATGCTTCGGATCGGCGAAGAAATCGGAATCCTGCTGGAAAAGATAGGTATAGAGGTTGCGTGTGTAGAGTGCAGTCTCATTGGTCAGGTTCTGGACGAAATAAGGCTTGCCCGTCTTCTGCTTGAACTGTTCGGCCTGGGCGAGCAGTTCCTCGGGCGACTTTGGAAAAATCGGCGTGCCGTCGGCATTGACCAGGCCGGCTTGTTTGAAAAGATCCATGTTGACGTGATAGAGCATCGTCCAGCTGTCGATCGGCAGGCCGTAGATCTTGCCGTCTTTGGTGGCGCCATTGCGCGCCGCGTCGGTGAAGGCGTCGGGTGTCACGCCGACCGACTTCAAGAGATCGTCGAGCGGCATCAACAGGCCCTTCGACTGATAATCCGACAGTACGGATTCATGGATCGTGACGATGTCCGGAGCGTCGCCTGAAGCGAACTGCGCGGTCAGCTGATCATAGCCGGGCCATTCCACGGTAGTGACGTTGACATGGACATCGGGATTGTCGGCGTTGAACTTGTTGATTAGCGAGGTGATGATGCCGCATTCGCCAACGGCCTTGGTGGCATCGGTGTTGGTGCCGAAATCGGCATCGCAGGCGCCGAAAAAGCGCTGCACGCTCAGCTCCGTGGCCGCGAAGCTTGGACTTGCGAGCATCATTGCGCCCGCAGAGACTGCGGCAAACAGTATTTTCTTCAGTTTCATATCAGTTCCTCCTACTGAGTTTCTGCCGCTCCACCCTGGATTGGCTTTCGTGCTTCAATTGCTGCGCATTCCCCCGGCCGTCAGGCAATCTTCGTTATCTCACCGCAGCGCCGGAGACCGCCGTGACGATGTATTTCTGGAAGAACAGGTAGACGATCAGGATCGGTGCACCGGCGAACACCGCCTGCGCCATCAGGAAGCCGATGCCTTCGGACTGGGCGAAGTTGGTCTGGGTCGAGGCCATGCCGACCGTCAGCGTGAACATGTCCTTCTTCGTCGCCGAAATCAGCGGCCAGAAGTAGTCGTTCCACGCGCCGAGAAAGGTGAAGATGCCGAGCGTCGCCTGCGCAGGCAGCGTGAGCGGCAGAAGCACCTTCCAGAAAATCCTGAGCCGGCTGGCGTTATCGAGCATGGCGGCTTCGTCCAGCTCCTTCGGGATGGCCTTGAAATACTGGGTCATCAGGAAGACGCCGAACGGAGCTGAAAGGCCCGGCAGGATGAGCCCTTGATAGGTGTTGTGGAACTTCAGCATGCTGAAGATCTGGTGACGGGCGACAAGCACGGCCTGTTCCGGGACCGCCAGGCCGAACAGCACGATCACGAACAGCACGTCTCGGCCGGGGAAATTCAGCCGTGCAAAGCCGTAGCCGGCGAGCGATGACAGGATCAACGTGCCGAGCGTCAATCCGCCCGAGACGATGATGCTGTTGCGCACCCAGATGAACACCGACGAGGTGCCGACGGTGTTGATGTAGTTCTTCAGCGTATAGGGCGCGTGAAACACCGAATTCGGATCGGCCATCAGCTCCGTATTGTCCTTGAGTGACAGGCCGATGACCCACAGAACCGGCGCGATCATGACGATCGAAAGCAGGATGACCAGGGCCAATAACAAATGGTCGCCAAATGCCCGGCCCTTGATGGAAGCTGCTGGGGCCCTCATGCCTGGTCTCCCCTGCTGCGTGTCACCAGGTACTGGGCCATGGCCGCGACCAGGATGAGGATGAACAGGATTTCCGATGCAGCGGCGCCCAGGCCGAGATCCCAGCGACGGAATGCGGTATCGTAGATGTAGAGCACGATCGGCTTGGTCAGATTGTTCGGACCGCCGCGCGTCATCAGCCAGGCCTGGCCGAACAGCTGGAATTGCAGCACGATCTGGATGATGATCACCAGGATGAAGGTCCGCTTGATCGACGGCAGCGTGATCGACCGCAGCGTCTGCCAGCGATTGGCATTGTCCAGCGCTGCCGCCTCGTAAATGTCCTGCGGGATCTGCTGGAGTGCCGAGAGAAAGAGCATCATCGGCAGGCCGATGCACCACCAGATGGTGGCAATGGCGATGCCGACCATCGCCAGGCTGGGATCGGAAATGAAGGCCGGAGCCGTTGCGCCGAACCATCCGTAGATCGTCGACAACAGGCCGACATTCGGAATGAAGACGATGCGCCAGATCAGCGTGACGATGGTGACCGACAGCACCGACGAGGAAAAGAACAGCGTCCGCAAAACCGCGGCAGTGCGCGTGCGGCGGTTGAGGCAAAGCGCCAGGAAAAGGCCGATCAGCGCCAGCGTCGGCACCGTCAGAAGCACGAAGTAGAAGGTGTTCCAGATCGATTGCAGGAAGACCTTGTCGTGATACAGCCTGGCGTAATTGCCGAGACCGACAAAATTTCCGGACGAAAACGTGTCGGCTTTGTGGAAACTTAGCCACATCCCCCAGAGCAGCGGGAAGAGCAGCAGCGTGGTGAAGAAGAACAAGAATGGCGCAACGAAAATGACGTTTCGCCATTGCGGCGCAGAGATGTCGGCGGTAGGGGCTCTGACGCCGACAGCAAGCGTCGCGGTCGGGGACATCGCCAGCCGGTCAGCCATCTCAGGCCTCTCTCGCATGCCAGGCGCGGCCGGTCTCGTTGAACAGATGCGATTTCTGGCCGTCAAAGGCGAGCCCGATTCTGTCGCCGACGGCGACGCGGCTGTTGCCGGCATCCGAGCCGACGATCTGCTGGCCATCGCCCAGCCGCGCGTAGATCAGGGTGCGTTCGCCGAGCCGCTCGAGCACATCGACCACGCCGCCGGCGTTGCCCTGTCCGGCGGCAACGATGCGCACGTCTTCAGAACGGATGCCGAAAGTGTACTTGCCATCGGTCAGTTGGCTGGAGGCGATCTCGGTCTGCACCGAGACGCCGTCCGCAAACCTGGCCGTGGCGTTCTCGCCGGATCTGTCAAGCGTCGCATCGACGAAGTTCATCGCCGGCGCGCCGACGAAACCCGCGACGAATTTGGTCGCCGGGCGTTCGTAGATCTCCATCGGGGTACCGATCTGGTCGATCTTGCGATTGTTCATGACGACGATGCGGTCGGCCAGCGTCATTGCCTCGACCTGGTCATGGGTGACGAAGATCATCGTCGATTGCAGCCGCTGGTGAAGCTGGGCAAGCTCGATGCGGGTGCGGGTGCGCAACGCCGCATCGAGATTGGAAAGCGGCTCGTCGAACAGAAAGGCCTTCGGCTCCTTGACGATCGCACGGCCGATGGCGACGCGCTGGCGCTGACCACCGGAGAGCTGGCCCGGCTTGCGATCGAGCAGATGCGGCATTTCGAGGATGCGGGCGGCTTCGTTGATGCGCGCCTCGATGACCTTGCCTGGAACGCCGATATTCGCAAGCCCGAAGGCCATGTTGTCGCGCACCGTCATGTGCGGATAAAGCGCATAGGACTGGAACACCATGGCAATGCCGCGCTTGCCCGGTGGCAGATGATCGATGCGCTCGTTGTTGATGGCAATCTCGCCGCTATCGACAGCTTCGAGCCCGGCAATCATTCGAAGAAGCGTCGATTTTCCGCAGCCGGACGGGCCCAGGAACACGATGAATTCGCGTGCCCTTATGGAGAGCGACAGATGATCCAGCACCGTCATGGCACCGAACTGCTTGCTCACGTTCCTGATCTCGATATCGGCCGTCACGTCGACGCTCCTCCTCAGCGTTTGCGCTTTCTCGATGATCCGCCTGAACTCAGAGCCTCAGGCGTATGACCTGGTAGGAATAGGCCGGCAGTGACAGGCTCAGCTTGCCGCTGGCGAGCGAGGCGCCCTCACCCTTCCTGGGGCCGACATTGCCAGGGTTTTCGGCCGAATTGACGGCTTTCAGATCGGCGTGTGCCATCACCTGGTGATCGACGATCTCCGCCGCGCCGAAGCCGGTGAGGTCGACCACTGTTTCGATTGCCTCGCTCGAATGGCGGTTGACCGCGAAGAAGGTGACGTGGCCGGTTTGCCTGTCGTGCACGCCGGCAACATCGACATAAGCGACGTCGCCCGCAACGCTGGATTTGTAGGTCGGGCTTTCCACCTTGAGATCCAGCGCATTGCCGCGACCATAGCTAGAAGCAAACAGATAGGGATAAAAGATCGTCTGCCGCCATGCCGGGCCATTCGGAACGGTCATGATCGGCGCAATGACATTGACCAGTTGTGCCAGGCAGGCGATCTTGACGACATCGGAACGGCGGATGAAGGTGTTGAGGATCAGGCCGACCTGCAGCACATCCTCGAAATTATAGATGTCTTCGAGCAACGGCGGGGCGAACGGCCAGCCGTTGCTGCCGCCGAGTATCTTCCTGTCCTGCTCCTTGGAATGGTACCAGACGTTCCATTCGTCGAACGAGATGTAGACCTGCTTGTTGGAGCGCTTCTTGGCCTTGATATACTCGATGGCGCCGGCGACCGAGACAATGTAGTCGTCGAGCTTTTCGCTCATGGCGAGATAGTTCGGAGCGTCGTTGGCTTCGTTGTCGAAATACATGTGCAGCGAGATGTAGTCGACCTCGTTGTAGGTATGGTCGAGAACCGTCGCTTCCCATTCAGGGTAGGTCGGCATCTTGGCATTCGAAGAGCCGCAGACCACCAGCTCGAGTGACTTGGAGAAGGCACGCATGGCCTTGGCCGTCTCATGCGCCAGCCGGCCATACTCGTCCGCGGTCTTGTGGCCGATCTGCCAGGGGCCATCCATTTCATTGCCGAGGCACCAGAGCTTGACGTCGAACGGCTCCTTGCGGCCGTTGGCGATGCGCTTGTCGCTCCATTTGCTGCCGCCGGGATGGTTGGCGTACTCCAGCAGGTTGCGGGCTTCATCGAGGCCGCGCGAGCCGAGATTGACGGCAAGCATCATCTCGGTGTTGGCGGAGGTGCACCAATCGGCAAATTCATGCAGGCCGACTTCGTTGCTTTCCGACGTGTGCCACGCGAGGTCGAGGCGCACTGGACGCTGTTCCTTGGGGCCAATGCCGTCTTCCCAATTGTAGGCCGAGACGAAATTGCCGCCGGGGTAGCGGACGATCGGAACATTGAGTTCCCTGACGAGATCGATGACGTCCTGACGCATGCCGTTGGCATCCGCTGTCGGATGGCCGGGCTCATAGATGCCGGTGTAAACTGCCCGCCCCAGATGCTCGATGAAGGATCCGTAGAGCCTCGGATCGATTTCCGAGACGACATAATGCGGATGAGCCGTAACGGCTGCCTTCATGCATTCCTCCCATCGATATCACAAACGATGATTTAAATCATCTTGCCCGATATCAAAGAGGAATTGGCAGCCCTTCGTCAAGCCAAAATACCCAAATGTAGGACAATTAGACGAACGCTTTGGCACAGCAGAAAGCCAGACAGTTGAAATTGCTGCGTTATCTTCAGAACCCGGTTTCATGATATCAACCAGTTTTGATCCTGAGCAGGATGTCCTGATCGTAATTTCCAAAGCCCTTGCCGAAAATATTGATCCCGCCGGGGCGCTTGGCGTCGTCCTTGACGCCGATACGGACGCGGATTGAATGATGGCTCTTCAGATCGAGTGCAGCGAGGCCGGTTTCGGAAATCCTGAGGCCGTCGACATGGGTGCCGTCATTGGCAATTCGCCAGTTCTTCAGCTTACCGTATTGCGAGCCCTTGAGCTTCCACCAGGAGGGCGTGAAGACGCCGCGCTTGTCGCCGAAATCCCCCGGCGACGTCCAGGTGCCGACATCGACGCCATTGATCGTCAGCGTGATGTCCGAGGGCCAATCGGCGCTGGTGCCCGGCACTTCCGAAGACAGCTCTATCGCAACTTCGAGTCCGGTGATCTCGGCATTGGCGAGCTTGGCATTGTTGGGGAACTGGTATTCGACAAAACCGCGCGTGAACCATAGCAGACCGGCCTTCATGCGGTCCGGATCGAGGAAAGTGTTCGGCACATCGAGCAGACCGATGATGCCGTCCGGCGAACAAAGGCCGCAGGGCGCGGTAACCTCGAAGCCGGTATAAAGCCCGATCGGCATCGACACTTCGATCGCGTCGTTCTTGACCGCACGATATTCGCTCTTGAACACTACGAGCACTTCTTCCGCCGTCGGATAACAGATTTTCTGACTGCCTTTCTTCGCTTTCAGGTTCTCGGTGCGGATCAGCCCCGCATCCTCCAGCACCTGGATGTTGGTCGAGACGGTCGACTGCGGAAGCGACAGCACGGCGGCGATTTCGTTGACATTCATCGGCCCCTTCTCATGCAGCAATTTCAGCATCGAGATCCGCGCCGAGGAGGCAAGCCCCTTGAGCACGGCAATGCCTTCCTCAGGTTCAATCACCAGAAAATTGCGACTCATGAAATTGCCCGGCCCATGTAAAATCCATATCCGAAATTACCCTGTATATCGGGATATCTGATTTAATCAATGCAGGCGGAACGCCGGGCAATTTGTTGAATCCGGCAGGGCGAGGGTCGCGCGGGGCCCTGCACAGAATTTGTGCAGGAGCCATATGTAGAGTGGACACCTGAACGCCGATCGCCCAATCTAGTCCGGAGCCGAGCCCGGTGATGGCGGCTTGCACATAAAGCGGTTGGACGGGTCGTGACCAAAGGGTGGAAATTATACGATCAGCGACTGGCCTGGGTCCTCGTCGCGCCTGTGCTTTTACTGCTTACCCTGCTTCTGCTGCTGCCGATCGCGATGATGACGGTCTACACGTTTTTCACCTTCGTCACCGCGGGGGTGGAGTCGGCGGTGCTGACCTTCGACAACTGGAAGGAATTCCTCACCGACAGCTACTATCACGGTTTTCTTTGGAAGACCGTTCGCGTCGGCGCCATCACCGCTGTGATCTGCGCGATCCTTGGCTATTTCCCCGCCTATTTCATCTGGGCCACGACCTTCAGGCACAAATGGCTGTTGTTGCTGCTGCTCATCGTGCCGTTCTGGATCAGCTTCACCATCCGGACATTCTCGTGGATCCATATTCTCGGCGAACAGGGGCTGATCAACGTCGTGCTCATCAGGCTGGGGATTGTCAACGAGCCGTTGCCGATGCTCTACACCGAGGGCGCCGTCATCATGGGGCTGCTGCATTTTCTGCTGCCCTATATGATCCTGAACGTCTATGTCAGCCTGGAAAGCATCGACCGCACGCTGATCGCCGCCGCCCGCTCGATGGGCTGTACCAGCGCACAGGCGTTTCGCGAAGTGACCCTGCCGCTATCGATGCCGGGGCTGGGCGCCGGCCTGCTGCTCTGCTTCGTGCTGGCGGCCGGCTCCTATGTGACGCCGCAGCTGCTCGGTGGCAGCCGCGATGCGCTGTTCGGCAACTTGATCTACGACACCATCATGGGGCAGCTCAATTGGCCGATGGGCGCCACGCTTTCCATCGTCCTGTTCGTCCTGCTCGGCGCGGCCGCGGCCGCCTATAGCCGCTATATGGGCCTATCGCAGATCATGAAGGGCCTCAGTGCATGAGAGCGGATCATCCCGATCGCGAAGGCAGATGGGTGTGGCGGCTGACCGGCGCGATCACGGTGTGCGTTTACGTCTTCATGTTTGCGCCGATCCTCGCCACGGTCGTGCTTTCCTTCAATGCGTCGATGTTCGGCGGCTTTCCCCTCACCGGCTTCAGCCTGCGATGGTACGAAAAGCTGCTCACCAACGAGCCGGTTCTCGACGCCTTCCGGACATCGATGTGGATTGCCCTGGTGACGGCAACGGTGACGACGCTGCTCGGCATCATGGCGGCATTGGCGCTGGTGCGCTTCGAGTTCCGTGGCAAGCAGGCGATCAACACGCTTGTCATTCTTCCCGCGCTGGTCCCCGAAACGATACTCGGCGTCGGCCTGCTGGTCATGATCAAAGCCGTCGACCAGCCGCGCAGCATGACGCTGCTGGTGCTCGGCCACATTCTGCTCACGCTCCCCTACGTGGTGCTGATCGTCCAGGCGCGCATGGTCGGCATAAAACGTTCCTATGAGGAGGCGGCGCTTTCGCTCGGGGCGCCGCGCGTGTCGACATTCCGCGAAATCACGCTGCCGCTGCTCATTCCCGCAGTGCTTGCCAGTGTTCTGCTCGCTTTCACCATTTCGTTCGACAACACCTCGGCCAGCCTGTTCTGGCGGCCGGCGGGCGTCGAGACCATGCCGACGCAAATCCTTTCGATGCTGAAGATCTCGATCAGCCCTGAGGTGAACGCGCTCGGAACCGTCATGATCCTTTTGACGGTCGGCATTCCCTTGGCAGGCGGGCTCATCCTGCAAAGCCTCACCTGGTTCAAGGCAAGCAAGTGAAGATGAAAATGGGAGAATGGAAATGAAACTGACAACCGCCAAACGACTGGAACGGCTCAACGAACGCTATGCCAATGGCGACATCAGCCGGCGATCATTCCTGACGCTGACGGCCGCCGCTGCCGCCGCCACCGGGCTTTCCATGCCTTGGATGGGACGGGCGCTGGCCGCGGTTTCGGAAGTGCGCTTCGACGGATGGGGCGGCGTGGTGCAGGAGGCGATCGATAAGTACGCGTTCCAGCCTTATACCGCCAAGTCCAAGGTCAAGGTCGTCCAGGGCACCTTTGGCGACGAGAACGAGATCATCACCAAGATCAAGACGTCGAAACCAGGCGACTTCCAGATCGTCCATTCTTCCGGCGTCAACTACTACATCAAATACGTCAATGGCGGTTTCAATTCGGAGATCAACGAGGCAAACATTCCGAACATGGCGAATGTCCTGACCGCCATGATCGAGCCGTTCCGCAAGATCACGCCGAAGCTGTCGGCAGTGCCATATGATTACGGCACCACCGGCATCGCCTACAACAACAAGGTCATCTCGCCGGAGGAAGCCAAGGAAAAGGGCGCCAACCTGCTTACCGACAAGAAATATGCCGGCAAGATCGGCGGCTACGCCGATATGACGACGCGCGTCTGGTATGCGGCGCTGCAGACGAAACAGGACCCCAACAACATCCAGGACATGGACGTCGTCTGGGCCAAGGTTCGCGAGACCCGCGATCTGGCCAAGAAATTCTGGAGTTCCGGCGCGGAACTGATGGACCTCCTGTCGCGCAACGAGATCGTCGTCACCGACGCCTGGTCAGGACGTGTCGCCGCCCTGCAGCAGCAGGGCCAGCCGATCGGCTATCTCGACCCTGCCGGCTCATACGCGTGGATGGAGGACATGCTGGTGCTCAAGGGTTCGCCGATGGCCGAATGCGAGGAACTGATCAACTTCATGCTGGATCCTGCCACCTCGATCGCCGTCGCCGAGGGCCAGAACTATCCGCCATCGCTTGACCCCACCAAGGTGAAGCTGACCGACAAGATCGCGGCGCTTCCGGCCTTCGACCCGACTGGATCGATGAAATCGCTGACCTTCGCCGATCCGCTCTACTGGGCGAAGAACGAAGACGCCTGGACCAAGCAATGGGACAGGGTGTCGAAAGGTGCATGACGACAACAGCCACGACCAGCAGCCCCGGCCGGCTTCGGCCGGGGCTGATGGCGACCCGCTCGCCCAGAGCGAGCGGCAGCCGATAGGAAAGCCTGCGGTCGAGTTTCGCGACATCGATATTTTCTACGGCAAGTTCGCCGCTGTGCGCGATTTTTCACTGGCAATCCGCAAAGGTAGTTTCGTCACCTTGCTGGGGCCGTCCGGGTGCGGCAAAACGACGATCCTGCGCTCGATCGCGGGCCTGGTCGACATCTCCAGTGGCCAGATCTCGATCGGCGGAAAGCGGGTCGACGACATCCCGATCTATAAGCGCAACATTGGTCTGGTGTTCCAGAACTACGCGCTCTTTCCGCACAAGAACGTCTTCGACAACGTCGCATTCGGCCTGAAATACCGAAACGTGCCGAAACCGGAAATCGTGCGCCGGGTCAAGAAGGCGCTGGATATGGTGCGGCTGCCCGGCAGTGAGACAAAGCTGCCGTCACAGCTCTCGGGCGGCCAGCAGCAACGCATCGCACTGGCCCGCGCCATCGTCTTCGAGCCGGAAGTGCTGCTGCTGGACGAGCCCTTGTCGGCGCTCGACGCCAATATGCGCGAGGACATGCGCGTCGAGATCAAGAAAATCCAGAGGGAGACGGGCATCACTGCTATCTTCGTGACGCACGACCAGGAAGAAGCCTTGTCGATGTCCGACCACATCGTCGTGATGAACGCCGGCCTGATCGAGCAGATCGGCTCCCCCGCGCAGGTCTATGACCAGCCGGCCACCGCATTCGTCGCCAATTTCCTGGGCAAGGCCAACATGCTGCCCGGCAGCGTGACCGTGATGGACGGCAAGATGGCGACGATCGCGCTGGCCACCGGCCATATCGTAAAGGCGGCCGCGCCGAAGGCGCTCGCGACCGGCAGCGTGGTCACCGTCGTCGTTCGCCCGCAGAAGCTTACCGTCGGTACCGCCGGTGCTGCCAACAGGCTGGCGGGACGGATCGCCTCGACCTCCTATCTCGGCGGCAATGCGGTCTACGAGATCGACATCGGCGCCGGCACGCTGGTGCGCGCCAACACGTTGATCGACGGCCAGCCGCTGCGTGAAGGCGAAGCGGTCGATGTCTGCTTCGACCCGCTGGGCTGCGTGCTTCTCGACGCGCAAGGCTTACGCATCGCCTAGCGAGGCGGAACTGAGCCGTTCAGTCTTTCGCGTCACCCTTTGGCCCGAGAAACCGCGCATAGACCTCACCGACAATACCGCGCCGGAAAACCAGCACGCAGACCATGAAGGTCAGGCCGGTGGCGATGGTCACCGGAAAGTTCGAGGTGGCGAGCATGTTTTCCAAGCCGACGACCAGACTGGCGCCGATGATCGGCCCGGCCATGGTGCCGATGCCGCCGAGGAGCGTCATCAGGATCACCTCGCCCGACATCTGCCAGGTGACGTCGGTGAGCGTGGCAAACTGAAAAACGATCGCCTTGAGCGCGCCGGCCAGCCCGGCCAATGTTGCCGACATGACGAAAGCCGCCAGCTTGTAGTTGGCGACGGAATAGCCCAGCGAAATGGCCCGGCTCTCGTTTTCCCGGATAGAACGCAGGATCATGCCGAAAGGCGAGTTGATGATGCGCCAGATGGCGAACACGCCGATCAGGAAGACCGCCAGCACGAAATAATAGATGTTCATCGAGACGTTCAGGTCGAGCATTCCAAGCAGCCTGCCGCGCGGCACGCCCTGGATGCCGTCCTCACCTCCGGTGAACGGCGCCTGCACGCAGAAGAAGAAGAACATCTGCGACAGCGCCAGCGTGATCATGGCGAAATAGATGCCTTGCCGGCGGATGGCAAAGAAGCCCATCACAAGGCCGAGCAGCGCGGCACCTAGGACACCGAGCAGGATGCCCGCTTCCGGTGGCCAGCCCCAGACCTTGACCGCGTATGCGGTGAAATAGGCCGCCCCGCCGAAGAATGTCGCATGGCCGAAGGACAACAGCCCGGTGTAGCCGAGCAGAAGGTTGAACGCGCAGGCAAACAGCGCAAAGCACAGCATCTTCATCAGGAAGATCGGATAGACGAAGAAAGGCGCCACCAGCAGCGCCAGGATGCCGAGCCCGATCAGCGCCCATTCAAGCCGTGCCGAATTCTTGGCACGCGTCTCGCGAAGTGTCAGTTCGGCCATCTCAGGCATCCCTTCCGAACAGGCCGGCTGGCCGGACCAGAAGCACGATTGCCATGATGACGAAGACCACCAGATTGGAGGCTTCGGGATAGAAGACCTTGGTCAGGCCTTCGGCGAGGCCAAGCATGTAACCGGTGACGATCGCCCCGAGGATCGATCCCATGCCGCCGACCACGACGACGGCGAAGACGACGATGATGAGGTCAGATCCCATCAGCGGGCTCACCTGATAGATCGGCGCGGCGAGAACCCCTGCAAGTCCGGCAAGAGCGGCGCCGAGGCCGTAGGTGAGGGTCAGCAGCAACGGCACGTTGACGCCGAAAGCCTGCACCAGGCCGGGGTTCTCCGTCGCCGCGCGCAGATAGGAGCCCAGCCTGGTCTTCTCGATCAGCGCCCAGGTGCCGAAACAGACGACCATCGAGGCGACCACCACCCAGCCGCGATAATTGGGCAGGAACATGAAGCCGAGATTGGTTCCCCCGGAGAGCAGCGGCGGCACGGAATAAGGACTTCCCGATACGCCATAGTAGTAACGGAACACCCCTTCGAGCACGAGCGCGAGGCCAAAGGTGAAAAGCAGCCCGTAAAGCGGGTCGATGCCGTAAAGCCTCGACAGCGCCAGGCGCTCGACCACGACGCCGAAGCCGCCGACGATCAGCGGCGACAGGATCAGAGCCGGCCAGTAGCCGATGCCGAAGCGGGTGAGAAGCAGGTACCCGACGAAGGCGCCGAGCATATAGAGCGCGCCGTGGGCAAAATTGATGACGCGCAACAGGCCGAATATGACAGCCAGGCCCAGGCTCAACATTGCGTAGAACGAGCCGTTGATGAGGCCGACCAGCAATTGGCCGAGGAATGCCTGAACGGGTATCCCGAAGATCATCGTCATGGCGCCATCATACACCCAGCACTTCATGCAGCAGCGTCATGCGATCCGGCAGTTCGCCGACCGGAAAGCCCGCCACGACCTTGCCGTGCTCCATCAGGTAGAAACGGTCGGTGACGCGGCTGGCAAAGCGGAAATTCTGCTCGACCAGCAGGATCGTCATGCCGCGCTTTTTCATCGTCGCCAGCAGATCGCCGATGCGCTGCACAATGACCGGAGCCAGGCCCTCGGTCGGCTCATCGAGAAGCAGCATTTTCACGCCGGTTCTGAGCATGCGCGCGATCGCCAGCATCTGCTGCTCGCCGCCCGACAGCCTGGTGCCCGGGCTGTTGCGGCGCTCCTTCAGATTGGGGAAAAGATCGAATATTTCCTGCACGCTCATGCCGCCCTCGGCGACGATCGGCGGCAGAACCAGATTCTCGTCCACGGTCAGCGTCGCAAAGATGCCGCGTTCCTCCGGCACCAGGCCGATGCCTTGATGCGCGGTCCGGTGCAATGGCAGGCGCATCAGATCCTTGCCGTCGAAAAAAATCTGGCCGGTCCGCTGGCGGATCAGCCCGATAATGGCGCGCAATGTCGTGGTCTTGCCGACGCCGTTGCGGCCCAGCAACGTCACAGTTTCACCTGGAAAGACCTCAAGATCGACGCCGTGCAGCGCATGGCTCTCGCCATACCAGGCGTTGAGGCCGCGGACTGCGAGAAGCGGCGCGGCGTCACTCATCGGCGGTGCCCATATAGGCGATCCTCACCCGCTCGTCGCGGCTGACCGTGGAGTAGTCGCCGGCGGCAAGGATTTCGCCGCGCTGCATGACGGTTATCCAGTCGCAAAGATCGGCTACAACAGTCAGATTGTGCTCGACCATCAGCACCGCACGCTCCCTGGCGACCGAGCGGATGATGTCGGAAACCGTGCGCACATCCTCATGCCCCATGCCGGCCATCGGCTCGTCGAGCAGCAGCACTTTCGGGTCGAGCGCCAGCGTCGTGGCGATCTCGAGCACGCGTTTCCTGCCATAGGAGAGATCGGCGGCGGGCCTGTTCTTGGCATCGTCGAGGCCGACAGACCGTAAAAGCTCCTCGGCGCGCGGCGTCAACCGATCGAGCACAGACAGCGAGCGCCAGAACTGAACGCTGAGTCCGGCCGGTCGCTGCAATGCAACGCGCACATTGTCGAGCACGCTGAGATGCGGAAACACCGCCGAGATCTGGAACGAGCGCACCAGGCCCATCCGCGCGACCTTGGCCGGCGAGGTGCGGGTGATGTCGTGGCCGAGCAGTTCGATCCTGCCGCTGGTCGGCGGCAGGAACTTGGTGAGCAGGTTGAAGACGGTGGTCTTGCCAGCGCCGTTGGGTCCGATCAGCGCGTGGATATTGCCGTGGTAGAGGTCGAGATCGACATTCCTGACCGCAACAAAGCCGGCGAAGTCACGCCGCAAACCGCGGGCGGAAAGCACTACCCGCGGCCCATCCGGTCCAGGCGGCGCCATCGGTCCGCCAATCACTCGCCTGCCGTGGGACAGCCGCTCTCCTTGGGGCTCAGAAACGCCTCGTTACCGGGGATCGTGGCGAGCGGTTTGTAATAGTCCCACTCCTTGGTGCTCTCGCTCGGCGACTTGACCTGATAAAGATACATGTCGTGAACCATGTTGCCGTCGGCCTGCACTTTGCCGTTCGCCGTAAAGACATCGTTCACCGGCATCGCATGCAATTCCTTGGCGACCGCCTCGGTTCCATCGGTGCCGGCTTTGTCGATCGCCTTCAAATACTGGGTCACCGCTGAATAGGTGGCGGCCTGGATCATATTCGGCATGCGGTTGGTGCGCTTGAAGAAGCGCTGGGCGAACTCGCGACTCTTGTCGTCGCGATCCCAGTAGAAACCTTCGGTCAGCACCACGCCTTGCGCCGCCTCGAGACCGAGCCCATGCACCTCGGCCAGCGTGAACAGAAGTGCTGCAAGCCGCTGACCGCCCTGCACGATACCGAATTCGGCCGCTTGCTTGATCGAGTTGGAGGTGTCGAGGCCGGCATTCGCCAGGCCGATAACCTTGGCGCCCGACGATTGCGCCTGCAGCAGGAAGGATGAATAGTCGGTCGAGCCGAGCGGGTAACGCACCTCGCCAGCCACCTTGCCGCCATGGCTCTCGACGAACTTTGCGGTCTGCTCCTTCAGCGAATAGCCGAATGCATAATCGACTGTGACGAAGAACCAGCTGTCGCCGCCTTGCTGAACGAGAGCGCCACCAGTCCCCACTGCCTGCGAATGCGTGTCGTAGGCCCAGTGGAAGCCATAGGGCGAGCACTGTTTACCGGTGAGTTCGGTGGTCGCGGCGCCGGTGACGATGTCAATTTTCTTCTTCTCCTTGGAAATTCCCTGGACGGCGAGCGCCACCGAGGAGGTGGTCAGTTCCATGATGGAATCGACCTGTTCGGTGTCATACCACTGCCGCGCAATGTTGGAGGCGGTGTCCGGCTTGTTCTGGTGGTCGGCGCTGACGATCTCGATCGGCGAGCCTTGTACCTTGCCGCCGAAATCCTCGACCGCCATCTTGGCGGCCTCAACCGACCACTTGCCGCCGAAATCGGCATAGACGCCCGACTGGTCGTTGAGAATGCCGATCTTGATCTTGCCGTCGGAAATCTCGGCGGCTGCGGCAGGCATCGCGGTCGCTGCAAGAAGCGCGGCTGAGACCAGGTACGATATCTTCATTGGTGACTTCCTCCCTTATGGTCGACAACCGAGCAACATGTCGGCGGCAGCCTGCTGCAGCACGAAGAGTGGCCTCCCACATTCCGTCCTCGCCGGCGCAAAATCACGCAGCGCTGTACGGCCGCCGTCCTTCAAATCGTAGCATCGCTCGGCAACGCGAGAACAGTTACTTTAGTATTAGGCATCCGCGATGCCCGGCCGCCGAAGCGCAACATAGCGCCGGATCGTGCGGCGTCCAGATCGGCCTCTATTCTCGCCGAAGCAATGATTACGGCTGACGGTCCGGATATCGTTGAACGAGAATTCCCGTAGTCAACCGTCGGCTGGATGATGGCACGCGACCAGGCGGCCCTCGCCAATGCTTTGGAGAAGCGGGCACTCGCTGCGGCAGATCGGGGTGGCAGCTGGGCAACGGGTGTGGAACCGGCACCCCGAGGGTGGGTTCATCGGGCTGGGCAGATCACCCTTGAGCACCAGCCGGCCGCGCCGCGCCCGGTCAATGCTGGGTATCGGCACGGCGGAACGCAGCGCCGCGGTGTAATGGTGTCTGGGCGCCACAAAGACCTCGTCGGTCGGCCCGCTCTCCACGATTGACCCCAGATACATCACCGCCACACGGCTCGAGATTTGACGCACCACGGAAAGATCGTGGGCGATGAACACATAGGTCAAGTTGAACTCCTCGCGCAGGTCGGCGAGCAGATTGACGATCTGCGCCTGGATCGACACGTCGAGCGCCGAGACCGGCTCGTCGGCCACGATCAGCCGTGGCCGCAGCGCCAGCGCGCGGGCGATGCCGATACGCTGGCGCTGGCCGCCGGAGAATTCGTGCGGGTAGCGCGATGCGTGCTGGGGCGACAAGTCGACCCGGCGCAGGAGCTCGGCCACGCGGTCCGCCATTTCCGATGCCGAGAGGCGTTCATGGATGCGGAACGGATCGGCCAGCAGATCGCCGACCCGCCGGCGCGGATTGAGCGAAGCGCTGGGATCCTGAAAGACCATCTGCATCTGCCGCCGCAACGGACGAAGCTGGCGCTGGGAGGCGTCGCTGATGTCGCGGCCCTCGAATTCCAGCGACCCCGAGCTGATTTCGGTCAGACGCACCAGACACCGGCCAAGCGTGGATTTGCCGCAACCGGACTCGCCGACGATGCCGAGGGTCTCCCCGGGCCAGATGTCGAGCGACACCCTATCAACCGCATGCACGGTCCGGCGCTGCGCCGGGAAGATCGAGCGGCCGACGCTATAGCGCTTCGACAGGTCGCCGGCACGAAGCAGCGGACGTTCGAGTGGCCTGGCATTCATCGTTGCATCTCCACCACGCCGCCAGGCCTCTGGGCAGCGAATTGTCTGCGCGTAGGCTCCGGCAACAGGCACGCGGCGCGATGGCTCTCGCCTTGCATGATCGGCAGTTGAACCAGACAGGCGTCGTGGCGAAAGGCGCAGCGGGGGCTGAAGGCGCAGCCTTTCGGCAGGTTGGAGAGCGACGGCGGAATTCCCGGAATGGCAGCGAGCCGGGCTGGACGTGGTCCCTCCATCGGCGGGATCGAGCCGAACAAGCCCCATGTGTAGGGATGCAGCGGCGCCCGGAACACGCTGCTCTTGCCGCCCTCCTCGACAAAGCGTCCGCCATACATAACCAGTACCCGGTCCGCGACTTCGGCGACGACGCCAAGATCATGCGTGACCAGGATCACAGCGGAACCGAACTGGTCGCGCAATCGTCCGATCAGTTCGAGGATCTGCGCCTGCACGGTAACATCGAGGGCTGTAGTCGGTTCATCCGCGACGAGCAGCGCCGGGTTGCACGAGAGCGCCATGGCAATCACCGCGCGCTGGCGCATACCGCCGGAAAGCTGGTGCGGGTAGCTGTCGATGACCCGATCCGGATTTGCGATGCCGACCGCATCCAGCAATTGCACGGCCCTCGCCCGTGCCGCTTTCGCCGACACCTTTTCATGCGCGCGGACCTGCTCGCCGATCTGGTTGCCGATCGTATGCACCGGGGTGAGCGCAGACATCGGATCCTGGAAGATCATCGCGATTTGGCGGCCGCGGATGGCATCGAGCGCACGCCGCTTGAGCCCGATCAGCTCCTGTCCCATGAAACGGATGGAACCGGAGACGATAGCGTTGGGGCTGTCGATCAACCCCATAATGGCGAGCAAGGTCTGGCTTTTGCCCGAACCGGATTCGCCGACCACACCGACGATCTCGCGCTGCTCGACGGAGAACGAAACACCTCCCACCGCCCGCACCAGGCCTTCGTCGCTGCGGAAGGAGACAGTGAGGTCCTTGACCACCAGAAGGGGAGCATCAGCCGACATTGCGCGCCCTCGGGTCGATTATGACGAAGACGACGTCGACGACGAAGTTTGCCATCACCACGAAGAAGGCGGCGTAAATCACCGTGGCCAGGATCATCGGCAGATCGAGGGTCTGCAGCGCCTCATACGTCAGTTTTCCGACACCCTGCAATCCGAAGACCACTTCGGTCAACAGCGCGCCGCCGCCGACCAAGGCACCGAAATCGAGGCCGAACATGGTGACGAATGCGACCAAAGAGGTCATGAGGCCATGATGCAGCAGCACCCGGCGTTCGCCGATCCCCTTGGCCCGGGCGGTGCGGATGAAATCCTCCTGCATCATTTCGATCAGGCTTGCCCGCAGCACCCGGCCGTAGAGGCCGACATAAAGGGTTGCCAGCGTGAACCACGGAATGACGAGCGCCTTGAACCAGCCCCAGGGATTCTCGGTCAGGGGGATGTAGCCGAGCGGAGGAACCCAGGAAAACAGCCAGTTGTCGTGCCAGCGGCTTTGCGTCAGCAGGTTGGCGACCTCGCCCAGCCAGAAGACCGGGATCGACACACCTACCAAGCTCAGGATCATCAGCGCGCGATCAATGAATGTACCGCGCGTCGCGCCTGCGATCACACCGACGATCAATCCGCCGAGCACCCACAGCACTGCCGCGCCGCCGACCAGCGACAGCGTCACGGGAATGGCGCTTATCACGGTCGGAATGACACGCTGCCCGCGATTGACGAAGGAGGTGAGATCGCGGCTGACGAAAAGCCGGTTCATCATCACCCCATATTGCACCGGCAATGGCCGGTCGAGACCGAAATCGTGGCGCACCTGGATCAGCGTCTCTTGCGAAGCATTGCGGCCGGCAATGCGCGCCGATGGATCAGCGCCAGGCGTCGCAAAGAAGATCAGGAAAGCGACGACGCTGATACCGAACATAACCAGCACCATCTGGCCAAGCCGGAAGCCGAGCGCGGCAACCACTAGACGCCCCTCGGCGAGGATTTCGGATCGAGCGCGTCGCGCACGCCGTCGCCCAGAATGTTTAGGGCCAGCACCGTGATCACAATGGCTAACCCCGGCGCCAGTGCCACGACCGGCCGCGAATAGAGCAGGCCCTGGCCGTCCTGGATGATCGTGCCCCAGCTGGCATCCGGCGGCTGCACGCCGATCGACAGGAACGACAGCGAGGATTCCGTCATCATGTTGAGCGCCAGGATCAACGGCACGAAAACGATGATGCGGGTCACCACATTGGGCATGATGTCGCGCAAAAGGATGCGCCAGGGCGACGCACCAAGGCCGATCGCCGCGGTCACGAATTCGGCATGCAACAAGGTCAGGACATGGCCGCGGATCGGCCGCGCCACATAGGGCACATAGACGATGCCGATGATGAAGACCGGTAGCCACAGGCTGCCGGAGCGGATTTCGAACGGACCGATCTGGATACTCTGCGCAATCAGCACGATCGACAATGAAATTGCCAACAGGAAAATCGGAAAAGCCCAGAGCACGTCGAGAATGCGCGACAGGCCGATGTCGACGATGCCGCCGAAGAAGCCGGAAACGACCCCAAGGAATGTCGCGAGGACAAGGCACAGCACGGCTGCAGCACCCGAGATCAACAGCGAATCCCGTCCGCCGTAAAGCAGCCGCGCCGCGACGTCACGGCCCTGGTTGTCGGCACCCAGCATATAGGGTCCGATGCGCCAGGTCGGCCCGACCGGCGTCATGCCGAGGCCAAGGCCTTCGGTGGAGGGCTGCAGCACCGGCTGGGTCACCCCATCGACGACGATCTCGCCATTGAGATTGGTCACAAATGGATCGGTGCCGGAGACGTACCGCGCATAAAGCGGCGCCGCGAGCGAGGCGATCACGATGACGACGAGCACGGCGAAGGCAGATATTGCCGAACGATCGCCTTTCAGCTTGCGCCAAGCGGTGCGCCACGGGCCATCGGTGGCCCGGCGAACCGGGATGGCAGGCTGGTCCGCAATGACATTGACCATGAACAGGATTGCCTGGGAAAAATCGCGGCCTGGAAGATGCGCTGATCCGCCGGAAAAGGAAATGCGACGGAGAGCCAGCGGCACTCCGTCGCATTGGCTCCGGTCGGCTATTCCACCCAGGACTGGCTGACAATCCAGTAGAATTGCGGGCTGAAGGTGAAGTTCTTCAGCCTGGAAGAGATCACATCGACGCGCTTTGGCGTGAACAGGACAGCGACCGGAGCCTTGTCCGTCACAGCCTTGTCGATGGCGGTCCAGAGTGTCGCGCCCTTGGCCGGATCGGCGATGGTGGCTGCCTCTGCCTCGTCCATCGATGCGTCGATCGACTTGTCGCAGAACCCCGAAATATTGACCGAGGCGTCGGAGCCCGGCGTAAACGAGGCACAGCTGAACAAGACCTGCAGGAAATTCGATGGCGCCGGGTAATCCTGGAACCATTGCGAGATCGAAATCTGCACCTTGTTATTGGTGTTCTGGATGTAGGTGAACTGTATGTTCTGCGAGATCGGCTTGACCGACGTCTTGTAGCCAAGCTGGTTGAGCACATCCTGCAGGTAGACGCCGATCGCTTTGGAGACCGTGGTGTCCTCGGTGATGATCGTCACCTCCTGACCTGCGGTTCCCGATTCAGCGACCAATTGCTTGGCCGTGTCCATATCCGGTGCTGACCACTTCTCGCCCGGATTGGCGGTGAACGGGCAATAGGCCGCAAATGACGGGAAGCCCGGTGGCAGGATCTGGCAGGCCGGCTGCGCCAGATTGCTGCCGCCGAACAGCTTGACGATCGCGGCGCGGTCGATCGCGAAGTTCACTGCCTGGCGAACGCGGATGTCGTTGAACGGCGCCAGATTGGTGTTCATCGGCGCGTACCACATCGCTGTCAGCGGATGAACCGTGACCTGCTTGGCATATTTGGTGCCGAGTTCGGCGAGACGGTCGGACGGCGGCGGGTCGAACATCCAGTCCGCCTGGCCGTTCTCGACAGCGGTCACCGCCGCCTCGTCGGTTAGGCCGAATTCGTAGTCGATCTCGTCCGGATATCCGGCCGGCTGCGCTTCCTTGCTCCATTCCTTGAAATGAGGGTTGCGCACAATCTTCATCAGCTTGTTGGGATCGTAGCTGGCGATCATGTAGGGTCCGGTGCCCGGGATCGGATCGGTGCCGGCGTCCTTCAGCGGCGCGCTCGCCGGCAGGATCGACGCGTGCGGAACAGCCAGCTTCTGCAGGAACTCGGCATCCGGCTGGACCAGATTGAAGGTAATGTTTCCGGCGGCGTCGTCGACTGACAGGCCACCTTCGAGGGTACACGTCGCAGGCGTCTTCAAGCACGCATCCGCGCCGACGATGCCTTTGTAGAAGGTCCCGGCCGTCGGCCCGCTGATCTTGAAGATGCGTTGGAACGAAGCCACCACGTCCTTCGTGGTGACATCCGAGCCATCCGCGAATTTGATGCCCTTGCGCAGCTTGAAGACGTAGGTCTTGCCGCCGTTCTCGACCTGCGGGAGGCTTTCCGCCAGGTCCGCGACGACTTCGAAGCCGGTCTTGTCCCCGGCCTTCTTGTAGGTCACCAAGCCATCGTAGAGGACATAATTGATCTGGAAATACTGCAGCGTGTAGTTGATGTGCGGATCGGCGGTGCCTGCCGCGGCATTGGCCAGCAGTCGGAGTGTGCCGCCTGGCTTGCCCTCGGTGGCCAGGGCACTGTTTGCCGGCGACATCATGGACACGCCGAGCAGAGCCAGGCAGGGCATCAACGCTGCAAATGCTTTTTGGGGTCGCATATTTGTTCCCTCATGGAGGCGTCTCGGCTTTTGCCGCGCTGAACCCGCTCGATCGACCATTGCGCGGCTGAAACAGTCTGGGTTTGCGAACGGTGTCCGCTACTTGGCCCAATCGCAAAAGACTACGGCGAGCGAAGCCGGACGGGATAGCTATTAAGATAGATAGGGTCGGACAGGCTTATCCCCGCCTATTTGTTGAGCAGCCGGCCGACATGGCTATTTGACAAGCAATCATCAGCGGGTAAGCTTGCCCGATGCAAAGCCTTCCAGGCGATCTAGAGAGCCGGTTCCAAACCGGAATGAGCATCGACGCTGCCATGGCGGTGGCAACGGAGGTGCTGGAGCCTATCGGTTTCACCGCATTCATCTACGACTATACGCCCGTGCCGGTCAGTCACAAGGGCGAGCTTATCACGCCCTCGTTGATGGCTCTGCGCAACGTGCCGCGCGACATGCAGGATCTCTGGTGCAAGGGCGGATATTATCAGCTTGACCCGGTGCAGGAGGCCGCGCTCACCGTATCGAGACCGTTTCTCTGGTCGCACAGCGGCGTTCAGAGCACCGTCATGCAGCGCGTGCTCCAGTCCAAGCACGATCCTGTGGTCAGCTATTTGCTTGACACCAGGATGACCTGCGGCGTCACCGTACCCATTCGCCTTGCCGGCGGCGATCTCGCCACCTTCACTGCGATCCGTGCCGATCCGGAGGCCGGGTTCGAGCTCGAAGCCAGACCCTTGATCGCCGAGATCGGAGATCTGGGTCATCTGCTGCATGACTCCGCCTACGCCGGTTTCGACGCCGGAATCCGCACCTGCCAACATGTCCATCTGACGTCGCGCGAACGTCAGTGCCTGCGCCTGGCCGCTGCCGGACTGACGGCCAAGCAGGTTGCGCGTGAGATTGGCCGCGCGGTGCCTACCGCAACGCTGCACCTCAACGCGGCGACGCGAAAGCTTGGCGCGCGCAACCGCTTCCATGCCATCGCGCTCGCCGCCCATTACCGGCTGCTCGAACCGGAGCATTGAGGCTCGCGACCTGCGGGCGATCGGCCTTGCCTCGGGCGAACCCATAACCGGCGAACCTATAAATAGTGCTAGCTGTAAATGCGCTGGGCCGCTTAGTACCGTCGGCCGCAAACAAGGCTTGGGAGGGGTGCACCAAAGTGGCTCCTGCCGCGCCATGATGCGGAGCTTGGACTGTGACGGCACATGCGATCACCGAAGGATTTAGCGACTACAAGGGCTATCGCACCTGGTACCGTGTGACCGGGGACATCGGGTCGGGCAAGCTGCCCCTGGTCGTCGCTCATGGTGGACCGGGCTGCACCCACGACTATGTGGACTCATTCAAGGAGCTTGCCGGAACCGGGCGAGCCGTCATCCACTACGATCAGATCGGCAACGGCAAATCGACCCATCTGCCGGACAAGGGCGGCGACTTCTGGACCGTCGATTTCTTCCTGGGCGAACTCGATGCGTTGCTCGCCCATCTCAGCATTGCCGGCCATTATGCACTGCTCGGCCAGTCCTGGGGCGGCATACTCTCGACCGAGCACGCCGTGCGCCGCCCTGAGGGGCTCAAGGCATTGATCCTGGCCAATTCGCTGGCCTCGATGGCGCTGTGGGTGGAAGGAGCCCGGCAATTGCGCGCCGAGTTGCCAGCCGATGTGCAAAGTGCGCTCGACCGGCACGAAGCGGCGGGAACCACCGATCACCCCGGATATGTTGCGGCGACGAAGGCTTTCTACGACCGTCATGTCTGTCGCGTCGTTCCGATGCCGCCAGAGGTCGCCCGGACATTTGCGGCAATCGAGGAAGATCCGACCGTCTATCACACCATGAACGGTCCCAATGAGTTCCACGTCATCGGCACGATGCGGAACTGGACCATCGTCGACCGCCTGCATCGGATCGAGGCGCCGACCCTGGTTTTCCGCGGCTTCTACGACGAAGCGACCGAGGCCTGCGTCCAGCCCTTTCTGGATCTTATCCCGTACGTTGAAGGCCTGGTCTTCCCGAATTCCAGCCACATGCCGCATGTGGAGGAAAAGCACGACTGCCTCAGCGCCGTCGGGCGCTTCCTGGCCAAATACGATTGACGTTCCAGCACCAGGCCTTCTGTTCCAACGGATCGTCGACACGACGCAGTCGTCGTGAGGCACATTCAGAAAACCTCGAACCGTCGTCCCATTTCTCCGCCGACGCATATTGTTATGCCTCGGTGATGGCGACGCCACGCTATGTGGATGTCCCGCAAAGGCCTGCAGGGTCGTCCGATGAGGCCAAATCACGGGCAGAATGCCAGATCACGGACAGCATACACGGACAGCATAAAGGAGCCCATTCGAGCGCCTTTTCCATTGCCCGCGGAGGCGGAGGCCTAAACGTTGCGGCGCAGATTGGCATGTCGCCGGCATGGCCGCAATCAGCCTGCCTTCCCCTGAACTGGCATCCCGTCGCTGAAAAACCTGACGGATACGGAGGACCAAGTTGCCGGTGGGTACGGAAAGTATCGGACCCAAAGTTTCGCCAAGCAGTTGCAACCGAATTCATTAGCCGGCGTTAAAGTGCGGGTGATCTAGCGGGGGCATGGGGAGGCTTTCATGCAGACGTATCTCGTCGAGCGTATGGACGGCGACGATGTTATCTCGGTGCGCGTTGTCAACGCGCCGAGTCCGTTCAGAGCCGCAGCCATGATGACGGACGGGCGTATTACCTTCCGAACGTGGGAAAAGGATTGGATCCGCGTGACCGACGAAAATCGGGGACAGATCTATGCATATTGTTTCGTCCCCGGCAGCTATTCCGATACCGAAGCATCGCCGGTATCGCGCGGGAGAACCACCGAATAGGCAATATGCCTGAATAGCGGCAATTCCATCTTCGACCCCACCGTGGTCTTCGAGCCCGCCTTGGCATGTGTCCGTGTCATGCGCACCACAACAGCCAGCGAGCCCGGCATGATTGGTTCGGCCGGTGGCTTGCGAAACAGGCGAAGTGACTAACCAAGCGTCCTTGAGGAAGATCGGGGCATCATCAGAATGATCGATGAAAAGATTGGGGCGGGGGGCGATAAGTGACCCTAATCTTAGCGTAGGCAACTCATGTCTTCGGCATATTTGGGATCAGAAGTCGCGGATCAGGATCTAGCGGTGGATTGTCAGACAACGACCTCCGATAATTGGTCAAGTGTCCCACAATACGCACTGGATCAGGGTGGTCCCGTACTGCGTCCATTTCAAAGATTGGGCGTCGATTTTACCAACATTGCGGCCTTCGATCACCTGAGAAATGTCGTCCGCCAGTACCCCGACAAGCTTGCAATCAGCGACGGCGCCAATCGTCTGACCTATTCCCAGCTCCTCCGGTCAGTCGAGACGCTGTCCCACCAGATCGCGGCGGCCGTCCCAGACGGACAGGCGATAGGGATTCTTCAGGCCAACTCGGCCTGGTATCCCATTGCCATGCTGGCAAGCATGACGGCTGGGCGGCCTTCGGTGCCACTCAACGCGCGAGATCCTAGCTCGCGTATCCTTGAAATCGTGGCCGGGGCGCGGCTCTCAGCTGTCCTGGGCGAGGGCAATGTCCGACCCGATGGTTTGCCTCACCGGGTCAGTTGGATCGATGTGTCGACCAGTGCGGCCTCGCAGGCTGGGCAAGTGCCTCGTTCTTATTCCGTCTCGGTCGATGCGCCCGCCATCGTGCTTTATACGTCAGGGAGTACGGGCCGGCCCAAAGGCATCGTTAACAGCCAGCGCAGCTTGCTGTGCCGGGTCCAGCAATATGTCGATGCGTGCCACATCAACTCGGATGATGTTTTCCTGCCATTGACAGGACCGGCCACAATCGCCGGGTGCCGGGAGATTCTTGCTGCTCTTCTCACCGGCGCCACCTTGCATCTGGTCGAAGTCGAAGCGGTCGGCTTGCGCGCCGTTCAACGCCTGGTGCGATCCGAAGACGTGACAATCACCTATCTGGTGCCGGCACTGCTTCGCGCGCTTATGGCAGACGGACCTGCAGAAGCGTTCCATTCACTCAGAGTCGCCCGGATCGGTGGCGAGAAGGTGCCCTGGATCGACATCGCCCTGCTGCGCAAGGCCGTCTCCGATACGTGCCTTATCCAGATCGGTTATTCGTCAACCGAGACCACCGGCTCGCAATGGTTCCTGCCGCGAGACTGGCCAGAGCATGGAGATTCGGTTCCAGTTGGCTGGCTGCTGCCTGGAATCACCTTCGCAATTGTCGACGAAGCGGGCCGCCGTGTTCAACCGGGCCGCAGCGGAGAGCTTCTGATCAGGAGCCCGTATGTCCTGCTTGGCCATTGGGAGGACGGGGCGGTTGTGCCGGCAACATCAGACCCGCACGATCCAGGCCTTCGGATTTTCGCGACAGGTGACCTCGTTCGACTTGATGATCAAGGCCTACTGCACATCGTCGGTCGCAAGGGGCGCCAGGTAAAAATCAACGGTCGACGCGTCGAGCCTGCCGAACTCGAACGGGTGCTGCGTTGTGCACCCTCTGTCGCGGATGCCGTGGCAATCGTGACGGCCGCGAATGAGCTTGTCGCCTTTGCTGTTCCTCGGCGCTCGGCCGAAGCGACCTTTTCGGACGAGCTTCGCCAGCTTGTCAGGACCAATCTGCCGCCGCCGCTGCGTCCCTTGCGGTTGCACACGATCGCCGAGATTCCGCGTCTGCCGAGCGGCAAAGTCGACATCACGACACTTGCAGAGATGGATCTTTCAGCCAGAGAGACAGCGGCGACCGCGCGTCCGCTCGAGCCGCGAGGCAAGCTGACTGCGCAGCAGGTCGTTCAGCGGGCATGGACCAGCATTCTCAATACGCGCGTAGCGGCAGGACGCTGGGATGACGCCGGAGGAGATTCGCTAAAGCTGCTGCACTGCGTCATGGAAATCGAAAGCGCCATCGGGCAGGAACTCGGCCTTGAGGCCTTCACCGTCGGGATGAGCCTGGAGCAAATGGTCAAGGCGGTCGTGTCCGCCCAGGCAGGCGATCAAAGCGCGCGCGCCCAGAAGCACGACCCTCCCGTTCTTTTTCTGTTCCCGGGGTCCGTCGGCTATGGCCCGAGCCTTGCTGCCTTTGCAGCAGCGATGGGCAAGGTGACCCGTGTTGCCCCGATCAGGTATCCGGCCCTGGCTATGATACTGCGCGGACAAGACAGCCTCGCCGATATGGCCGACGCCGCCGTCGACCAGATCCGCCGCGCCCAACCCTCGGGCCATGTACGACTTCTCGGCCATTCGCTCGGCGGCGCTGTTGCCTTCGAAGTTGCGGCGCGGCTGCTGGCAGCGGGGCGAACCGTAAAGTTCCTCGGCATCCTCGACACCAGCCTCGTCGGGGAGCGAAGCGCCCGCTGGGAGACGTTTACGCGCACAGTCAATCGAATCCGAACCAACCGCGTGTCCGCTTACCGGATGGCTTGCCGCGCCCTCGCGAAAGTTGCCGTGGCAATGAAGCGTGAGGCACAACTGGTCCAGTTTCTCGACCGCTTCGCTCAAGGACAGTTCAACGCGACGAGCTTTAGAACCAAACTGGAACTGCAAGAGGTTTTGCGGGCGCGAGCTTTCTTCCAGTGGGTGGCAGAGCCAAAGCCGGCTCTGCCGATCACAGGCACCCTGTTCCGCTGTGCTCGACCCGGAATGCCTCTGGCAATCGGCTGGGATAACGTCTTCGCCCATCTGGACGTGATTCCGATCGTCGGCAGCCACATCGATCTGGTTGTAGAGCCTCACCTTACCACCAATCGTCCCCTTATCGAGAAAGCGGTGGCGAAAACCTATTCGCCAATCGAGTCTCGCAAACTGGAGTACAAGCCATCGACCTGATCTCATCATTCGGCAAAGACGCCCTGGTGCTCGACGCTGGCGCGGAAGTCGATCGCATCGTCCAGATCTTGCGCCAGCAGGTCCTTGGCACGCTGCGACGTCGAGGCGTGGTGGTCGGCCTCTCAGGCGGCATCGACAGCTCCGTCGTTGCGGCGTTGTGTGTTCGCGCCTTTGGGAAAGGCAAGGTCCTCGGGATATTCATGCCGGAGCGCCATTCCTCCGGCGACTCACTGAGGCTCGGCCGCATTGTCGCCGCACACCTTGGTATCGAAACGATCCTGGAGGATATGACGCCGGCCCTGGAAGCGATCGGCGCCTACAGACGACAGACCGAAGCAATCCAGACCGTCGTTCCCGAATATGGGGACGGCTGGAAATGCAAGCTGGTGCTCGCCTCGGTTCTCGAGAGCAACGGTCTCAACATCACGCGCCTCACGGTTCAGGACCCCGAGGGCAGGACCGACACAGTGCGCCTGCCGTCGGCAGCCTATCTGCAGATCGTCGCTGCAACCAACTACAAGCAGCGCCTGCGCAAGATGACCGAATATTACCATGCCGACCGCCTCAACTACGCGGTAGCGGGCACGCCGAACCGCCTGGAGTACGACCAGGGCTTCTTCGTCAAGCAGGGCGACGGAATTGCCGACCTGATGCCAATCGTCCACCTCTACAAGACCCAGGTCTACCAATTGGCCGAATATCTTGGGGTGGACGAAGAGGTCCGGCGCAGACCGCCCACCACGGACACCTTCTCGATGGCGCAGAGTCAGGAGGAGTTCTACTTCGCGCTTCCTTATTATCTGATGGATCTGTGCCTCTACGGCTTGAACCATGGGATCGCCGACGAAGACGTCGCTGAGGCAACCAGCCTCACGGTGATGCAGGTCCAGAAGGTTTTCAAGGATATCGACAGCAAGCGGCGCGTCGCACGTTATCTTCACGCGCGGCCGTTGGTGTCCTCTTCAATGGGCGAGGGCTAGGGCGATGTGCGGCATCGCCGGAATTGTGTCGCTGAGCGCCGCAGCGGCGCCCCCTTCCCGGGATGCGCTGATACGTATGGCGGGCGCGCTGGCGCATCGCGGCCCGGACGAGCGCGGCCTTTACCGGGACAGACGTGCGGGATTGGCGCATGCCCGCCTGTCCGTCATCGATCTCGCAAGCGGCCAGCAGCCACTCGCCGGCGCGGGCGACACGATGTGGATCGTCTTCAACGGCGAAATCTTCAATTACGTCGAGCTGCGACAAGATCTGGTCGCGCTCGGTTATCGCTTCCGCACACGCAGCGACACCGAGGTCATCGTCCATGCCTATCATGCCTGGGGCGAGGCCGCCTTCGAGCGAATGAATGGGCAGTGGGCAGTCGCCATCTGGGACTCCGTGGCAGGTCGTCTCGTCTTGTCTCGGGATCGGTTCGGCATCTGCCCGCTGCACTTTTGCGAGCATGGCGGGCGGCTTTACTTCGCCAGCGAGGTGAAGGCCATTTTCGCGGCCGATGCGGATATACCCCGCGCCTTCGATCCAGCCGGCATCGATCAGACTTTCACACTCTGGACTGTCGCGCCGCCACAAGGCGTGTTTGGAGGAGTAAGCGAACTCACGCCGGGGCATGTCCGCATTTATGACAGCGGCGTCGTCCGGGAGCGGGCTTTTTGGAAGCCTGACTATCCAGAGGTTGACGGACCCGGCGATGATGAATTCACCGGCTCGCTTGATGACGCGGTGGAGGAAGTGCGCAGCGCCCTGGAAGCCGCGACGGCGCTCAGGATAGTACGCGCCGACGTGCCGGTCGGCTGCTATTTGTCCGGCGGGCTCGACAGCTCGCTGGTCGCCACGCTGGGGAGACGCTTCGCGGGCGAGCGCTTCCAGACTTTCTCGCTGCGTTTTGCCGACGCCGAGTATGATGAGACGCATTTCCAGCGCTTGGTTGCCGGCGTGGCCGGCAGTGACCATCATGAGGTGGTTGTTTCGCGCAGCGATATCGCTGGCATCTTCCCTGAGGTGATCTACCACACCGAGCGGCCAATCCTCAGGACCGCGCCGGCGCCGCTGTTCCTGCTCTCGAGACTGGTGCGCCAGCACGGCATCAAGGTCGTGCTTACCGGCGAAGGGGCCGACGAAATGTTCGCCGGCTACGATTTGTTCCGCGAGGGCAAGGTCCGCCGCTTCTGGGGACGCCAGCCCGCCTCGACGCGACGCTCGCGGCTGCTGGAGCGCCTCTATCCCTATCTCAGCCGCTCGCCGGTGCAGCAGCAGGCAATGGCACGCCAGTTCTTCGGGCGCGACATTCACGCCTGTGACGCGCCTGGTTTTGCGCATGGCACGCGCTGGCGTACCACAAGCGCCATCAAGCGGCTGTTTTCGGCAGACATGCGCGCCCAAACGGAGCGCCGCAACGCCGTGTCCGAGCTGCTTGCCCGCCTGCCGCCGGAGTTTTCGCGATGGGGCTCTCTTGCGCAGGACCAGTACATAGAGATTCAGACGCTGATGTCGGGATACCTGCTTTCCTCACAAGGGGACAGAATGCTGATGGCTCATTCCGTCGAGGGGCGCTTCCCGTTCCTCGATCATGAACTCGTGAGACTCGCGAATTCGCTTCCGGCCGCCTACAAGCTGCGCGTGCTCGATGAAAAGCATGTGCTGAAGCGCGTAGCGCAACCGATCGTGCCGTCGGAAATCGTCACCCGCAAGAAGCAGCCTTACCGGGCTCCCAACGCGCTTTGCTTTGTCGCAGATGGCGCTCCGGCCTATATTCGCGAAGCACTTTCGGAGGCGGCGCTGCGCGAAACGAACGTCTTCGATCCCAAGTCGGTTACCCGGCTCCTGAGCAAGTGCCAGGCCAGCGCCGGCGGCGGCGACCTGTCCAACTCCGACAATATGGCGCTGGTCGGAGTGCTGTCGACGCAGCTTCTCCATCGGCAATTTATCGCGAGCCGTCCAAGTGGGGCCCGCACGCTCAAGCTCAGCATCGATATCGACCGCGAACACCGCGAAGAGGTGCTCGCATGATGCATGGCGCCGTACCGCTCCTGCACGACTATCTCACCCACTCTGCCAGCCGGCTCGGCGAGAAGGTGGCCCTGGTGTGCGGCAATCAACGCGTCACTTATGGCGATCTCGATATGCGTTCGAACGCCATAGCGCACCATTTGACCGATGCCGGAATTGCGCGTGGCGATCGCGTGGTGGTCTTCGCCGACAACACTGTCGAGGCCGTCATTGCGTTCTGGGCGGTGCTAAAGGCCAACGCCGTGGTGTGCATCGTCAATCCGCTCACCAAAAGCGACAAGCTTGATTATCTGCTCAACGATTGCCGCCCGACGGCACTGATCACCGACAAACACCTGCACTCGATTTTCAGGGAGCCGGCGCGGAATTGCCCATCGTTGCGCCGCATGATCGTCTCCGGGCCGATCGAACACAGCGACCTGCAAGAATTGCCGCATGCTGTGCGCTGGGACGCTGCGGTCGCGGCAGCCCGCAGCACGCCGCCCTGGCGCCGCTGCATCGACATCGATCTCGCTGCGATCATTTATACGTCCGGCTCGACGGGCGAGCCCAAGGGCGTGATGCTGACGCATCGAAACATGATCGCCGCGTGCGCCTCGATTTCCTCATACCTGGCGCTTGCCGAAGACGAGGTGATCCTCAATGTCCTGCCGCTCGCCTTCGACTACGGTCTTTACCAGATGATCATGGCATTCGGCGCGGGCGCCCGGCTGGTGCTTGAGCGCTCATTCGCCTTCCCGGCGCAGATCCTTGGGCTGATCAAGCAAGAAAGGGTGACGGGTTTTCCCGGCGTACCGACCATCTTCGCCGCACTCGGGGAGCTCAGGTCTCTCAGGGATCAGGATTTTTCGAGTATTCGCTACGTCACGAACACTGCGGCCGCCCTGCCGCTTAAGCACATTCTCCTGCTGCAAGAGCTGTTTTCTGGCGCCCGCATCTATTCGATGTACGGCCTTACCGAATGCAAGCGCTGCACCTACCTGCCGCCGGAGGATCTGGAGCGAAAGCCGTCGAGCGTCGGGATCGCCATCCCCAATACGGAAATGTGGATTGTCGACGAGCATGACAGGCGGGTCGGCCCCGGCATCGTTGGTCAGCTCGTCATCCGCGGAGCGACGGTGATGAAGGGCTATTGGGGCAAGCCGGAGGCGACGGCCAGGAAGCTCAAGCCCGGCCCGCTGCCGGGTGAGCAGGTCCTATACACTGGCGACTACTGCCGGATGGACGCCGAGGGCTACCTCTACTTCGTCGGTCGCGGCGACGAGATCATAAAATCGCGCGGAGAGAAGATAGCGCCGAAGGAGGTGGAAAACGTGTTGATGAACATTGCGGGCGTACGGGAAGCCGCGGTCATCGGCGTTCCGGACGAGCTGCTCGGGCAAGCAGTGAAGGCATTTGTCGTGATGGAGCAGGGAAGCATGCTCGGTGAAAAGCAGTTGCAGAAAGAGTGCCAGAGACGGCTGGAAAACTTCATGGTTCCGAAGTCCATCGTCATCGTACCCAGTCTGCCGATGACCGACACGGGTAAGCTCAAAAAAACGGCCCTGTCATGAGTCGGTACCAGGGCGAAGTTGATCAGCATTCATCTTTTGTACCGGAGGCGAAATAAATGTTATCTACCAAGGATAGAACCGATACCTGCAGCGAACAAATTCGCGCTTTCCTGGCCTCGAATTTCTATATAGCCGATCCCGAGAGCCTGGAGAGCGACACCTCGCTCCTCGACCAGGGCATCGTGGACTCGACGGGTGTGCTCGAGGTTATCGGCTTCATCGAGGAGACCTTCGGCATCACGGTCGAAGACAGCGAGCTGCTGCCGGAGAATCTCGATTCCATCGAGGGAATTGCGCAATACGTCATGCGCAAGAGAAACTGACGCAAGAGAAACTGATTTCCGAAATCTCGCGCAACTCTGTTTCAACTTCCCGGCCGTTTCTAGCCGCGACAGCGCGTCTACCTGCCGCGGCTGCGATGCTTACGCCTGCGCCCTCGTATGTCCCACAACCACCCTGCCCTCACCGGCCTGGTTGGTGACCGCCCGGATACTCTCATAGGCCTTGGAACGCTCGAGCAAACTCATGACCTGCCGATCCTGGCCAAGCCCCACCTCGAAAAGCAGGATGCCTCCGCGCCGCAAATAGCGCGGCGCCTCCTTGAGCACCCGCATGTGGATGCTCAGGCCGTAGGGGCCGGCTGCGAATGCTTCACGCGGCTCGAGCTCGACCAGATGCGAACGGTCGCCCTCGAGCCGTTTTTCCGAAATGTAGGGCGGGTTGCAAACGATCACGTCGATCGTGCCGTCGAGCTCCAAGCCTGAGAAGGCGCTGAACAAGTCGCCCTGAAGCACCGTTACCCGGTCCTCGATTTTAAGATGGGTGACGTTGCGGCGCGCGACCTCCACGCATCCGTCGGTAAGATCGCTTGCCCACACGCGCGCGGTGGGAGCGTGGTGCGCGATGGCGCACGCCAGATTGCCCGCCCCACAGCACATGTCGACAACGCGAGGCACCGGCAGGTTCAGTTGGCTCAGGACATCGAGAGCGGCCTTGCCGAGCAGTTCCGTTTCCGGCCGAGGAACAAGCGCACCGGGCGAGACCAGCAACTGCAATCCCATGAAGGTGCTGCGCCCCCTGCCGTAGGCATCGGCAACATTGATCTCTTCGCTCACGACACTCGCCTCCCCGATTTAGCCGGCGTTGGTGGCCGACGTACCGATGAAGTGTATCTCAAAACCGTTTAACTCTCGATCGACAAAATCAAAACCCATCCGTCGCCAGACGCTTTGAAGCCTTGATGCTACAAAGATGATCATAAGCTTCTGCCGGGTGTCATGATTAGGAATATCTCCTTACCTGACCCGGTTATCCCCAGCCTGGCGAGCCAGTTGCCGAATTCTCAGCCTGGCGTCACGATTTTGCTACATTTTAATCAAAGAAGGCACGTATGTAAGCAATTCGTAATGTTCAGCAGCGGGGCGGGGCTGCTGCTTCCCGGAAGGTTAAAGTTTGTCCCTCATCGAAAGAATCGACGAGATTGCGCGGCAATTTCGCGTCAACGAGCGCACATCATGAAGTCGACCAAAGGGCGCTCGCTCGATCTCCGCTCCGCAATGTTCGGCTGTGTGCACGGCCTCGTCGGCGTAGGCGTTTTCTCGGCATTGATAAATATCCTCGCCTTGACCGGCTCCGTCTACATGCTCCAGGTCTATGACCGCGTGCTGCCTTCGCAGAGCGTGCCGACTCTTATCGGATTTACCGTCGGGATGCTGGGACTTTACGCGGCCTATGGGCTCCTCGATTTCGTGAGGCTTCGCCTGTTGGTCCGCATCGGCAGCCGCCTGCATAGAAATCTGCAGCAAAAAGCGTTCGCAGCCTCGCTTTCCCTGCCCCTCGTCGCCGGGCCGGATGCGAACCGGGTACACCCGCTTCGTGATCTGGACCAGCTACGTGGCTTTCTTTCCGGGCTCGGGCCGACAGTCTTGTTCGACGCTCCCTGGATACCATTTTATATGGTGGTCATCTATCTGCTGCACCCCGCGCTTGGCGTGCTGGCAACGCTCGGCGCATGTGCCGTTGTGTTTTTGACGGTGGTTGCCGAGATCATCGGCCGCAAACCAGCGGCTCGTGCATCTGAGACACTCGTAGCGCAGCGGCTTCTGGCCGACTCCGGCCGCCGCAACGCAGAGGTTGTTCAGGCGATGGGCCTTTCCGCCCCGCTTAGCCGGCGCTGGAACGAGGTCAGTCATCTTTATCTGAAGAACCAGGAACGGCTCTCCGACGTCGTCGGCGCAGCAAGCTCACTGTCGAAGACGCTCCGAATGGCCCTGCAATCATGTGTGCTGGGGCTTGGTGCCTACCTTGTGATCGGCGGCGAGGCCTCGCCCGGCGTGATCATTGCATCGTCCATATTGCTGGGCCGCTCGCTGGCACCGGTCGATGTGGCGATCGCAAACTGGAGAGGGTTTCTGGCAACCCGCAAAAGCTATTCCGAGCTGGCGGCAGCCCTGGATGCTTTTGATAGCCAGCAAGAGCCAATGGAACTGCCCGGCCCGAAGGCTGAGCTTGCGGTCGAGGAATTGACCGTCGCGCCACCAAGCCTGCAGAAGCCCACCATCTTCAATGTAAGCTTCCGCTTGGCGAGAGGCGCAGGGTTGGCGGTCGTCGGCCCGAGCGGCTCCGGCAAGACCACGCTCGTGCGCGCTTTGGTCGGCGCATGGAAGCCGCTTCGTGGCACGGTAAGATTGGACGGCGCCTCGCTCGATCAGTGGAACTCAGAACTGCTCGGCATTCATATTGGCTACCTGCCGCAGGACGTTGAGCTGTTCGACGGGACGATCGCCGACAACATTTCGAGGTTCGGCGGTAAAAGCGACGCAAAAGGCGTGCTGGCAGCTGCCAAGGCTGCGGGCGTGGACAAGATGATCATGCGTCTTCCGCAGGGTTTTCAAACACGCATCGGAGAAGGCGGCGCGGCCCTTTCGGCTGGGCAGAGGCAGCTCGTCGGGCTTGCCAGGGCACTTTACGGCGATCCATTCCTCGTCGTTCTTGACGAACCAAATTCCAATCTGGATGCAGACGGTGATGCTGCTTTGGCCGGCGCAATCCTGGCAGTGCGTCGGCGCGGCGGTATCGTGATCGTCGTTGCGCATCGCCCCTCCGCTCTCGTCAACATCGATCAGGTACTCGTCCTGTCGAACGGGATGCTCCATTCGTTCGGCTCGCGCGAAGACGTTCTGGCAAATGTGGTCCGGCCCTTCCCGCGCCCGGACAAGCCAAACATTGTCGTTCCGCTGCAGCACGGTGCAAGCGGGCATGCGTGAGGTATTGCTTAGTGTCTAACGTGACCATGTCGTCATATGCTGCGGTTGGCGGCGAAGGCCCGCCGACCGGGCAGAAGCCGCAGCCGGATGGGATTCGAGCCAATCTACCCTGGGGTACTCTGGTCCGGAGCCTAGCAGCACATTGTCGTTCCGCCGCACAAGGGTGCAGCCGGGCATATGCGAGGTATCGCTCTGCTGTTGCCGTGTCATACGTCGCAGCCGGTGGCGAAGGCCGTTCGTTGGAGACGAAGCCAGAGCCGGATGGCATCCGGGCCAATCTGCTCTTGGGCCTGGCAACCAGCTTGCTGTTGATCTTTGGCGGAGGGCTCTGGTTGGGATTGACCAAGATTGCCGGCGCGGTGATTGCGCCCGCAACCGTGGTGGTCGAAAGCAACATTAAAAAAGTCCAGCATCAAACCGGCGGCACCATCGGCGGAATCTTCGCGCAGGACGGCGATCATGTGAAGGCCGGCGATGTGTTGGTCAGGCTGGACAACACATTGACCCGAGCAAACCTGCAGATAGTCACCGAGGACCTCAATCGCGCCACCATTCGTCTGGCCCGACTGGAGGCCGAGCGCCAGGGTCTGCCGGAAATGCAGACCCCGCCCGACCTTCGCGCTCAAATGGGCGACCCGCAAGTGGCGGCACTTGTCAGTGGCGAGCGTGCCTTGTTTGAAAGCCGTGCTGCGGCGCTGGCTGGCCAGAAGGCACAATTACAAAGCCGCGCGAAGCAGCTGGAACGTCAGATCGATGGCCTCAAATCGCAGCAGTCTGCAACGGACGAGTCTCTGGATCTGCTGACCAAGAACCTTGCGGATGTCGAATCTCTCTACGCAAAGAAGTTGGTGTCCAAGGAGAGGTTGAGCAATGTCAGCCTGGACAAGACCCGGGCTCGCGGCGAATCGGGACGCCTTGTCGCAGCGATAGCAGAGGTCCAAGCTCACATCAGTGAAACGGACCTGCAGGTGCTTCAGCTCGACGAACAAATGCGGAGCGACGTGACCAACGAACTTCGCGAAACGGAAGCCAAGCAGACCGAGCTCAGTGAGCGCAAGGTGGTGGCCGAAGACGAACTCAGCAGGACAGACATTCGTGCCCCGCAATCGGGCACAGTACAAGAATCCTCGGTCCATACCGTAGGAGGCGTGATTGGCGCGGGAGAGGTGCTCATGATGATTGTGCCCGATTCCGACAACCTTGTCGTCGACGCTTCCATTCCTCCGTCGCGTATCGACGAGATTCATCCCGGACAGCAGGTGTCGATCCGCTTTCCAGCGTTCGACGCCGGCACCACACCTGCTTGCGAAGGCTCGGTCAAGCGCGTCTCAGCGGATCTGATCAAGGATCAGCAACGCCAGCTTTCCTTTTTTTCGGCGCGTATCGACGTCGAGAATGAAGCGACGTGCCTGACAGGAGAGAAAATCCTCAAACCGGGCATGCCCGCCGAAGTCCACATAAGAACCGACGAGCGCAGTGTCTGGTCCTACTTGATGAAGCCCCTCACCGACCAGTTTTCCAGAGCTTTCAGGCAGTAAAGCGGTTGCCACACTCAACCGACAGTGCGGCGGCCGATTGGATCGGGGCGCAGCCGATCTATCGGGTCGCCGCATTTTCGAGAGCGCTGCTGAATCTGACCTCGATCGTGTCTCCCGGCATGACCTCGGTGTCTTCTTGGGCAAGCTGTTTTCGCCATTCTTCGCCGACCTTGCGAATGATCGTGACCTCGGCCTGGATCGTTTCGCCGGCAACCGGCAACGGCAGAGCGGCCGCTCCCGTGGGCTGCAACTTCTGGCTGGCGGCGCGAAGTCTTGCGCCAACGTCGGCAAGACGCACGTTGGTATCCTTCAACTCAGTCAGCAGACCCATTCTTCTTTGGTTGACATTGCGTTCGTGCTGTCTGGTAAAATCGTCCTGCTGACGTCGTGCTCTCATAAGCTCAACCGACGTTTCGAGTGCCCGGCTGGAAGAAAGAACCAAAGCGCGCCGGACATCGGCAAGCCGGGTATTGGTTAGATTTCCGGACTCAAACGCTTTCCTTACGCGCGCCAGCTCGTCTTCGTCCGCCTTCACTCCATCCGCTTCGGCCTGCTCGCGCTTGAGCAGGGTCTCGGTTTGTGCAGCAGCATCCTTGCCACTTTTTTCGAGAAAGCCCTGCTCTTGCCGGAAGTTGTCCAACGAGAGCTTCAGCCCTTCCGCTTCAGCCTGCGCGATCGCCGACGCAAAACTTGCCGGCAAGGGAGATCCTTGTGGTGGCTGCATGTCGAAAGTCGGTTTGTCCTGAAGTTCGGCGCGGATGCGGGCGCTATGAAAATAATCTCTCGTATATTCCCCCCAAAGCGACTCGTAATCGCGCCGCAGATCCACCGGATCCGGGCCAACCTGGTTTGCCCGGGACCGCAAAAGGCTGAAACCGCCTGACACGGCAATCGCCTGCCGCACGGTCATCAGCGGGCGGTAGGCCTGCTGTCCGGGAGTGAGCACGTCGCCGGTCACATAGATCGGCCTGTACTCCGCAACCACGGCGGTCACGTCTGTCGGCTTGATGACGATCATTTGCTCCCGCCCATCAGGCAGACGCTGGTGGAATATCTTGGTCGGCAAGATCGTCTGCATGCGCGTTTGCAGTTCAGCCGGAGTTAAGCCCCCCACCGAAACCATCCCGACTTCGGGAAGCGCGATCGTGCCGTCCATCTGGACCACCGCACGTTGCGTTCGCTCCGGGATGGAGGCAATTCCAATCTCGACGGTGTCGCCGGCAGAAAGTCGATAGGCGACCCGCGGTTCCGCTGCAGCAGCCGTATTCATGGCAGCCAGCATACCGAACACGACAAGAAGCATTCGATCAACGAGGACCATTGGCGGCAATCTCCTTCTGGTTCGACCGCGGCTCTTCCGGCCAATCGAGACGGGTGACGAATTCGTAGACCGGCCCGCCAGGCACGCCCCAGTTGCTCGACCAGATTACCTGTGAGCCGTCGGGGGATGGCGAGGCATGGGTCTCGCTCCAGTAATCGGACGGGACGTTGTGAGTTTGCGTGACGCGTCGAACCTCCCCGCTGCCGTCGAGGCGAAGCGCGATCACCTCTCGCGCATATGGCGCCCAGTCGGGATTGGCAGATATCTCTTCCGGCTTGCCGCCATAGCTTACGAACACCCAACCGCGCCTGTCCAATGCCCGCAGGGATGCATGCTCGGCTTCGCCAAACTTCATAAGTGAGGTGACCTTTCCGTCGGCCAGCCTCCTTTTGATGACGTGATATTTGTCAGGGTCGGACTTGCTGATGCCCACGAAAACTTCGCTGCCATCTTTATCCACCGTCATATCGCCATGGCCGGGGCGATGATGGTCAGTCCACCTCTGCCGCAACGTCCCGTCGACGGAGAAAATAGCCCGCTGCTCTGTGTCCTCGTTCACATTCTGAAAGCACAGGATGTTCGCACCGAGCGGGGAGATCGAGCAGGCGCTGACGGTTCCGGCAAGCTGAGCAAGATCGATGTCCGGAAATTTCCGGCGCTGCTTGAGATCATAGGCAAATACAACCATCGCGCCATCCCCACGGATTGCGCGCACTGCTATGCGATCGCCGTCACGGCTGGGATTGCCTTTGGACGGCCCGAACTGAAGATCACGATAATTCGGTGAAACGAACAGGACGTCTTCGCGATTGGTCCGCGGCGCCCAGGTCGAAATTTTCCGGTCCTGAACGCAGATCATCAGATCGGCATTTTGCGGATGCCATTCGCATTCAGCCGATCGAGCACGACGGAAGAGCGGGACATAGGTCTGCCCGTCGAAAAAGCACATGCCATTGCAGCCGTTGGTGATGACGAGGAGAGTCTGGTCCGAATTCCAGGCCTGGGCGCTGGAATAACGGTGGCTGCAGAATTTTTTCTCGCATACGACTCCATTCCCAAGGGGCCCAGGCTTGGTAATGCGCATGAAAATTGTCCCGAAGGCTGGGTCGGTCGCGGGTTGGAGATAATCGGGCAAGTCCATCGTCACTGGCGCAACAAATTGTCTCGACGCGCTGCTTTGCCGACTGCCTGCCACGGTCAAATCCAACGACAAGGCAGCCGCAATCAACAGAGCCAATCCTCCCGGGCGAAAGCTCATGTCATGTAGCCCATCTCGTGTCGCACCCGGCCTTCGCTGAGGCGCCCTTGCCACCATCCGATGGTCCGCTCCAGGCCTTCGCGCAGGCTGGTCTGGGCACGCCATCCAGTCTTGCTTTCGAGGAGCGAAGAATCGGCCAGCAAGGCACGCACCTCGGAATTCTGCGGCCGCAGGCGGCGCTCGTCCCGGTGGATTGGTTTCTTGCAGCCACTCAACTCGATCACCAGATCCAATATGTCCGAGATCGTCACGGCGCGCTGGCTTCCGGCATTGTAGGCATGGCCAAATTCGAGCTCGGCGGAACCTGCGGTCAAAAACGCCGCCGCGGTGTCTTCCACGAAAGTAAGATCGCGGATCGGGCTTGTGTCTCCCACCATGATCGCCGGGCATTTCTTGTCGAGAGCCTGGCGTATAATGGTCGGTACTATGGCCCGCTCACTCTGGCGCGGGCCGTACGTATTGAAGGGCCGCATGATAACCACAGGGATGTCGAACGATCTGGCGTAGGACTCCGCCATCATGTCCGCGCCGATCTTGGATGCCGAATATGGTGACTGTCCCTGCAACGGGTGCGATTCGCTGATAGGCATTGTCAGCGCGGTGCCATAAACCTCGCTTGTCGAGGTGTGCACCACACGCTCCGTATCCCATTGGCGCGCCGCTTCGAGGACGTTGACCGTGCCCAGGATGTTCGTTTCTACATAGGACTGGGCCGCGGCGTACGAATATGGGATAGCTATCAGTGCGGCGAGATGAAACACGACCGCCTGGCCACGCACGATCCGGTTAAGGAAGGCGCTGTCACGAACATCGCCGCGGATGAGGTTCAACTGGCTTCGAATGGTGTCCGGCAAATCGTCCAGCCAGCCGTGGCTGTCGAAGGAATTGTAGAGAGCCAGCGCAGTGACGTCCGCGCCGCTACGGACGAGTGCTTCGGTTAGATGCGACCCGATGAATCCGTCGGCACCGGTAACCAGAACTTTCCTGCCCTTGTATGCCATGACCCAAGCGTTCCCCCTATGACGTGAGGCACTGACTTTGCAAATCCACGAGAGCGCGGGTTTTCCACCTGCTCTCAAGTTCCGATCGGCGACGGCGAAACCACGCCAAGCACCGCCAGCAAGCCGCGCACCATCCACACAACATCGGAGCCGATCGTGCGCTGCGGATAATAGGAAAGGTCGAGCCTGGCTTTGGCAGGAAACAGAACCTGGCGATAGAACAGTAGCGGGTCCATCGATCGCGGATAGAAACGGGCTTCATGCCGGAAGAGAACCTGGGCTGGACCCAGCAAGCCTGGCTTGTATTGTAAAATGTCTTCGAAGCCCCCGCGAAAACAATCGGCGAAGGCAAGGCTCTCCGGGCGTGGCCCGATGATTGCCATCTCGCCTCTGAAGACGTTCCAAAGCTGTGGCAGTTCGTCGAACTTGGTGACCGCGAGGAACCGTCCTATCGGCGTCATGCGGCTGTCATCGGCCATGGTCAGAGCCAAGCCACCGGGATCACATTGCACGCTGAACTTGCGAAACTTGTACATGCGGAATGGGCGAGCACCGGCCCCGACGCGGGTCTGTGTGAAGAAGATGGGCCGACCGCCTTCCAGCAGCAGCGCCACGGCAATCAGCAGCATCAGCGGGGCGAAGACGATCGCCGCGGCTGCAGCAATGACGAGATCGATTGCTCGTCTCGCAGACCCATGGGCGGCGCTCGAGCCGTTAGGCCTGTGAATGGCTAGGTCCAGGGCATTCATGCGGCCGTTCCTGTCTGAGCGCAGTTATTGACCGCCGCGGCAAGAGCGACCACCACCGTTTCGACCAAAGGTGCGGTGATCTGCGGATGCAGCGGTACAGTCAGTTCGCGCTGCGCGAAATCTTCAGTGCGCGGTAAGTGAGTACCGGGAATGAGCTCACGATAGAGCGTCATCTGGTGCACCGGCGGGTAGTGGATAGTGGTTTGTATCCCTTGCCCGCGCAGTGCGTCGATGACGTCTTGCCTGTCGGCGTAACGTGGCAAAAGGATAGGCATGATGTGGTAGGCCGACGTCCGCGGCTCGTGGAACGGGATGGTCACGGCTGGGCAATGCTTCGCTATGAGACGGCGATACAGCATGACCAGGATACGCCTGATCTCATTCCACTCCTGCAGATTTTGCAGCTGGACCAGTCCGATCGCAGCCCGCAATTCATCCATGCGATAGTTGAATCCGAGCATGGTGACATCATACTGAGGGGTGCGGCTGTTCAGCCTTTGACGTGTCCCGGTGGTCATCCCATGTCCACGCGCCTGGCGGATTGTCTCGAGCAGACCGGCATCCCTGGCGATCACAGCCCCGCCTTCCGCCGTGGTCATGTTCTTGTTGCCGTAGAAGCTGAAGGCGGCCGCGGCACCAAATGTCCCCACCTCCTTCAAGCCCGGCGCATGCGCGGCGTCCTCGACGATGTGCAGCCCCCGGGCACGGGCGAACCTCTGCCATTGTTCCCGATCGGCGAGGTAGCCGGCGAAATGAACGAGAATGATTGCCTTGGTGCGGGCCGTGCATTTCGCTTCGGCTTCCACGATCGACATCAGCGGCACGTCGGCTGACTCGATGTCGACGAAAACCGGCGTCGCACCGACATAGAGGACCGCATTTGCGGTCGCCACGAACGTCAAGGATGGCACCAGCACCTCGTCGCCCGGTCCGATGCCAAGTGCGTGCAAAATGAGATGAAGCGCTGCGGTGCAAGAACTGACCGCGACGCAATCCTCCGCATCATGAACGTCGGCAAAAGCTTGTTCGAAGGCTCGTACCTGCTCCCCCATGGTCAGCCAGCCGCTGTCGATGACCCTGGTCAAAGCAGTCTTCTCCGGCACACCCAAGATCGGGGCACTGACCAAGAGCATCACAACCTCCTAGACTGATAACTGTGGCAACCGGGCTCGTGACTTCATCATCATCATGCAGCCGTCGCGGTGACCTCGATCGAGGCCGACTGGTCTTCCCAGGAAATGGTCTGTGCGTTCTGAAAATCGTCGACGCGCCCGATATCGAGCCAGAGACCCTCATGTTTGTACACGTGCACGGTTGTGCCGTTCTGCATCATCTGCAGCATCAGGTCGTCGAACCCAAAGGGTATGCCGGATGGGATAAACTGCAGAACATCCGGGTTCATGCAGTAAATTCCCATGCTGACCAGATGCGAAAGCGTCGGCTTCTCGCGAAAGACCTGCACGGTATTGTCGACTTCGTCGATGACGCCGAAATCCATCTTGATCAGGCGACAGGCTGTTGCGATTGTCACTGGATCGGTGTGCTTACGGTGCGCTGCTACAAATCGACTGAGGCTTAGATCCGTGAGGACATCGCCATTGAGAACGATGAATGGCTCCGTCAGTTCATCCCTGATCAAAGACAGTGGCCCGATGGTGCCAAGCGGCTCCATCTCCTGCGTATATCGAATTTTCAGGTTCCACTGCGAGCCATCTCCACACACGGTGCGGATCAAGTGGCCGAGATACCCGGTTGTAATATAAACTTCCTGAATGCCGTTGCGTCGCAACCATTTCAGAAGCATCTCGAGAACCGGCCGTGCGCCGATCGGCATGAGCGGCTTCGGCAAGACCGAAGTGAAGGGGCGGAGGCGTGTTCCCATTCCTCCACATTGAATAACCGCTTTCATCCTGGTCCTCCCTTGTTCATTCGGCCTGAACGCCATCGTCACGGGCCGGCTATCCTGCCCTGGTCAGCACCCGGGAAACGCGTTCTTGTCCCCTCAGAAGAACCGGTGAGATTTCCCGTAGAAGACCGGTGAGATTACTCCACTGTCCCCTGATCCGGACATTGCATCTGGATGGTATGTGGCCGTCAGGGTGGATGTCGTCGTGCATTCGAATGGTAACAATTCAGCCGTTTTGCTGTTCTATATCTTTAGGCCTATAGCACTGCTGAACGACCGGCCGGTCTGTCAGCTGTCCAAAAGGTCAGAACGTATGTTCGACGACGTTCGGCGGGTTTCGCTCACAAGGGGCAAAAAAAGAGGAGCGTTTCCCGTCATTTAAGATTATATTAGAAATCTGGCGTTTGCGGTGTTGGGGGTGCCGCAGCGTCGGCTGGATGAATCGACGAGTGGATGGCCACGATTTTCAGGCCATTACCGTTCAATCCATTCAGATAGGCGTTGGGGTAATTCAATGTATCGAATCGTCATCGCCGACGATCACGGCTTGTATCGTCGCGGCTTGCGATTGGCACTGACCGCAGGCATTCCAGGTGTGGAGATCTTTGAAGCGTCCTGTTTCGACGCGGTGCTCAGTTTGCTGGCAGAGCAGTCGTTCGTGGATCTTGCGATCCTGGATCTGAATATGCCGGGCCTGTTCAATCAAGAAGTGCTCGGCGGGATCCTGTCTGCCTATCCGGACACGCGATTTGCGATCGTTTCCGGAAACGATTCACGCTCGGAAATACTCACAGCTCTGTCGATCGGGCTTCACGGCTACATCGTAAAATCGCAGACGGACGAAGAGGTTGTTTTGGCCGTCAATGAAATCCTCTCCGGCCGCATCTATGTTCCTGCACTTCTGTCACGCCCGGGAGCGACGCAAACAACCCACGCGCATACCCATTCCGACGACAAAGGCCCACAGAGGCGTACCGCTGGCGTCAACCTTGGCAGGCTGACTTCGAGGCAAAAGGAAGTCCTCAAGCTGATGGCGGAAGGCTATTCAAACAAGGAAATTGCGCGCGATCTGGAAATCGCGGAGGCGACCACGAAAATCCACGCTGCTGCGGTTCTGCGTGAATTGGGGGTACGCAATCGGACCGAGGCTGCCGTTATGCTGAAGACTTGGCTTTCGAGACATGCCAGCTAGAGCGCCGCGCGTCCTTTTGGACGTGCAAACGGCGTCGCAAGACTCCTCATGCATTTTACTGCATATCCCAAAGCCGCGGCGCAGCTTTGGGCCGACGACATTCTTGGAAGGAACCCTGCGCATCTCAAAGGCCGCTCAGCGCGACCCGCCTTTAGATATCTGCTTTCCGATTGGAGCACTGCACTACAATCCGATTTCCTTGCGTGACAGCCGCAGCGAATACCGTAACCCTTGGTCCGATATTTCCAGCCTGGGAGAGTGACCGACAAGCGGCGCTCCATCCACTCCGATTATCATGGAACCGAAGCCATGACGGACTACGCTCGAGGTCCGCCGCCGCCCCGATTCCACCCACTCGAACCCGATCTCGCTGCCTGTGTCTTCAGGTGCGAACGTCCAGCTTACGTCGATCCGGCCTTTTGGATCGCCAAGCGCTCCATACTTCATGGAATTGGTGGCAAGCTCGTGAACGATCATCGCAAAACTCTCGGCGGCGCCTCCCGACATCGTCACGGAAGGACCGCCGACCGATATGGCGCGTGTTCCCATATATGGTTGCAATTCTTGAGCAACGAGATCGTTTAGCGTCCCCGATACGCTGCCGTTGCGTGAAAGAAGCAGATGGGTTGCCTCAAGCGCGCGTATCCGGTCGATCAGCATTTCCTTGTATTTGGCAACATTGTTTCCAGGAGCATCGACCATTTTCACGAGCGCAGTGATCACCGCGAAAACGTTGCCGAACCTGTGGCGTTGTTCGAGCATAATGCGCTCCCGCTTCTTTGCCGCGGCGCGCAGCAGCGTGGTTTGTCGTCTCTCGCTCAGGTCGGCGGCCACTCCAAGCCGCTGTCCACCATCATCATGTCTTTCCTCCCTTCCGCGCAGCGCAACCCAGCGGATATGTCCGTCCGGTCGGCGGACGCGTATCTCGACATCGTAATTCGTGACCGATGGTGCGGCCTTTCTCGATGCCGCCAGCTTCGGCCAGTCCGCCGGATGAACGACAGCTGACAGCTCCTCCAAACTGCGGCTATTGGCCTGGGCCAGGCCGAGAATGTCCCAGAACGTGTCCGAGCCCGTGACTATCCCGTCTTTAAGGTCTATGCGCCACGTGGCCAAGCGTCCAGCAGACAGAGCGAGGTCCAGCCATTCCTTCTGGGCCCGAAGCGCTTCGTGAACAGCGCGTCGTTCCGAAATATCGTCGACCACCACGAAGATGCTCTCCGAGAGGCCACCCTCGGGCACGGACGAAGAAAGCGTTAGCCTGGCCCAGAATGCCGTACCGTCCTTTCGTGACAGACGCACCTCCGAAACGAACGAAGAAATGTCATTGCCCAGCCTCGCCAGCAATTGCGCCAAGGTATCCCGGTCGTTCGGATGGGCGAGCGTATCAAGCTGTAATTGGGCAAGCTCCTCCTCCCTGTACCCGGTCATCTCACAAAGGCGTCTGTTGGACTGCAGCAACTCACCTTTCTTGTTGGTGTTCGCGAATCCCATGGCAGCACGTTCGAAGGCCCAACGATAGCGGCTTTCGGTCGCCTCGACGGCAGCGAGCCTGGCCTCCGCGACTTCCAGCAACTCACGCAAGTCCTGCCGCAGACGATGGAAGGTCATGGCAATCACGCCACCCGAAACCAGAAGCAGGATTGCGCGTGCCCAGTCTCCACTTGAAATCTGATCGTGTCCTCGTGCCCACAGCCCGACAGCAACCATCAGAATGGTCGCAGCGAGCGCAGGTACGCGGTCTTCGAGATAAGCGATAATAATAATAGCCGGAATAAATTCCAGAAAACTTGCGCCTTGCCCAATATAGGCTGACGATTTTATTTCAAATATCAGTGTGGCAGCTAACACCGATGCAGACGCAATATGAGTTAGCAATCTGCCCGACGGGTTCGAATTCGACCTGCGCGACTGCGAGCTCATGGACACAGACTACAACCTTCTGACTAGCCCGTCGAGACTAGAGCAAAAAACGTACAGCTTAGTACCACTGCCGGATTGCCATACCACTATCATAGCGCGCATTTTATCGGACGCAGCGGGGCCTAAGAGCTGCCTTAGAACTGTCGGATCATATTAAGTTTTCAAGGTGATGATGAACGTATTATCCGTCAGCGCATAGAAGACTATAATCCAGCTACACATAGAAGACTACATGAATCCCGAATACTTATTTCGGGCGTGTGAAACTTTGGGTTAGGGGTAGAAAATGAATCTGATCGATAGACAGGTCGATGCTTCTTCGAACAATCGGTATATTGTTACGAGGACCAAGTATGATTTTGAAGCGCGGAATACGCGGCCCTCTTCTGGTCACCTTCCCGATCGCGCATCGGATCCATTGGGCGCAAGGTTCGGCGAACCAAAAGGCCGCAGTCTGGAATCCATAACCGGCGTGCTTGATCGCATTGGCTGTGGCTATCTCGTGTTGAATCGCGAAAGAAAAGTAGTCGAGTGGAACGCAGCCGCCCAAACCACGCTTGAGCGCCAGGGCGAAGCGGCCGACACGGCGAGCGGACTTACGGCCGCCCTAAGGCGGCTGATCGCGAATGTTCCGGGCCAATTCCTGCCGGGCTCATTGTCTTGGGTGGTGATCCGCAGCAGGGGCGACCGACCGGTGATACTGAACGAGAACGGCGTTATCGCTCCCGACGGAACAAGCATTGTGGCGCTGCTGGATCGCGACAACAGGTCGGGGCCAAATCCTCGGACGCTGCAAAGAATGTTTGGCTTGACGAGCGCAGAAACGCACCTCGCCTTGCGCTTGGCCCAGGGCGACGCACCTTTGGAGATCGCTCGCAGCTGGCGTCTCAGCCGCACCACGATCCGTTCCCAGCTTGCCTCGCTGTTCGCCAAGACCGAAACAAAACGCCAGGCGGAACTGGTGGCCCTTCTTGGGCGTATTTCGGTCCTGCCGTAAGGGCCGCGCAGTTGTTGGGGTCTAGTTGGCGGCATCCACATGCGACGGGGCTTGGTCGACCGGTGCTGGAGGCCGTTCCAACCTAGCTTGGCAGGTCACGTTGCGCAGCGCGTGGCCGGCGCCTGCTCACCTGTGCCGACGCCGACGCCCCGGCACATAACATCCCGGCACAATTGGCCGGGATCTCGGAATAGGCAATTCGACACTGTCGAGTGACGTCGAAGGGGCAAAAAATTGGATCATGATTTAAACGGTGGTTCCGTTCTTTCTGCGGAAAATATGGAAACCGCCCGATCCCGGTCAGACCGCGCCGTGAAGGAACTCGTCCCGATAGGACCGATCGTCGTCACCGGTGCTGCAGGCTTCATTGGTTTTCACGTCGCCTTGCGGCTTTTGCGTCTGGGTGTCGAAGTCATCGGCGTCGACAATTTCACCCCCTACTACGATCCACGACTCAAGGAAGCGCGGTTTGCACGTCTCTGTGCCGAGCCGGGCTTCACTTCGATGCGAATTGATCTGGCGGATGCCGCCCGCGTTCAGTTGCTGTTCTCAGAATTTCGCCCCTCACACTTTGTCCATCTCGCGGCTCAGGCCGGCGTGCGTCATTCACTTGCTGACCCGCATTGCTATGTGCAATCGAACATAGTGGCGTTTCTCAACGTCCTTGAGGGCTGCCGGCACTTCGGCGTTAGTCATCTCGTCTACGCTTCGTCGAGCTCCGTCTACGGCTCAAATCGAACCACACCGTTTTCTGAGCATCACGGCGCAGACCATCCTGTCAGTCTGTACGCCGCAACCAAGCGTTCAAACGAATTCATGGCGCATTCATACAGTCATTTATTCTGCTTGCCCGTGACCGGACTGCGCTTCTTCACCGTTTATGGCCCCTGGGGCAGGCCCGACATGGCAGTCTACATGTTCACGCGTTTGATTATCGAGGGGAAACCAATCGAAGTAGCCAATGCCGGCCGCGTGTGGCGAGACTTCACCTATATCGACGACGTCGCTGAGGGGGTGGTTCGAGCACTCGCTGCACCGCCGCGACCCGACCCGGGTTGGGATTTTCTTACCGCAGATCCCGCCACAAGTTCTGCACCGTACCGCGTCTATAATATTGGCAACGACCGGCCGGAGGAGATTAACCGGCTGATTTCGCTCATCGAGACCGCCCTTGGCTGCCGGGCGATTCGCGTGGAAGTGCCTCTACCACCGGGCGACGTTCTGGAGACTCGCGCCGACGTGAGTGATCTTCGTAACGCTGTCGGCTTCGCCCCGGCGACAACGCTCGAGGACGGAGTGCAACGCTTTGTCGAATGGTACCGGGACTTTCATGGAACGAACATCGCAGCCAGCACACAGCAACAAACGTTAATGCATGTGTAAGCCCACCGTGTAATCCGCGCCTTGTCGGAGCGACGAATCCACGCGTCGGCCATCCTTGTCGCGGCTGCTGGTCTGGTCAAAAGATCCAGTTGGTACCGCATAACGTGACGACGACATTCCCGAGCATCGATGCCCGCGCGATCCCCGCAGAAATCAGTTCATCGCGGGCAAGTCCAACGAGCGGTCTCAATTTCAGAGCTGCAGTTGTGCCCCGCCCGGAGCACAAAGAATTCGCTACATCGCCGCTCCGCCGAACGATGTCATTCAGATGGATGATGGTGACGTTCAGGCCCCATCGTAAGCTCCGGTCAACCGCATTTTGCCTCCTCGGAATCGCGAGCTCATGTCCCAAAGCTACTTTCTGAGATCCAGGACGGTTCCTACGGTCGAGAAAATAATCACCCGTGTTCCTCCAAGCCCGATCGGCAGTATTCTGCGCGCGGCAGGAGGCGTTTCGGCCATGGCGATTGCCGGTCAGTTGACTCTCGTCGCCGCTATTCCCGTTTTGGCCCGGCTCTATTCCCCGGCAGATTTCGGGATCTTCACGATTTATCTTTCGATCGTAAACATCCTCGGCGCGATCGCAGCACTGCGTTTCGAGGCCTCTCTCTATGGTGTCAAGGACAATGCGCGGGCGTATGTGACTGTTAAGCTCATTCTCCTGGCTGTGTCGGTGACGAGTGTCCTCGCCTTTGCGGCAGGACTGCTGTGGGCGAGCATCGCTCCAGCGCGGGTCGGCCACCTCGCCTGGCTCGTTCCACTTGGGATGGCGGGCGCAGGTCTCGTCGAAGCCATGAACTGCTGGAGCCTGCGCGCAGGCCTGCTACGAGACTTCGCCCTCGGCCGGCTGATCTTGCCGGCGACCATGGCCCTGCTGCAATTGATTTTTGGGCTCGCCCATTTCGGAGGTGAGTCGATGGTACATGCCCATATCCTGAGCCAATTCATTTTTATCGGACTCCTCGGCTCTCGGATTCTGAGCTGGAAGGACTTACACGGCGTCGCCCGAGCGCCGTGGCGTACCGTCTTTGCCGTCGCCAGGCGAGAATACAAGTTTCCGTTATTTGACATTCCCTCAGCTCTCGCGAGTTTCGCCATTATCAATCTTCCCGCAATACTTGTTGGTTCGCTGTTTGGCGCCGCTTTTGCGGGTTACCTGGGAGTGGCAGCGCGGCTGGTGACTGCGCCGGTCACGCTGATCGCCACCCCGCTCAGCAATGTTTTTGTCTCCGAGGCGAACAAAAACAGTGATCGCAGACATCTGCTCGGCACCGCACGCGGCCTCTTGATGCTTTCAGCCTGCCTCACTGCATTGCCAATATTGGCGCTTGGCTTGGCTGCGCCATATATTGTCGTCCCCCTGCTGGGCCCGCCCTGGGTTCCCGCCGCAGACATTATGACCGCGCTGGCGTTCATGGGGGCTGCGCAGGCGTTGGCGACGCCACTTCAAGATGTCCCAGCTCTCCTGCGCCGGCAGGAGCTACGGCTTCTCGTCGACGGCGCGCGGACGGCGCTGGTGTTTGGTCCGCTTCTTGCCGGTGCTGAGGCAGGTTGGGAACCACTCAAGGTCATTTATCTGATGGCGGCCGGCGGCGGCGTCGGGTTTGCACTGAAAACGGCGGCCTCTCTGTATATTTTGAGCCATGCCATTAAACCAGCGGGAGCTGCCATACCAAAACAAGGTCATCATCTCGAGGGAAAAGCACCATGAAACAATCGCAGCTTGATCAGCTCCAAACGACCGCTGTGGTTGACCAACATCATCGCGCTGATGCTTCGCGACTGCGCCCTTTCATTTCAGTTGCAATCCCAACCTTTCGCCGACCGGACACGATCCGCCGGGCAATGGATAGCATTCTGAGTCAGAATTTTTCCAGTTGGGAGTTGGTCGTCAGCGACGACGAGGGCCGGGACGGACCGACCTGGGCAATCGTGGCCGAGTATGCGCGGACCGAGCCTCGCATCCGAATTGTCGAAAACTGCCGGGGCCGCGGTCAGGTAGAGAATACCAACAATGCCATGCTCGCTTGCGCCGGAAAATGGATCAAGCTGCTCCATGACGATGACTGGCTCGCCCCGGGCGCACTCAAGACCTTTGCCGAGGTTTCCACCAAGCATCCCTCAGCTGCATTCATGACCTGTGCAGCCAATATAATTGAGGACGATCGGATGAAATTCCGATTGCCACCGCAGGGGCGGCAACGAATTTCCGTCTACTCAAGCCAGCAATGCCTGACGGACCTCTATCTGGTCCGCACGACGCGGAGCCTTGGGATCATCCCATCGACGCTTTTGATCAACCGCGACGTCATTCACGCGGGTTGCCTGATGCGCGCCCATAATTCAATCCCAGCTGGAGTCGACCAGCTGTTCTTTGTCGATCTGGCCTGCCACGGAGACATGGTCGCGATAAACGATGGCTTGATCTTCTACGACGCGACGAACCACCCGAGCATCACTACAACCAAGAGTTTCGATGAGGTCGATCAGGTAACGCTTGCCGTCAAAGAGCTTAACTGGAACCTCATCGAGGATCGTAAACATCTTCCCTGCCCTGAGACTCTGTTACGGGCGCTGCGGGTTGCTCGTCTTCCCAGCAGATTCCACCAGCAACCCTGGCGGGCGACGATCCGAGATGCGATGCAAATTCTTCGCCCGTCAGTTATGAAAATAGCGAGCCAGCACATTCTTACTTACGTGTTCGCGATCCGCCCGAGACTGGGTCGATCGCGTAGCCTGAGACGATTTAGCTTCTGAGCATGGCGGCATCGTCGAGCGCGACGGCGGGCGGGCTGGGGCGCATCATATACCGTCGAAGGCGGCTTTCCTTCGGTCTGGCCTTTAGGGGTAAGCGAGATGACCATTTGTCCGGCGTGTGCCAGTGTATCAACCGCGAAATTGTTCGAAGTGACAGCAGATGAGGCCTCTCGACATTTCATCAATCCGCGTCAGGACCCCGATCGCTCTCGAAAATTAACAAGCCACCTGTCGGATCTCTGGGGCAGCAACACATGCGATATCCGCAAATGCGCAGATTGCGGATTCGGTTTTGCAGATCCCTTCGTCGCTGGCGGCGTTGAATTTTATAACTTAGCCTGGGCGTACCCTTCCTATCCGACCATGAAATGGGAATATTCAAGGACTATCGAAGAGCTCGCGGGCCTGAAGACTGGCGGAAAAACTGCCCTCGAAGTGGGGTCTGGGTTCGGATATTTTCTCGATCGCATCAAGAATAAATTCTTCCATGTTTCCGACATCTCTGCGGTCGACTACAACGAAACGGCGAGGTCTGTACTGGCGTCGAAAGGCTTTAAGACCTATTCAGGCGATTTTCGGATGGACAGCTTCGATTCTATGAAAGAGTCCTTCGACTTTATTTTCATGTTTCAAGTCTTCGAGCATATGGACCAAGTGGACGACGTTTTTGCTCGATTGAAATATCTTTTGAAGGCGCAAGGATCTGCCTTTATCGCCGTGCCAAATGAAAACAGAACTTACTACATGGAGTCCCATGGCTCGCTCATAGACATGCCACCAAACCACATCGGCCGATGGACGAAAGAAGCCTTCGATGCCATATGTCAGCGGCACGGCTTGCAATTGAGCAAGTGCGAGCGGGAGCCGTTCAATCTCGCCAAATTCCTGAAACAAGACATCGTCCACAGCTTTTTCCGAAAGGGAGAGAAACCAGGTAGCGTGAGTGAGTTCGTGCGCGCCCTGCCGCGAAGCAAAGCGCAACGGATTGCGCAAGGTTTGACTGCCCTTGCGATTTCACCATCGCGGTTGCCGGCATGGGCATACGCGGTCAGGAATGCATCGACGATGGGGGGGAGCGCACTCTGGGCAAAGATCGACAAAGTCTCGTCACCTGCGCTACGGATTCATCGCCAAGCCAAGCAGCGATGAGCGGGTCCGCGTGAAGGGTGATTTCGACACCACTAGGCGCGCGGTGAACGCCAAGCAGACGAAGGACGGCGTCAGGCGCGTTGCCTCAGATGGGGTCCGGAATTCATGAATGCCCGTCCGGCGGCTCCTGGCCGTAGGTTCCGTTGTGACACTTCGGACCCACGCTCCGGATGGATCTCTCCGCGACAACCCCAGCTACTGCCGGATGGCCCGCGCCCAGCAGCCGATCGGCGCAGCGCCTAGCGCGGTGATTTTCAACCAAGCGGGAAGTGCGCAACAACAAGAGCCGCGCTCGTCATGTCCTCTCCAGCAAGAGGTCAGCGCTGTCCCCGAACCGGTAACCAGCGTGCTTCCTGAGATTAACCTTCGTGAGAACGCTTGCGACGGGGACCGAAGCTGGTGCATCGCCCGCAAGCAGGTCCAGAACGCCTCGCGCGATGCTGCGTCGCGTTTTCGCCCAGCGAACGGCGAAAAGAACCACGTCACCCCAGCCTGTCAGGAGCCTGGCCTCTGGTCCCTCAAGCCCCAGCGGTCCATTTATGATGACGACCCGATAGATCGAGTGCAGTTCATCTTTGAAAGGGGAGCCGTCGACACTGGACAGCAAGGGCAGCAGATCCTCCGACGGTGCGAGCGCCATGAAGTCGATCCCGATCGCCGACATTCCTGCTATCGCATCGTGCAGTGCACAACGGTCACTCACATAGTCTCCGAAAAAATTGTGCGGCTTACGTGCGCTGAATTCCTTCACAAACTCGCCCGTAAGGCGGTGGTCCGTGCGGTCCAGATCAATGAAGAGTACTCGCCCTCCAAGTCTGGTGGCCGCCAAGGCCATGCTCCATGCGAGCTCGGTCTTGCCATCATCCTCACCGCAGGATGTTATCAAGATTATGTTCGAGTAATCCCTTGCCTGTTGGGGCGCCGCGGCGACAAGCAGGGACGTCACGGCGCGGCTGTATCTGCACCCCTGCTGGCCTGAAACCAGCTGCTGCAGTCGCTTCGCGTGCGTTGTGGGAGCCTGGGGTATTAGCCCGAGGCACGGAACCTTGAGCGCTGCTTCAGCTTCGGCCTCTCCGCGCAATGTGCGATCGAAGCGTTGGCGGACAAGTATGAAAATCCCTCCAATCAGGCCAAACACGACCATGCCAGGCGGAATAAGAAAAATTGGTGAAAGAGTCGTTGGATTGGTAGGGGGCCACGCCGCTGAGAGAAGCCTGACTCCGGGGGATGGACTTGCAATACGCCGCATCAAGTCCTGTTGCCGGGTCAAAAGGTCGTTGTAGCGCTGCGTCAGGATGCTGACCTGCGGCTCGAGAGCACGCAGTCCGGAAAGCCGGCCGGCTGTATCGGCCACAACCGCATCTAGGACATCCTTACGCTTTTGCAGCGCCGCAATCTGGGAGCGATAGATGTTTGCCTCAGCGGCGACGCGGGCGATTTCTTGTTCGATCTCACGATCGATCGCATTTGTGACATTCTCATCTGCCGTGCCGTTGGCCTGGCCTGCCAAGAGATCGGCCAGCAAGGGTGATCCGATGGCTTCGGCTACCGAGGCAACGGGCGCGCCCCCCTTTCGCAAGTCCTGAATCTGTTGGAGTCGGGATTCCGTTGCGGAGAGGTCCGCTTTCGACAAGGAAATTTGCTGAGTGAGTTCGGCTGTCTCCTTGGCAGCATTGTCCGCCGCACCTTGATCGACCGCGCCATGGCTCAACCGATATCTCTCCAGACGATCGGTCGCTTCTGCCAGACTGCTTTGTATAGTCGGCAGCCCGGAGACTATCGAGTCGAGTTCCAGCCTGTCCGACGCTTGGCTTTTCCTTGCCAGATCGCCAATATACACTTCGACGAACGTGTTGGCGATCAGAGCGGCTCGCGCCGGATCGTGATCGGTGAAGCCGACACTGATAACTCTCGATCGCAACTCCTGGCCGATCCTCATACCTTCACGCAGCACCTTGAGTTCAGCCGCATCTGGCGCCGCCGGCGTGCTTCGCGGCCAAATTTTGGCCAGCAAATCGGCTGGAACCGAGCGCAAATTCAGCGGCTCGACGCCAACAGGCTTCGGAGGATGGTTTCCGGTTCGAGCACCAGCCTGTTTAGCCCCATTGGCAGCATCTGTTTTGCGCAGCGCTGCCACTACGCTTCGCAGGTGGCTTTGCGATGAGAGCATGGTGATATGGTCGTCAATGCTGGAATCCAGCTGATCCTGAGCAGAGATCAAGCCGCCGGCAGGGGCTGCTCTACTAGGTGCGTCGACGATTACCTGCGTGGTGGCCTCGTATAGGGCAGGCCGTGCAAGCCCTCCAAGCGCGGCCAAGACACCGCCTGCGACGACCATGGCCAGGAGGAACCACTTTTTTCTTGAGAGGGTGACGAGGAGCTGATGGAGCGGGGTTTGCGTGTCCATCTGCTCACGCAACGGCCGTTTCATGCGCGGAGTGATTTCGCGCGCAGGCAAGTGCATTTCGGTAACGTGCGGAAGGTGGATGCGGCTAACTATGGACCCTTCCATCTTAATCTCCTGTAAGTTCGGGCACGCGAGAACCCGTTGCTAGCGGCGATGGCCGCCTTGCCTCGTTGTGCCAGGCCTGGAACATCAAAGCCGGCCACAATTCGCGAGAATGGTCGTGCCTGCCATCGACGTGACCGCGCCAGCACGCATCCACCTTCGCAAGGTCGAAAATTCCGTCTCCGGAGATGCGCATATCGGCGACAAGATCGTTTGCCCAACTGAGCAGCGGGCCCCTCAGCCAGACTGCTATAGGAACATCGAAACCTTGCTTTGGCCGCTCGATCAGTCGCTGCGGAACGTACCGGCGCAACAACTGACGAAGGATCCACTTACCTTTGCCATTACGAACCTTGGTATTCGTCGGCAGGCGCCAGGCGAATTCGACAACCCGATGATCGAGTAGCGGGCACCGCCCCTCGAGGCTGTTGGCCATGCTGGCGCGGTCCAGCTTCACCAATATATCGCCGGGCAGGTAGCCGTCCATATCGTCATACAAAAGACGGGACAGCAGCCCATCAAGCCGGTGCTCGACGTGGATTGATGAGGGGGGCTGGTGCAGGCTGAGGTTCTCGGTCGACGATCTCGTCAGTCGCCGAAACAACTCGTCCTCATCGGCTGCAGCGAGTAGCTGAGCGAGGCGATCCAGCCGGTCGCCCCGCAGCGCATGCCGTGCACCCTCCGAAAGCGGCAGCTTCCCGACGAGATCGTGACGGGCTGCACGGGCCAGTAACCCAGTGCCTGCCGCGAGCGCCCGACGCAGTGCCGACGGCAGAGTATGCTGTCGTCGCAGGCGGGCAGCCATGAAGTGGCGGGCGTAGCCGGCGAAGCATTCGTCGCCACCGTCACCCGACAGAGCCACCGTAACGTGCCGGCGGGCGAGCCGCGCCACCAGCAGAGTTGGTATCTGCGATTCGTCAGCGAAAGGCTCGTCCCAGATCTGCGGCAATTCTGGAATGACTTCGCGCGCTACGGCAGCCGAAAGGTGGAGTTCGGTATGGTCGGTGCCCAGATGCCGCGCGACTTCCGCCGCGTGGGGAGCCTCATCGAACCCGCCCTCTCCGAAAGCGATCGTGAACGTGCGCACCGGCTTGTCCGATTGAGCCTGCATCAGGGCTACAACCGTCGAGCTGTCTATTCCGCCCGACAGGAAGGCCCCGAGCGGAACGTCAGCGATCATGCGCTCCCGAACGGCAAGTCGAAGCAGGCCATCCAGTTCAGTGGTAAGTTCTTCGTCACTGCCGACGACCTGCTCCGCCCGCCCTTTGGCGGCGGTTTCGGCTAGCGACCACCAGTATCGAATACGATGCGCTAGCGAGGCGGCACTTCGCGACGCGGCGAAGTCAGCGGCCGTCACCGACAGGACCGAACCCGGCGGTAATTTGAACACGCCTCGCCAGATGCAGCTGTCATCCGGTACCCATCCGTTCGAAAGCATCGCCGCGGCCGCATTGATATCGAGCTCCTGACAAAAACCTGGAAAACGGGTGATCGCCTTCAACTCAGAGGCAAAAACAAGCGCATCACGTGTTGAGGCGACATAAAGCGGCTTTTTGCCCATTCGGTCGCGGGCGAGATGGAGCGTCCTCGTCTTCAGATCCCATAGTCCTAGCGCGAACATTCCGGCGAAGCGTGTGAGTGCTTTTTCGAGGCCCCAATTCTCAATGGCGGCAAGCATGACCTCGGTATCGCTGGTGCCCCTGAAATGACTACCTGTACTTTCCAGCTCGCAGCGCAGATCGCGGAAATTGTATATTTCGCCGTTAAACGTAATGACGTATCTGCCGCTTTCGGAATGCATTGGCTGGCAGCCCGCCTCCGACAGATCAACAATGGCCAAACGCCTGTGACCGAAGGCAAGCCCGGCTTCGCTATGTATCCAGAATGCCTCGCCATCCGGTCCGCGGTGACGAAGCGCGGCCGTCATTTGCTCTATTGCCTTGAGCGGCTTCGTGTCGGCTGAATCGGGGGCAAGAAGAATTCCGGCAATACCACACATGCCATTAACCCGGATTGTTGGAGATTGCAGAAACTGCTTTCGGAGCACCGGCGACAAGGCAGATGGTCAGCGCAAACCACACGATCGGGTGACGGATGATCAGGTGCGGCATTCCGAAAATAGCGATTGACACCACGAGCGCTAACAGCGCGTCGAGCTTCGCACGCCATACCGACACGATGGCGGCGCTGACGATCCAGACCAGCGCCAGAACCGCAGTAAGTCCACCTTGAGTGTACAGGTCGAGGATCGTGTTGTGAGCCTCGAAGGGTCGTTCCAGAAATTGCGATTCGAACACTGATGGGCGCTCGAGATGCGGACCTGGACCAAGGCCCAACGACCCGGATTCCGCGCCCTTCTCTATTGCTTCGTCCCAGAGATGCACGCGGAGTGCGGCGGTTTCGGCAGTGGCCTCGCCGCCCTTGTCCTTGGTCAGGCCCTTGGCGAAGTTTTCGAGGACGCTCGCCTCCGTCACGGCGTAGGGGGTTATCGCGATCGCCAACGGAAGGATACCGACGAGCAACAGGAGGACGGCTTGCCGTGAAAAGCTGCCCCTGTTGCCACCGGTCTTGAGCCATGTCCTGATCCGCAGCCCGAGGAACGTCAGGCAGGTCAGGATACTGGTATACAAATAGGTATCGCTCTTTGTCAGCCTCCCGACATAGAAGGTTAGGAACAAGCTGGCGATCCCAAGAAACCTGCCCCATCGATTGCTGGTGGTGGTCGCAAGATGCAAGGCTAGCAGGCCAAAGATTGCGCAGTAGAGCGCGAGCTGATTTGGATTGTGCGACCAGCCGCGAAAGCGGTCCCAGTACCAGGGATCGACGCCAGCTCGGGGGATCCAGCCCCAGCCCTGTCCCAGCTGAATGGCAAGGGCCATATTCGCGATACCCACGACCCACCAGCCAGTACGACGGAGATGGCGGTCGGCGTCGGGTTCTGCAGCGGCAAGGCAGGTGACGCTGACCAACAGCAGGTAGGCCATCGTATCGTGCATCAGGCCCGTCAGGTATAGAACTGTGGTCAGATAGCCGACAACGGTGCCGACCCCCAGAGCCAGCGCCATGATCGTCCAGTAACTTGCAAGGAGTGTCAGCGCCGGCCTGGTCTCCAGGCGACCGCCGGCAAGGACGCGCGCGATCGACAGCATGATCCAAAGCACGAGGAACAGTTCGCCAATCCCCAAGGGCGACCCGGGAATGTCGAGTTGCTCCGCATAGGTCGTTGCGAGCCCGCAGGCCAGGATCGCGTCCCGGATCATCGGCGCACATCCAATCTACCGCTGACAGCATCGTCTCTAATTAAGACCGGATACGCCGGTCGGGCGAGGCCACCGTGGGATTTGGCGCCAAGGATATTTTCGTACAGATCGCAATACTGAGCGACCACCCGCGGCAGCGCGAACTGCTCACGGACGAGTTCGACAGAACGACCGCCCATGATTTTTCCGTGACTGCGGTCGGACAGGATGTCGACTATTCGAGATGCAAGGCCATCGGCGTCGTAGGGTTGGACTAGGTAGCCGTTCCATCCATCCTCGACCACCTCATTGCAGCCGGGCATCTTTGAGGCGACCATGGGCAATCCCGCCAGCCCTGCCTCGAGCAGGACGCGCGGGATTCCTTCTCGATATTGTGTGGGGAAGGCGAACACGTCGGCCATGCCAAGAAGGGCTGGAACATCGCGTCGTGGGCCTAGCGCGATGATATGAGGAGCGTGTCTATCGATTTCCGACTTGTCGAATGCAAATGGACCTTCGGACTCCCAAGGGCCGACAAGCACGAAACGCGCATTAGGCCTTTTAGAAAGGACGCGGGGGACTGCTTGGAGCAGCGTCGGGATGCCCTTCTGGCGGGTTAGCCGGCCCACAAAAATTACGATCTCTGCTGACTGGAGCCCGAGTTCCTGGCGCATTTTCGCCGCCGGCGGAGCAAGATGCCTCGCCATAGCGAACGCATCGACATCGATGCCAGAACTGCGGATCACTCTTCCGCTGCCAGGTTCAATCAATCGAAAGCGCTTGAAGAAAGCCTCATCGTCCCGATTCTGAAATACCGTCGCTGCCGTCCAGAAGGAGGCAAGCCATTGTAGTCCGCAAAAAATTGGACGTAAGGCCAGAGCACGCGGTTCCAACGATGAGAATGTCCAGCCCAGGCCGTTGATCGTGCGCACGACCGGGACCGTTCCGCGCACCGAAATGGGTGTCAGCAGGTTAGGCTTGGTATCGAAGCTTTGGACGATGTCAGGCCGAAGTTCCGCAAGCAATTTCCGAATCGCTCTTACAGCGGTCCACTCGCCAGTGCCGCTGGCAAATCGGTCGAAACCGTAGCGGCGATGCGGAATGCCATGCCGCAAAAACGCAGCCTCATCGCCGGTTGAAACTGCCGTGACCCGGAAGCCGCTTTCGCGCAGCGACATTAGGAACGGAATTCTCAGGGCGTGATCTTCGCCTCCCACACAAACGAGATGCGGATTCATCGCGAAGCTCCCGTCCGTGCGCCGTGTTCCGGTCGCGTGAAGTAACTGCCTTTCGCATCTGCTTTCATGGTTTTGCTTCGTTACTTCTGTGCGCGTGAAAGGATACGGTAGGAGGAGGCTTGCATACTGTCCTCGTCTGTTTGAATGAGGCAAACTGCATGGGGATCACGGCCTTACGGGTATCGCGAACCGCCTCGACGGCATCTGGTGGTGCATAGGAACGGGTACGGTGATGAATTGCGCCTCGAACTCTAGGGGTTCGGCCAAGCCGGACTTGCAACTGATAAGGCAACCGAAGAAAGCGCTTCCGACAGTCGTGCGTTGTACGGCTGCTCTACGCTGGGCGCGTCGGATTCCTAAGCTCCCGGTCCGGGTTCGCGCCTCAGCTTGTCCCGCTTGTGCTACCAGGCATGATAGTCGACCCCTCAGCCACAACTCCTGGCGCAACCTGCCTCCTTGCGACCAGCGGATAAGCCGATTCGGACCGTTCCGACGCCGGCGACCTGATCTGCCGACCGATTTCACGCGACGAACGCGCGGACACCTACGAATTATCCACAACTAATTGGTTGCGGGATTGAGACTGTGGAGGGGTCTGGCTCTTAGGTGAACGTCTGTCTGATCTCTCAATGCGCGGGTGAACAGTTAGATAGAAACATAATTCACAAGTTTATTTCAGCGATCTGCAAGATACGCTCTAGATATTAACTATCTGTCTTTCAATCTAACCAGATGGGCTGGATAAAACACGGCCCTTTGATGGGATCATATTCTTGTTACTTATTTATTATGTCCATGGAAGTTACTCCTTCCGTGCAGCATTCCTATTGGCGATCAACCATTCTATCAGAGCCTGCAGGTATGTGATTTGGCGCTAATATACACCCTCTAGTAGGCAGACATCCGCGGGGCGCTATCGAATCAAAATGAGGGATTGGCGGCGGCGCCGACACGATGACCGGCTATGGCGGCAACGACACCTACTATGTCGACAATGCCGGCGACAGAGTTTACGAGGCGGTGGGCGGCGGCAACGACAAAGTGCTCGCCTCGGTAAGCCATGCCCTCTTGGCCGGCTCGCAGATCGAGCTTCTCGCCACCACCAACGCGTCCGGCACGACGGCCATTAATCTTACAGGCAACGAGTTCGCCCAGAGCATCCAGGGCAATGCCGGTGCCAACATCATCAACGGCGGCGGTGGCGCCGACACGATGACCGGCTATGGCGGCAACGACACCTACTATGTCGACAATGCCGGCGACAGGGTTTACGAGGCGGTGGGCGGCGGCAACGACAAAGTGCTCGCCTCGGTAAGCCATGCCCTGTTGGCCGGCTCGCAGATCGAGCTTCTCGCCACCAGCAACCCGTCCGGCACGACGGCCATCAACCTCACCGGCAACGAGTTCGCCCAGAGCATCCAGGGCAATGCCGGTGCCAACATCATCAACGGCGGCGGTGGCGCCGACACGATGACCGGCTATGGCGGCAACGACACCTACTATGTCGACAATGCCGGCGACAGGGTTTACGAGGCGGTGGGCGGCGGCAACGACAAAGTGCTCGCCTCGGTGAGCCACGCCCTGTTGGCCGGCTCGCAGATCGAGCTCCTCGCCACCACCAATGCGTCCGGTACGTCTGCAATCAACCTGACCGGCAACGCCTTTGCCCAGACCATCCAAGGCAATGCCGGCGCCAATGTCATCAATGGTGGCGGCGGTGCTGACATCTTGACCGGTAACGGAGGCAATGATGCATTCGTGTTCAACAGCGCTCTTGGAGCCGGCAATATCGACAAGATCACCGACTTCAACAAGCTCCAGGACAAGATCCAGCTCGACGACGCCGTTTTTGCCGGGCTTAAGCTTGGAGGCCTCTCATCCCATGCTTTCTTTGCTGGCACGGCTGCGCATGATAGCTCCGACCATATCATCTACAACAGTTCAACCGGAGCGCTCTCTTTCGACACCGACGGTATCGGCGGCGCAGCTCAAATACAGTTCGCCACTCTCTCTCCAGGTCTGTCGCTTACGGCAGGTTCGTTCCTTGTGATCTGAACGGCCCGGAACGGCGGACCTTCAATTCGAGACGGTCCGCCGCTCCGTCTTTGTTCAAGCACCGGATTTTTCCAAAGCGGGATGCCCATTTCTGGCTGATGCTCAACCTTCGTCACCCAGCGGGTTCGAGTTGTGTGCGTCAAGTTCAGCAAAATGGCGTGGCATTGCGTTGACGTCGGCGTGTCCGCCGCGCAGCCCCCCTGTTTAGCGGAGCGGCGGACACATGACGGTGCTCAGGCGGCCAAGGCCCTCAGGCTCTCCTTCTTGTGCTCGCGCAGATGAGAACGCTGGTAG